>CAYWXT010000105.1:0-17540 GCA_964462125.1 uncultured Pirellulaceae bacterium | reverse complement strand
CGCTGCGGAGAGCAATATCAGAACCTGCGACACGTATCCGAGAAAGCCCAAACAATCGCCGGTGATCCCTCCGAGTTTGTGGCGAATCAGCGACGTCAGCACCAGCATGGCTGCGGCGACCACCCCGCACGCGAGCATGGCATGGATCGGCATCAGGTACGCAAACAGAGCAATCGCCGGGCTGGCCCCCAAGCCGCTGACGATGAAGCAGCGCCAAGAAACGCTACCGGCAACGTCTCGGGACAAGCTCTCACGCTGTGCCAGCGGTGGCATCAGTACCATGGCCAACACCATCATCCACCGCCCCACCGCGGCACTGGCCACCAAGGCCGCCGCCCAGTAAAGCCATCCCTCGTAGCCGAACTGCGAGACGACAATCCCCAGGCTGCCAGCACGCAGGGCGACCGCGAAACCGAGGCCGAGTATTCCGTAGGTTCCAACTCGGCTGTCTTTGAAAATCTCCAGGATCTTTTCCCGGTTCCAGCCACCACCCATACCGTCGCAAAAATCGGCCACGCCGTCCTCGTGGAGCGCACCGGTCAGCCAAAGCTCGGCTGCAAGCGCCAGGATCACCGCTAGCCATGCCGGCCATAACAGACCCGTCAGCCAGAGTAGGCCGGCGGTGAAGCCGCCGATGAGCGTCCCGACCAACGGAAAAAATAGCGGTGCCCTGCGCAGCGACTCCGTCGCGGGTGCCGCAGACGACATGGGAACGCGGGTCAGAAACTGAATCGCCGCGATCCATGCTCCCCAGTACTTTGCGGCAAGGCTCCGATCCGTCGCAGCGCGCGGTGAGGTCGCGGGTGGAACCAGGCGACTGGAATCACTCATCGCTTGACCTCCGGTGAGATGCCCAAATCAGCCAGGGTGCGCATCTGCCCACACATCGCAGCGGCCGCGTCGAGCAGTGGCGTCAGTAACAAAGCGCCGGTCCCTTCGCCGAGCCGCAAGTCCCAGGTCAAAAACGGCGACAGCCCCAGCACGCGCAGCGCTCCACGGTGACCCGGCTCGGCGGACAAATGGGAGGCGATCATCGAACCGGCGCATCCCGGAGCGAGCGTCTCGGCAATCAACGCCGCTGCCGTGGTGACATAGCCATCCAGCAAGATCGTCATCCCGCGATCGTGCGCTGCCCGAAAGAATCCCGCCATCGCCGCGATCTCCAACCCGGCGACCGATGCGATGGCCCGTTGCGATGTCGTGACGTTCGCCCCACGAACTCGCCCGACGGCCGAGCGGACCACCTGTTGCTTGGTGCGGAAAATGTCGTCATCGGCCCCGGCACCCCGGCCCACCGCTTGTTCCAAGGGAATGTCCGCCAGCAGCATCCCCAGGCATGCGGCTGACGTGGTGTTGCCGATCCCCATTTCGCCACAGGCGACGACGGTCACGCCATCGCGATCGGCCAGGGCCGCTTCCTCCCGACCGATCTGCATAGCTCGTTCGAACTCGTCGTCGCTGAGTGCTGGCTCTCGAGCCAAATTTCTCGAGCCGTGGCGAATCCGTTCCTGTCGATACGCGATCCTCGCAGCCGGGCTGGCGAGCTCCAGTCCGCCGGAGATTGCCCCCACGTCGACCAGCCTCAACTCGGTTCCCGTGGTCTCGGCGAGCACACTCGACGCCGCGCCGCCCTCGCGAATGTTGTCGATCATCCGTCCGGTGACCTCCGCGGGCCACGCCGAGACACCTTCTGCCACCACGCCATGATCGGCCGCGAACAACACCGCGCGACGAGGCTTGGTCACCGGGGCCAGCGTCTGCTGCACCGCGCACAACCGAGCCGCCAACTGTTCCAGCATCCCCAGACTTCGAGGCGGTTTGGTCAGTTGGTCCAGGTGCTGCCAGATGTCGCTGTCGGCGATCCTGATTGACGCGTTCAAAATTCGACTCCCGGCTGGGGTTTGATGCCGTTACGGTACGGATGTTTGACGAGCTTCATTTCAGATACCAGATCGGCCGCGTCGAGCAACTCCGCTTTGGCATTTCGGCCGGTGATCACGACATGCAGCATCCGGGGCTTTCCTGAAAGCTCCGCGAGGACTTTCTCGAGCGACAGGTAGTCGTATTTCAAAGCAATGTTCAATTCATCGAGAATCACCATGCCGAAACTGGGATCGCGAATCAGTTCGACCGCCTTGGCCCAGCCTCGTTCCGCCGTGGCGATATCACGTTGACGGTCCTGGGTCTTCCAGGTGAAGCCCTCGCCAAGGGTATACATTTCCACGGGCAGGTCGAGTTGATTGAAGAAGGCGGCTTCGCCAGTGGGAATGGCGCCCTTGATGAACTGCACGATACCGACCTTCATGCCCTGACCAAGGGCACGGACGGCCATCCCAAAGGCAGCGGTCGATTTGCCTTTTCCAGCCCCCGTGTGCACGATGACCAGCCCTTTCTCCTCGCTGGCGGCGGCCAACTTCCGTTCGTACGCCTCATTGACGCGGACCATTCGCTCTTGATGCTTGCGATCTATTTCGTTGGACAATGCTGTCGCTGCCTTTGGTTCCAGATGACGGATTCAAGTTTGCGAACGTCGAGGTGGGCTTCCACCGCATCGGCCAGCCGCTCCAACGATGCATTCACCTCGTCGGACGCGAATTGATCGCCCGACGGCTCCGATGGCGAATCCACGCCGAGCGTCTTCAACCACATCCGGCGAAAATCGTTGTTGTCGAATAAACCATGAACATAGGATCCCCAAATCCGTCCGTCCGCTGACCTGGCCCCGTCGCTGAACTCGCGTCGACCGGCACCGGTCGAGCGAAAAAGTTTAAGCCAGCCCGTTGTCGCGTTCGTCGCGCCCGTGTGAATTTCGTAACCCGATAGAAATTCACCTTCGGTGCCGGGAGCAATTGTGTCGTCCACCACCTCGGCTCGAACTTGATGCGTTTGTTTGTCAACGGCAAACTCCGTATCGACTGGTAGCAATCCCAACCCGCTGGCTGAGACTGTGTCGGATTCGACACGGTGCGGATTATTCAAAGTACGCCCCAGCATCTGGTAACCCCCACAGATGCCGACCACCGCGGTCCCCTGCTCGGCCAGCTGATAAATCCGCGCGGCGATGCCGATGTGCCACAGCCAGCTCAGGTCCTCCAGCGTGTTTTTCGTTCCGGGCAAAATGACGACCGCAGGACGACCGAGATCCGCGAGCGTCCGAACGTAACGGAGTCGTACGCCCAACTCACGACCCAGCGGATCGAAGTCATCAAAGTTCGAAATGTGCGGCAAGCGGACGACCGCGATGTCAAGCAATGGGTCGGCGATCGCGCAGGGGTGCGCCGTAGGGCTGGGTAACCCGAGGCTATCTTCTTCCGGAAGCATGATATTCTCAACCCATGGCATCACTCCCAGTACCGGCGCGCCGCCGCGTTGCTCGAGTATTTCCACACCGCGGTCGAACAGACGCAGGTCCCCCCGAAACTTGTTGACGACCAGTCCCGCAATGAGACCTCGGTCCGCGGGATCCAAGAGCCAAAGCGTGCCCAGAAGTTGCGCGAAAATGCCACCACACTCAATGTCGCCGACCAAAACGACGGGTGACTGCGCATACCGGGCAACAGACATATTGACGATTTCAAATTCCGCGAGATTCAGCTCCGCCGGGCTGCCGGCTCCCTCCATGATTATCAAATCATAGGAATCGCGAAGTCGGTCGAGTGCCGCAGTCACCCGTGGCCAGAGAAGCTCCCTGCGTTCGTAATAGTCTCCGGCAGTGAGCGTGTCCCAGCATTTCCCATTGACGATCACTTGCGAGCGGTTATAGCCCTCGGGCTTTAGCAGAACCGGGTTCATGTCTGGATGACCGGGCACTTGCGCCGCCAGTGCCTGGAGTGCTTGCGAACGTCCGATTTCCGCGCCGCCGCAACACACCATGGCATTGTTTGACATGTTCTGAGCTTTGAACGGTGCCACTCGCACGCCGCGGCGTGCGAAGACGCGACACAACGCGGCGGTCAGCAAGCTTTTGCCAGCCGATGACGCTGTTCCCTGGATCATCAATGTCTTTGCCGGCACCGTGCTCTCTCGCTTTGGTCGAACGTACCCCATAATTTCCACCAGCTTCTCCGCGGGTGGTTTGATTGCTCAGCGGTGATCGGATTCCGGCGGATCTGGATCTGCCGAATCGTCGGTCACCAGGATGTAACGAGCGTCCATCTGCGCCTCTGCCGACAGCTGATCCAAGTCAACAAACTCCCGGCGATTCGATTCCCGATCAATCGCCAGGACACTTTGGACGGCTGGACGCCCCGTCTGCGGGTCATACAACTCGGCACTCTGAATGGATCGCTTCTCACCGTCCAAGCCAATCACCGTGACGTAGGGATCTGGAATCGAAATCACGTCGGGTTCGTTTTTCCCGCATCCGGTCGAGAACGCGACCAGCAAGCAAATACCTAAAATCGAGTAAGTGATATTAAGTTTCACCGCACGCCTCCCATGTCAGACGGTAACTTCCCTCGAACGTCGAACAACACATTACTGTCCATGGGCCCGAACCAACCGACATTCAGATCGCTCGGTTGCCCCCCGTAGTAACTGCTCCCGTCAGCGGTCCCAGACATCGCGGCCACCGTCACCCGCCCGTCACACCACAGCGCGTTGGCCGTCGTCCCACCGTGGCGGAAATGAATGGACGGATTGGCGCGCCAGGGTGTTGCCGGTGATAGCAGCGGATGAGGCCCATTGACAAAAAAAGGAGGCTCAAGAAACCCGTACTCGATCGCGAAGGACTCGGGCGAACCGCAGGTGAACGCCGTGTCGGCAAACGCCACGGTTTGGCTCAACGCCTCGATGTCACGCATGTTCGACGTCTGTAGCCGCGACCGAGGAGATGCCCAGCCATACAAATACCAGGTCCCGCCAACGTAGTAGTGGTTGTAGCCGTAACCGCCGCTTCCAGCTTCAAAGGCCGCCGCGTTTCCGTTGCAAATGGAGTTCTCTGAATCTTGGGAATAGTTCCCAAATGAGGGACAACGCTTGAGTCCTTCGTTGCTCTCGAAATAGGGCGAAAGCGGACCTCGGCGCGCGTCATAGAGATCTTCGCTTGAATCGCGTGCGCCAAACCAACGCCGATTGTTGGTTGTGTCGGCAGCAGGCGGCCAATAGTCTGCGTTCGCGTTGGCGTACATGTGACAGGCCAAGCCAATTTGCCGAAGATTGTTTTTGCAGCTCATCTGGCGCGCCGCTTCACGGGCCGCCTGGACGGCGGGCAACAACAATCCCACCAAGACCCCGATGATCGCGATAACGACCAATAACTCGACCAGCGTAAAACCGCGGCGCAGCGCGACACGATGATCAGAAGAACGCGGCACTGCAAACTCCTCGTTGCTCTCTACGCCGCTTCGGGCGCAGGCCGACAAAAGAGCCGCCTCGTGACGAATCAGAGCCGGGGCAATGTCGTCCGCGGTCGCTTCAGGCATCCGATAGGGGCACCGGAGGCATAACAAACCGGCGGGATGGACCGTTGCGTCGCAGCGATCACTGACACTGTGATTCCACCGACACCCGGGAGGAAACTCTTTGAAAAACCAATCAGAGGCAGGTCTTCTGGCTTCCGGATCAACCCTACCGGCTGCGCCTTCCCGCGTTTCCGCAGTGGCATGTGCAGCGTTCGTCTCCGGTTACAGCGGCGGGACCGCAACGGATTTGCACCGTTTTCCCTATTCTTCGACGGGATCACACCTCCCGCCGACACCTCGATCGTCCCTGAAGATATTCGGTCGGCCGCGAAGCGTCAACGGAGGAGCCAGCGGAACTAGTCCTGCTCGCTCGGCCCGATGAGCACCATCTTGCCCGACTGGGAGTCACGATAGACTCGACCCATGGCTTGATAGCCGCTGCCGAGCTCCCCGACCCCGGAGGGGACATCCGGGATTTCACGCCCCTCAACGACCTGCTGCTGCCCGCCACGGTGCCGCAACGGCGCCTGCTGCTGCGCCGCCAGCGCCGCAATCAGTCCGCAGGCGAACACGAGCATGATGTCGACCAAGTTCGACATCGCCGCGAGCGGTTCGTCGTCCGCCGCGTCGAAACGTGAACAACCCCAGGCTCGCCTGCTCATGATGCCCCCGGCTGCTGGTGGTGCTCTGTCGAAGCATTCGGAGCCCGCGGATCGGGATCACCCACGGTCGGCTGCGCGAATTCCCAGGCGTCCAAGATGGCGTCGTACCAGCGCCGTCGTAGCCGCCCGATGATGAACCCGAGAATCCCGACAGCCAACCCGATGACGGTCGTGTCAAAGGCGATGCTGACGGCGTCGGCGAGCACGTCGAACTGACCGCGGGAAAGGGCGGCGATGCCGGGGCCCAGCGGGATCAAGGTGCCCATCAGACCGAGCATCGGGGCGACGCGGGCGAGAATGTCGGCACGTTCGATTCGCAGGCGACCGTACCGCTGCAATGCCTGCCAATCACCCTGCTGGCGCATCATCCGCAAACCCCTGCAGCGTTCGCCGATCAGGATTCCGGCTTCCCAGATCGCGACCAAGACGAGCACCAGCAGCAGGCCGACGGTGGGGACCAGCAGCCAGCGAACAAATTGGTGGGCGATGGAGATTAAGTTCAGGTCAGACATGGCACGGCGCCGCTTAGCGTCGCCTCCCTCCCCGTGCGCCGGCAAGCAGACCGCCGGTTAAAAGCAGAACAACGACGATAGGAGCAACGAAGGCGGTCCAGTTCCGTGAGGACTCTTGAGCCGGATGCTTGCCCCGCTCCGTCAAAGCGGGCGGCGGCGATTCTGGCGATGAATCTTCCTGGGCCGTTTCAATTTCGCGGACGACGCTGGGATCTGTCGGCGGTTCCGGTTTGCTGACCTGGGCGGCCAGCCGGATTTCACGCAGACGCTCGCTCAGTTCCGCTGGAAGCTGGGGCTCGATCCAGTCCAGCATCGGGTGATCCGGCCGCGTGTGGCCGCTGCCGGGCAACCCGTGGTCGGCGACCAACTCGGCAAACTCGCGAGCGATCTGTTCTTTCGTTTCCAACTCGGCGTTCCAAAAACCTTTTTGCATCGCCACGAGCATTACCGCCAACATGTTGGCGCGAACGTGGCTGTTGGAATCTTCGCGAAGGAATTCATCGACACCAAGGTCGTATTTGTCATCGATATAGACCGACTGGATTTCCTGCCACATGCCGTCGGTGATCATCTCGGGATTGGTCACTTGCCAGCCCCAGAAATTCTCAAAAAACTGCGACCCCATGGTCCGCGCGCCACTGTAGCCGTGATTCATCAGCGGTTGGATCCAGGCGGGATTCAGATAGCGGCCTTGGAGTTCAGCAAGGACCGCCCGTTCGAGAGGTTCGACGCTGGGCCGATCGGAATCGGATAGATCGACAACACGGTTTCGCGGCGCGTTGCCGCTGACACGCTCCACCGCCAGGTTGAGGCCGCCGAGGTAGTCGAAGGCATCGTTATTATCAAGCAGACCGTATAGGTTCGATGCGCGGCCGAGGTAGGTTCGCCGGACGTCGTTCAATGCGTTTTTGAAGGCCGCTTGAGTCGCTTCGCCGTCAGCGCCATCGCCGTATGCGTGGCCCATCCGCTGCAGATAGGCGTCGGCGATCTCGTCGCGCCTCTGCCAAGCTCCAGAGCGTTCAACCAGCCGGTTGACCCCGGCGCCATAGGCACCCGGAGCATCTCCGAAAATGCGGAACGCCGCCAGCCGTCCAGCTTGGATCGGATCGTCCCCTTCCTGCAGCGCCGCAGCCGCCGTGGCGATCCAGTGTTGCGCGACGCGATTGGTCTCAATCGGCTCGCTACCCGGGTCCCGCCATTGGTCCAGCGGCGCCAGTGCCGCGGCAAGGGCGGACTGCAGCTCGGGATGCTCGGCCACAATCGTCTCGGACGATGCGTCCAGCGCCAGCAATACGGCGCGATCAAGCCAAACCAGCAGGTTCTGGTAGAGATCGCGAAACAGCCCCGAGGTGGTGAAGACGACGTCGCGGCGGTCACGTCCCGCGGGCAAATCCATCCGCGCGATGCCCTGCAAAATGCCGCGGCTGTTCCACTGCGGCTCGATTCCCAACATGTTTAGCCCAAAGGCGACCATCGCCCCGTCGTCCCGTACCGTATCGGAGGCCCACAGCACCACCGCCTCGCTGCCGTGCTCTGGATTGCCCTCCCTCGCCTGCTCGGCCATCTCCGAACCGAGTTTCCACGCCAGCTTGGTCGGAATCAGGCTGTTGTTCAGAGCGTGAAAGTTGCGGCCGGTCGGCAAAACCTCCGGGGAACGCACCGGATCGTTGCCGTTGCCGGGGGCGACGAATCGCCCCTCCAGGCCGGCCAGCAGGGCATCCATCTCGCGCCGGGGCGAGATCGTCAATCGATGTCGCGTCGGCTCGCCAGCAGACTCGCCGATCGATTCGATCATCGTGTCGATGGCTTCTTGATCCCAGGGCCGACCGAAGACATGCAGCCCCATCGGCATGAAGTCTTCCTGCAATTTCGTGAGGTAGTGACCGACTTCATGCACCAACAGATTGCCCTCGACCTGGGCGAAGGTAATGCCCCGTTGATCGAGGACGTCGCCCATGCCGGCCACCAGCGCCTGCGTCAGGTCGAGTTCGTCGACCAACCGTCGAATCTCACCGATGATCCGCTGCTGCGTGGGTGTTTCCTGCGCCCCGCTGGACCCCGCTTCGTACGTCTCGACCAGTTGACGAAGTTCGAGCAACCGATCGTACAGTGGGGTGCTGCTCAGGGGTGGGGTGAGGTGATCGACCACCACGGCCAGACCGCGACGTTTCGCCTGAATGCCCTCCCCGACCCCATCGACGATGTAGGGATAAATCCCCGGCAGCTCACCGGCGACAATCATGGGGTAGTCCGAGCGGGTCAACCCGACACGGTGTCCCGGCAAAAATTCGTAGGTCGAATGCCGCCCAAAATGCACCAGCGCATCGGCGCCAAAGTCATCGCGCAGCCAGTGGTAGAAACCGAGGTATTGATGCGGTGGTGGGAAGGTGGTGTTCGCGTGCAGCAACTCCTCGTCAAGTTCCCAGCCACGCGGGGGCTGCGGAGCAACAAAGACGTTGCCGAACCGAATTCCCGGCAACAACAATTCCTCCTGATGTGTCATGAGGTGACCCGGCGGTTCACCCCACCCGCTCAAGGCTTCGATACCGGTGCGGGTGAGCGCGGCGGTCAGCTGTTCAATCGCCGCCCAATCGGCGTCTCCTTCCATGACCTCGCCATAAGCGGCTTCGAGCTGGTCCAATAGATTCAGGGCGCGAGGCTGCGAGCGATGTTGCGTCCCCTCGAGCATGTGCCGGATGTCCGTGATCCGGCGCTGGATCAACTGACGCGCGATCGCGACCTCGTCGGTGTCGAACGCTTGCCGCACCTGCGGGATCAACGCCGCCAAGGGTCCGTCGGCCATCTCGCGGCGAACCGACTCGGGCAACGTCTCAAACCACCGCGTGTACTGGACAGCGGGAACGGTCGTGACCCGCTCACGCATCGCGGCGAGTTCCTGGCGATTTTCCGGCAGGTTCACCGCACGGTCCTGCAACATCTCAAGCAGCGTTTCCGGCGATGTAGGCAGCTCACCGACGGTGTAACCACGCTCGCTCAGTTCATGCAGCAGATCAAAGAGCGAATCGACCACGTTCAGATTATCCGCACCGATATTGTGGCGACCTGGCGGATGGTTGTAGAAGATGATGCCGATTTTCTTATCAGCGTTGTCGGTCGTCCGAAGCGACCGCCAGTTGCCCAAACGCTTGGCCACGTCGGCGATCTGGTCGTCGATCGGGTGAAGGAGACGCAGTTGAATTCCGGTCAGTCGGTCGATCTGCGGCGGCTCTGTCGCCGCCACCACGATCGGCTGACTCTGCCCCTGCAGCTCCGGCATCGCTAGGCGATAATGCACACTGTCCCAGGGCAGGCCATCGGGCGACAGACGCCACTGGACCTCGGTTCGCTCGGTCAATCGGATCGCCTTCAGCACCGGCACGCCGAGTTTCTCAAACGCCTCGTCCGCCTGCTGGCGATGTTCACCACCGCCGACGACAAAGTCCTGCAGAATCACCATTGCGGCTAGACGAGGCTGGTCCACTCGCGTCGCCAACGACTCGACCGCCTCGACGCTGGCCGCGCCCCACTGGGCAAACACCGAGACGCAGTCAAGTCCCTGGGCCTGGATCTGATCACTCAGCGCGTCATGCACCTCACGCTTTCCACTCTGGTCACCCGTGTCATAGTCGACGACAACGACGAGGCCCGCGGCACGGTCGCTCTCGAGCGCCTCGTCGAGCGATGCGGCGGAGATCGTTCGGCCGTCCCGGTAAAAACGGACCGCAGCCCGCTCGGCCGGGGCAGAAACATTCTCCGCCTCGGCGCCGGAGAGCAGCAGCCAACCGAGTAGCCCGCGCAGGTTGTCGCTTCCACGCGCCTGCCAATAGTGACGACCTCGCAACCACTTCACTTGATCGGGGTAGGCGGTGATGAGTGTCGCGAAGTGCTGCGACAGCGACTCGCCTGCCGGCGGTTGACTCGTAATGCCATCCAGGGCCTCTTGGTCGAGTTCGCTCAAAGGGTGATCGCCATCAAAACGGCTGGCTCGCGCCAACCGCCGATCGCTGGAAACCGCAAAGATCGTCGCAGCCGAGGGGGGAGGGTCGGTCTCCAGCAAGCGGAGCAATCGGGGGGCCGCTTCGCCGAAGACGGCGCCAAAGAGCAACGCGTCGGCATCCTCCCAAAGTTCCATGATCGCCGCATCGGTTAGACCGGCCAGCTGTTCTGGGGTGCGGAGCACCAGCTCGTGCGCGGGAAAGTCATCGTGAAAATCCCGCGCTGCCGCCACAACCGCGGGGGCTGAACGGTCGGACACGACACCGAACAGCTTGGCACCTCGTGCGAGCGGTGCCAGCGTCAACAGCAGCACGACGGCGACGCACCGACGCCCAAGAAATTTCGGCATTGCAGATCACCTTCTCGCCATGGATGTCCATGGCCTTGATGCTCATGTCTGCCCAGGCGGAGAACATTCGCATTCATTTCCTGCGACAGCACGCCCCCCGTTAAACGGCAGCCGTCCGCAATGATGAGAGCCCAGAGGAACTCTTCACAAAACCAATCTGAGGCAGGTCTTCTGGCTTCCGAATCAACCCTACTGGCTGCGCCTTCCCGCGTTTCCGCAGTGGCATGTACAGCTTTCGTCTCCGGTTACAGCGGCGCCGGCCGCAACGGATTTGCACCGTTTTCCCTATTCTTCGACGGGATCACACCTCCCGCCGACACCTCGATCGTCCGCAAAAATATTCGCTCGGCAGCGAAGCGTCAACAGGAGCCCCGATAGGGACTCGTCCGGAAACAAGTTCCCCGAAAAGATGTCAGATGTCCGCAAGTGGGCTTGTCACGCGACCGTTTACGGATGTAATCTTCAGCGGTTCCGATCGTCAAGAGAGAGCCCGATGCAGTTATCTGACGCCGAATGGTTCGTAATGAATTTCATTTGGGATTCCGAACCGACGGATGCGAGCGATGTGATCGATGCCCTCGGCACGCCCCATGACTGGTCGGACGCCACCGTGAAAACGATGCTCCATCGGCTGGTGAAGAAGGGGGCACTCGCGACCGAGCAGGTTGGGAAGAAGTATCGCTATCGAGCCGCCGTCCGACGCAGTGAATGTGTGCGCTGTGCCAGTCGCTCGTTTCTCAATCGCGTCTTCAATGGGAATGCCGTCCCGGCGCTGCTGCACCTCGTTAACACGTCCAAGTTAACGGCCGACGAATTGGATCAGCTCCGCGACCTACTCGACTCAAAGACTCATGGCAGAAAGGATTCAAGCAATGATTGACGAATGGACGGCAGTGGTGGGAACGGGGCTCCATTGGATCAGCATTGCGGCATGGAAAGCATTGCCGCTGTTCGCATTGGCGCTGGCATTGGACGTTCTGTTGCGCAGACGTATCCCCGCTCGATACCACTGTCTATTATGGATGGTCGTGATCGCCAGGCTGCTTCTGCCGGTCTCTGTTTCTTCGCCGATCAGCATGGCAAACACTGTCGATCAAACTGTGGCCAGCGCGAGGGGATTTGCAGCGCATCTCCGAGGAGTGGACAGGCCTTCGGACTCACGAGGACGCGTCACCGGTGATGACACTGACCTACGCCGTTGGCGTTCCGCGGCGAGTGCAACGACCGCGATGAGGATTACCAATGATTCACTTGCGCACGACGGACAATCCAATACTGGAAAGTTGAGCCCTGACTGGCATCGCATCGCTGCAAACGTAACCATCTGGACCTGGTTCATCATTGCACTGGGGATGATCATCCGGGGCTCTGTTTCGTATTGCCGCTTTGCATTGCAGCTCAGGAATTGTCCTTCGATTCAGGACCAGGGGGTCATTGACACGGCTCATCGTATCTGTGATTCGCTGGGAGTCTCACGTCGTCCCCCGATCAAACAAGTGCAGATGATCTCGGCGCCGGCCATCTTCGGGATCTGGCGGCCCGTGCTGTGCCTTCCGGTGGACTGGAAAGAGCGATTGACCGATGAAGAGCTGACTTGGGTACTAAGACACGAACTCGCCCACGTGAAGCGTCGAGACGCGATGGTTCTGTGCATCGCAAACGTTGTGCGCGCGCTCCATTGGTTCCACCCCTTGTCTTGGATGGCGCTTTCAAAGCTCCAGTGCTACGTCGAGCACGCTGCCGACGACGTGGTGACGCGATCGATTCGCCCCACGTCAGTCGCAGATTACGGTCGACTTTTGCTTCGCTACGCCGAATGTAACTCTTCATCCGATCGTCCTGAAGTCGTTGGTCTGATGGCGATGGCTTCACATCGTGGTCTGAGGCGAAGGGTGGAGAGTCTCCGTGCGGATTTCCGCGGCAGCTCTTGGCGGATGCGGATCATCATGACGTCGCTGCTACTCGGCGTTGTTGCAACCGGGTTGACGGACGCACAAGTTGTTAAGCCCGCCTACCCCGTTCGGAACACCGATGCATACATTCAAGATACGCTCGATCGCGCAGACATCGGTCCTCGCTCTGCTGTCGAAGCCAAACCGGAGGCCGGGCAAGTGGAATTCGACGTGCATGCGGCGATCAAGAAGGCGAGAGAAATGCAACCGGGAATCAATGCCGAGCGTTTCCTGATCCACTATTTGGCATGGGATGATGCGGGAGGCGCCGAAATTCGCGATGGCATCCTCCACGCCACCCTTTCTTCCGATCAAGAGCGGCGGTGTCGAGCGATGTTGGACGCGTTTGTCCGGAGTGGCCCTTGGCAGCTTGCCATCGAGTGCTGCATTGTGACGTCCGACATGGCACTTGTTCGCGAGTTCGATTGGAGCTCTGGGCAAGTGGAGGCCTTTCGCGGGAGCCCTCAGTGGCGGTCGTCAGATACCGAGGCCGAGCGAGATCCGTCACGTGCCGTCTTCGAAGACGAACCCAACTTTGGCCGGTCATTGGGCTCAACCGGGCAACGGCGGCCGGCGTTGGCGACAAAAGCAGGCAAACAGGTGAGCGAACAGTTCATCAAGCGTTGCAACAGCCATCCGAGATACGACGTTTTGCATGCACCGAAACTGACATTGTTCAACGGCCAGTCGGTAACTGTCAGCGATGTTGTTCGGCGACCTTTTGTGACCAATGTCGAAATTGTTCGAGGCGACTTCGCGCATGCTTTGCAGCCGGTCATTGACGTCGTCGATGACGGTTGGACGATTCGGCTCAAGGCGGAAGCCACGGAAGACGGGACGGTCGAACTGGATTGTAGCTTGACCGAATCGACCATCGGAGACGTCCAGTTAGCAAACTTGCCGCTTCGATCTTCCAGTGATCCAGAAGAGGACGTGGTCGTTCAAGTACCGAATGTTAGAGCCAGCTCCATTCACGTCAGCAGCACACTCGCTCCCGATGAAACGATGTGCATCGCCTCCCCCAAGCCCTACAGCGCCGACACGGATGAATCGAGAAACATGGCGACCATCTTCATGATCAACACAACACTCATTCCTGGCACAGAAGATTTGGATACGTTCACGCCCGTGACGCCAAACCTCTAGAAAGCTTCCGATCCAGGTGAGCGTGCCCCGGTCCCGGCGAGCAAAATCATTCTGGTGCGAGATGAAGGCAGCGAGTCCGCCAGCGTCCTCGGCCAATTGCTTGAGCAACGGGCGGTTGGTTTTATTCCCAATGCCGATGCAAAAAACGCGCGTTCCAGACGGAGCATCCTGGATCGAGAAGAGCAGTTCGGCCTGTTCGCGGACTTCCGTCATCCCGTCAGAGAGCACGGCTACGTTCAGGGGCCGATCAGCCGACTTGTACTTGTAAGCCGCCATCAGTGCGGGACGGAGGACGGTACCGCCCCGGGCTCGTTGATCAAGCAGGAGTTTCTTGGATCCCTGTTTGGCCGTGTCGCTGGCCCCGGCTCGGATCCTCCGCGTCTCCGATTTCGATCTCCGGCTCGCCAATCGAGGTATCTGACTCGCCGATCCTCCTTGCGGGTCAAGCTCCGCCCGTCACGGAACCCACGATCGCTCCGAGCCTCCGGAGGCAGGCCCTCGCTCCCCCCTATTGGTTGACATGGGCTGTGTGAATCGGCGAGAATACGCGTCGATGCGATCTCACCGACCGGCGAGAACACCCCGCCGAACCAGCGAGAATACGTGGGTGACACCCGTTGTACCGAAGTTGTAACCGGCGAGAATAGCCGCCTCTCCCCCGATCTCACAGGAGCGACCGCTGAGAAACAAGTTCTGCGGCAAAGACCTCGGCAACAGGAAATCGCATGAACAGTCCACACGATTCCGAGACCAAGGGCGGCGTCCATAAACGTCCAGCGTCACGGCTGCTCGCGATTGCCGCCACCACGGCATTACTGATGGTGGCAATTGCCGCTACGCTTCTCCGGGGACATGTTGGGGCGTCGATACCAGTGCTGCTTGCCGCCGCCCTATGGTTTTACCTGGCCATTCGGAACGGTTGGTATTTGGAGTTCGTGCTTGCATTCGGATTTCTCGCTCCTTTAGGTTTATTCATCTATGGGCTCCACTTGCTGAACGACACGCAACAGACCAACAATACAGCGGGTGCAGTTCTGCTCGTCGGTGCAGTTGGATTGCTCCTGGGATGTGCTCTTGTAACATGGTTCCTGTATTTCAAGCGTCCACGAACCATGTAAACTTGGTGCATGGCGCGCGAACAGTTCGAACGCGACAGCCGCAGAACAAGAAAATGCAGCCGAGTTGCGGTCGCTGCCGAATTTGGAATTGTGAATCAACCGCCGCAACCGGCTGATTTTGGTCGTTATTTGGACTATAATCTTCAATTTGGAGCATTGGCTTATGGGCGTACGAGCATCACAGATGAAGGACAAGTCCGTTCGAGACAGCCTCCGTCGTGCCTTGGCCGACCGCAAAATCAGCGACAATGAATTTTTGGATATTCTTGCGAGCACGCTCGACGGTAAGAAAGGGATCACAGCGACGGAACGGAATGATCTACGCAAGCTATCATCATCGTCTTCGATGTCGTCAACCGCGAAGTCATGGCTGAATCAGTTCTTGACGCTTTGCGATCGACAGATCAAAGCCCCTATGCGGTTTGACACGCTCAAGCAAGCTTACGCTACGAGGGGGGCCAATCTACCTGCTGGTTGGTATAAGAGTGACTACGGAAAATCAGATCGCGGAGGTCGCGGTTCGTGCGCGATTCGTGTTTCAACGGCATTGCAATCGGTCGGCTGGACGTTTTCTCGTTTCAAGACACCACACACTTGGGTTGATGAAACTACAAAACGGAAACTACCAGTTAACGCGGCAGAATTACGAGACTACATAAAGACAACGAGATTCGGTGCCGGCACTTCGATTGACCCTCGGAATCCAATCACGCGATACCGACAAGGCATCATCTTTCTCAATGTCTCAGGAGCATCCGGACACATAACGCTGTGGGACGGCAACAGCAGGAATGGGAACCGGCCTATATTTGAAGACTCTCGCTGGGTAAATAGCTCAGGATGGATCACTGCAAACGGGTCAAACGCTACTTTTTGGGATCTCCGACCGCACTGGCTCTAAGAATCGCCAAACGCAAGTAACAAAGCGATTGACACGGAGCCACCGACAGACCGTTTCGACGTGGATGATCGGTCGCGCCGGCCTGGGCATCGCTGGCCGTTATCCGACTGGAATTGACGAACGCCAACGCTGGATATGGATGCGACGATTCACCCTACTCGACTTGGTCGCTGCAACGACGTTGGTTGCCGTTCACTTCATGATCGCCAACTTGTCTGTCGCACTACGCGAATACGGTGCGATCTATGTGGCTCTCGCGTTTCCAACCTTGCTGACGGCGATGGTCCACTGGCGATTCAATTTGTCGTGGCGAACGGCAACGATTGCCCACTACCCAATTGCGGTTGCTTGGGCGTTCCTATTCGGCGTCACTTTCTCGTTCTATTGGCGACGATTGCCACACGACTTTTTCGACCGCCAGACTGTCGGACTAGAGTACCCGATCGGTTTCGGTATACTTGCCGCCGAGGCGATGCTTTTCATTGCAGTGGTGTCCACGGTCGCCTATGGTTGCGTCGCGTATCGGCTCACGACAATGGTGCCACGGAATCGCGGGTAACCATGCGATGATGACGGAGCAGCGGTGGTCGCCGCTCACGAACGGTTGGTCAACTCCTGCCGCCCGCACATCGCGGACGTTACCCCATCGCGAGAACAGTGAACTATCCCGATGCCAGACAACCGCTGCTTTCGAATTGACAAGCTCGATGTCGAGCAGTTGCGAGACCAAACGCGAGATCAACGGCTAGTCGACGCGTTTTCCTTTTGGGTCCAGCACTTCGCTCCCAAGGTCGACGATGTCATTACCGAAATCACGACCGCGTTCGCAAACACTCGTTTGGGTGACGGAATCGGTCTTTATCAAGCCAGCGGATTGGATGACTACGCATCCGATGAGGAGCTCCGACAGCTTCGTGTCCGCGACGAGAAAGAAGATTGGAGACGCATCTCGCACGCAGATCTTGAGCGGTGCAATGTTGCACCGTCGTTTTTCGACTCGCAGGGGTTTGTTTTTCATCTGCCAGCATTTCTTATTGCTGAACTCAACGATCGACACCCCTACGGCTTTATCGATCGGCTGTTCCGAACCGAACAGCACCCGGAGGGTTGGCGGCAACTTTTGACAGAGGAGCAACGGCGTGCGTTGATTTCTGCACTGAAACTGATCAGGGAGCATCCTGAGTATGAGCACGATCGAAGTCAAATCGATTCGGCAATTCAATACTTAACTGACGTTCCGAACATGGGGTAATCGGGTAGCCGCGGCGAGTTGCCTTACCGCGTTCCGGGGTTTCGGGCAAGGCCTATTGGCTGGAGCGACGTCTGGCCTCGACCAGACTGTGCAGATCTCCCCGGATAAGAACGTGATGTTCCGCTGCACAAGCTCGCCATTTACCTGAGCGGTCGCCTGGGAACGGCTTCGCGATGTTGTGCTCGCTCGCCTGTCCGCTATCGGCGAGCAGGAGTGTCCCAGTCCACCCTCAATCCCGCTGCCCACGAGA
>CAYWXT010000104.1:0-17611 GCA_964462125.1 uncultured Pirellulaceae bacterium | reverse complement strand
GATCTGCGCCTCGTCGACCCCAAGCTCCTTCAGCCCGCCATAAATCTGCTGCATGAAGGGCTTGGGCCCACAGAAGTAATAGTCGGCATTGGCCCCGGGAGTCCACTCCCGCAGGAGCTCCGTCGTGACAGTCCCGATCCGGTCGAAATTCCCCTCGGCGGTATCCTCCTCGGTCGGCTGGTCGTAAATCACTCGGGCGCGAACGTTCGGTGCCGCCTTCAACGCCTCGATCTCCTTGGCGAATGCCCGGACCCGACCGTTGCGGGCCGCCTGGATGAACGCGATCGGCCTCTCGACCCCTTGATGGACTAGTGACTTGGCCATCGACAGCAGCGGGGTGATCCCGATCCCGCCCGCCAAAAAGACGACCGGCCGCTGGGACGCCGCGGAGGTGTCCAACGTGAATTCGCCGCAGGGAGGTCCGATTTCGACGCGATCCCCCACCCGCACGTGGTCGTGCAGATAGTTGGAGATCAATCCGTCGGGAGCGTCGGGAGCCAACCGGCCTTCCCGCTTGACACTGATCCGGTAATGCCCCGCCCCCGGATGGTCGGAAAGACTGTAGTTTCTCGGCGACGTCGGCGTCTGTGGATGCTCGATCCGTACCGTGATGTACTGTCCCGGCAAGAAGGAGGGCAGCTCGTCACCGTCGGCCGGCCGCAGGTAGAACGATGTCACCAAATCGCTCTCCGGCTCCTTGCGGTCAACCACCATCGCACGATAGCCGTTCCATCCCCCCGGGGTGGCCTGTTGTTGATCGTAAATCTCCCGCTCCCGCGCGATACAAACCTCCGCCAAAAGCCCGTACGCCTCCCCGACCGCCTCGATGATCTCGTCGGTCGCCGCCTCCCCCATCACATCCTTGATCGCCGCCAACAAGTGCTTTCCGACAATGGGATACTGGTCCGGCTGGATCCCCAATGAGCAGTGCTTGTGGGCGATCAGGTTGACCGCCGGGCCGAGGGCGTCCAGGTCGTCGATGTGCGTGAAATAGGCACAGATGGCACCGGCCAACGCCCGCTGCTGACCGCCCGAATGCTGATGGGCCTGGTTGAAATAGGCCTTCACCTCCGGGTTCTCGGCGAACATGCGTTGATAAAATCGGCAGGTGATCGTTTCGGCATTCGCGGCCACCGCGGGCGTGATCGCTTTCACAATTTCGATCGTTTTCGGGCTGAGCATTGTGCGAAGATCCATGGACAAAAGGGAAACAATTTGATTCCTGGACGCCGGATGCGTCTACTCACCAAGAAACATGCATCAAATGGTATACAATTAATTCTGGACGTCAAGGGCCAGAATTCATGGTTCTCCGCCCCCTATCCAACCCGAGTATGAACCGATGCTTTCAAAGACCGCTGAATATGCCTTGCGGGCGGTTGTCTGCTTGGCGGGGCGATCCGGCTCGGCGTCGGCGGCGCTGCTGGCCCACCGGACCAAGGTGCCACGTCGATACCTGCATCGCGTGCTGCAGGACTTGATCGCCGCCCAGCTGGTCCGTTCGCGGCCGGGCCCCGGGGGTGGCTACGAGTTGGCTCGGGAACCGGCGGGGGTGACGATTTTGGATGTGGTCAATGCGGTGTCGCCGATCGAGCGGATCCGCCTCTGCCCCTTGGGGCTGAAGACCCACACCGAGTTGTGTCCCCTGCATCGCGAACTGGACCAGGCGTACGAGCAGACCGAGAATGCTTTCCGTCGCGTGACGCTGCAGCAGTTGGTGGAGTCCACCAGTCCGGTCATACCGTTGTGCGAGATCCCGGCCGACGGCGACGGTTCGGGGCATTCTTCTTAGAGCCTCTCGGATTGGTTGTTGCCGGGAAATTTCGTTTTTCGCCCTGTGCCGGACTTGACAGCATCGCCGCGAAGAACCTATTCCCACCTCAAACCGGGAATCTCTCCGCCGAGGACACGTCCCTGCGGAGACCTCCGAAGTACCGGCAACGTCCATGGAAGGGCGGTTGTTTGGGCGCTGAGAGCCGAACGGTTGTTCCCATTGGCTGCTTAACGAGTGAATCATGATTGTCGTGCCGCCGCGAAGAAGGAGAGTCGCGTTGAAACGCCTCGCACCCACGCTGAGCCATTTGGTGATCAGCCTAGCCGTATTGTTTTGGCTGGTCGCCACCATGGACCTGTTCGCCCAATTGCCGATGCCGCAGGGCGGACCCACCCAGAATCCAGCCGCCGACTCGGCCGCCAATCTGCCGACGCCCGAAGTCGTGCCAGCCCTGTTGGCGCAAGCGAAGGAGGCAATGGAGCAGAACGATGTGAAGGCTGCGATCACAGCCTATCGCCGAGCGTCTGGGGCCGCTGGCAAGGATGTCGCTCACCGCGACGAGCTCGCTTCGCTCCGCACTCGACTGCTGCAAGCCGGCGTCGAGAAGGAACGCTTGACGCCGCTCGCGGCGACCGAAGGCTCGGCGATCTCCGCCGACGCCCCGGTCGCTGATCGCAAGCGGGAGGCGTTGCGGCTGATCGCAGTGGGTCGATCCGCACTTGATCGAGGGGACATTGCCGGGGCACTCGCCCTGGCCCATAAAGCCCACTCCCTTGAGGTCCCGGAAACGGAATTCGCCCCCGGGGAACCGCGGGTCTGGGAGTTCGTCCTCGACGCGGAGTCAGCCGCCCGGCGGACCGGAATGCCGAGGACCGGCGACGTGCAGCCCGCGGTGGGAGTCGGCGCGGAGAAGGACGCCGGGACGATCGCTCAGATGCTGTTTCGCGATGCGGCTGAGTCGACGCCAGGGGAATCGGTCGAGCAGGTGCAGGCGGAGTCCGAGGGGGGAGAAGGCCAGGGCGAACGGCTGTTCCGGGAAGGTTTGGACGCCCTCTCGGCCGACGACAAGGCGCTCGCCCGGAAGAAGTTTTCGGAGGCCTGGAAGTTCGAGGACGAGCTCGATCTGGCCACCCGCGCCCAATTGCAAGACAAATTGACGCTGCTGCAGCCGTCCCGATTGCCGTCGCCGGCCGACGATGACAGCGAGGATGCAACGAGCCGACCAATGACGGCCCTTGAGCGAGCCGAGCAGCAGGGCCAACGGGAGACGCAACGGCTGTACCGCGAGGTCCAGTCGGAACTGACCGCGGCCAACCAGCTGAAGACCACCGAGCCGCTGGAGGCGGTCGATCAGCTGGAACGATTGCTGCGGCGGGTCGAGGGGAGCCAGGTCGACGACGCCGCCAAACGCTCGATGACCGCGCTGGTCAACCGCGCGCTGTCGGAACAGAAACGTTATGTCGAGGCAAACCGCGCCGATATCGACCTGCAGCTTCGCAACGAGGGCATCAAGTCGCAGATGGCGATCGATCAGGCGCAATCCGAGCGGATTGAGGAGGAAGTGACAAGCTTGGTGGAGGAGTTCAACCACTTGGTGGAACAGCGCCGCTATCCCGAAGCGGAGGTCGTTGCTAAACAGGTCGCCGAGTTGAAGCCGGACTCAACGATTGCCCAGAGCATGCTGATGCAGAGTCGGATGAAGACGCGGCTGTTGATGAACCAGGAGGTCCGCGACGAGCTCGAAGAATCCTTCGTCAGGTCGATGCTCGATGTCGAGCGGAGTGCGATCGGCGACAATCCCGACCTGCCTCTCGAATTCGATGACGCCCGCGTTTGGACCGACTTGTCCAACCGCCGGCTCCGCGGTGACGACGGCAGCTCCCGCCTCAGCACTCGCGAGCGGGAGATCAAGCAGAAACTGTCGACTCAAGAAGTTGAAATCAATTACCAGGAGCGGCCCCTGAGTGAGGTGATCGAGGAATTGTCGGCCGTGACGGGAACCAACATCGTCCTCGACAGCCGGGCGTTGTCCGCGATCAATGTCGACAGCAATACGCCGGTCTCCCTGAAGATGAACAACCGCGTGCTGTTCAAGAGTGCCTTGAACATCATGCTCGACTCCCTCGATTGCGCCTACGTGATTGAGAACGATTCGCTGATCATCACCAGCAACGAGGCCAAGCGGAGCCGCGTTTACTCGCGGGTTTACAAGGTGGCGGATCTGGTGATCCCGATTCCGAACTTCTCAACGAGCTACGAAGATGGGCTGGCCGGCGCCTTGCGGGCCGCATACCAGATGGCCAGCCCCCAGGCCGACGTTCAGGTCATGCCGGTTTCGGCGACCGACTTGGGGACCGGGATGGCGAAGTCGATGTCGCCAGCATCGATGGGGCCAAATATGCTCGGCCAGTACAACCCACAAGGCAACGCCGGTGGCAATCCGGGGGGCAGCGCGGGCGGATTCGGAAACAACCCATCGGCCGGCGGCGGTCGCGGTGGAGCTGCGTTTGCCGACTTCGGCTCGCTGATGCAGCTGATCGAGACCACCGTCGTCCCCGACACCTGGGAAGCGCTCGGGGGACCAAGTTCGATGTCACCTTATCAGCAAAACCTGAGTCTGGTGATCAGCACGACGAGTGATGTTCACGATCAGATCGCCGACCTGCTCGACTCGCTCCGCCGGCTGCAGAACCTGCAGATCACGATCGAAGTCCGATTCATTACCCTCTCGGACAACTTCTTCGAGCAAATCGGAGTCGACTTTGACTTGCAGTTTGACGATGGCATCGAGCGCTTGCCCGACGAGGACAGTGGTTCCAGCGTGACCGTGGGCTTCGGTGCCGACGGTCTGCCAACGGCCGACTTCGATGTTCGGCTTGACAACAACGCGTTCGGCGTGACCCCGACCTTTGGCGGATTCGACGTCCAGAGCGCCTCCACCCTCGGCTTCGCCATCCTCAGCGACATCGAGGCGTTCTTCTTCCTGCAGGCCGCCCAAGGGGATTCCCGGACCAACGTCATGCAGGCTCCCAAATTGACCCTGTTCGACGGTCAGATGGCGAGCATCAACGATACGGTAAACCGGCCGTTTGTGACAAGCATCACGCCGGTCGTGGGTGACTTTGCCGTGGCCCAGCAACCGGTGATTGTTGTGCTCAATGAGGGCACGCAGCTGAACGTGCAGGGCGTCGTCAGCGACGACAAGCGGTTCGTCCGGCTCACCCTCGTTCCCTTCTTCAGCCAAATCGGGGACGTCGACACCTTCACCTTCGAGGGCCGTCGATCGTCACGGCGAAGCAGCCGCAACCGAGAGGACACCGACGGCGACGGTGAAGACAACATCGTCGACGACGAAGAGGAAGAAGACGTGATCGAGGGGACGACGGTCCAGTTGCCGACCTTTGCGATCACCACCATCAGCACCACCGTCAGCGTCCCCGACGGCGGCACGATCCTGCTCGGTGGAATCAAGCGGCTTTCCGAAGGCCGATCGGAGCGGGGCGTGCCGATGCTCAGCAAGATCCCGTACTTGAGCCGGTTGTTCCGCAACGTCTCGGTCGGTCGGGAGTCGAGTAGCCTGATGATGATGGTGACACCACGGATCATCATCCAGGACGAAGAAGAGATCGCGCAGACGGGATTCGACCCCCGTCGCTGATCCCCGATCAGCCGTTGAACTTGTCGCGTCGGACGCCGGCGGAGTCAACTCCGCCGGCGTTTTTTCGTGACATCCACTTCGGAAAAACGGATGGACCGCCGGCTTGCCCTACCCTCTGGCCAATGGGGCGCGGCGGGCGCGGCGGTGAAGTGCTCCTCCGCTCGCCCCTATGCCTGTTCGAGTCCGCGCATCGTTCCCGTGCTGCTGGCGAACCGGTCAACCTCCAGCCCCACGTTTTGCAGAACGGACACGTACAAGTTCGGCAGCGGGTAGTTGTTCTTGCGGTCAAACGCCAGGTGTTGCCCATGGCGGAAACCGCCGCCGGCAAGCAGCACCGGCATATTCCGGTTGTTGTGGTTCGAAGCGTTGCCAAGGTTGCTGGTCAAAAAGACGGTGGTGTGGTCCAGCAGCGGGTTGCCGAAGTCGTCGGTTTCCCGCAAGTCGTTCAGGAACTCACCCCACTGGCTGACCAACGCCAATTCGACCAAGGCAAGCTGGGCCAACTTCTCCTCGTCCCGGCCGTGGTGGCTGAGCGCGTGATAGCCCTCCTCGACTCCCTCGACCGGCAACACACCGCCGGAGCCGGGGAGGTGTAGCGAGACGAAGCGGGTCGAGTCAGTCTTCAGGGCGAGCCGGATGACGTCGCACATCGTCTTCTGCTGAGCAACCAGGTCGTGCGGGTCGTTGATATCGACCGGGGCCTCGGCATCCACCTCGGGCTTGGGCAGCTTGGCCCAACGCTCCGACATCTCCATCCGCTTTTCCAGATCGCGGACACTGGTGAAGTATGCGTCCAACCGATTGCGGTCCCCGGCGCCAAGCTCCCGCTCGAGCGATTTGGCATCTTCGCCAACCAAGTCCATGATGCTGCGGCCCTGACGAATCCGCTGGGCCTGCAACTCCTGCTCGCGGGGCGAATCGTCGACGAACAGCTGGTTGAACAGCCGCGAGGGTGACGTTTCCGGCGGGATCATCGAGCCGTTATCGGTGTAGGCCGGACTGTTGCTCCCGCGGGTACTGAGCACCAGCGATGGGAAGCGGGTCGCGTCCCCGAGGTGCTTCGCCATCAACTGGTCGATCGAGATCGTGTTGGTCGCGCGGCCCGCCGAGCCCATCGGGGTGGCGGTCAAGATGCTCGCCTCGGCACGGTGCCCGCCGGTGACCCCCGGGTGCGACGTTCCCGAGACGACCGTCACCTGGTCGCGGAGATCTTGCAGCACCTCGAGGTAACGACTCGGCTTGTAATCCTTTCCCTCGTCCTCGGGAAACAAGTTCTCGGGAACCAACCCCAAACCGAGGGTCATCGCCACGAAACGTTTCGGCGGCTTCGTGTCCGCCGGGGCGGCAAACGATTCCCGCATTGCAGTGAGCCACGGCAGACTCAGTGCCACCCCGCTGCCGCGAAGGACGGTTCGACGATGCAGCGCACGACGGAAGTTGAACTGGATGCGTTTTTGGGAGAACGACATGGGGGCTCTCATTTCGTCAAAAAAGTGGGACTGCTCACGACCGCGTGCAGCAGCGAACGTAAACCGTAATCTTGATCGGACGACTCGTCGACAATTTGGTCGATGACCTCACGATCGGCAAACGACACCGGTGCTCCGGTACCGTAAATCAACAGCTTCTCAGCCACATTGCGAGCAATGGGCCGAACGTCCTCGAGAACGAGCCGCCGGAACTCGTCGAAATCGGCGAAATCCCGCCCGTCGGACATCGTGTAACTCGAATCGACCGCGGCGCCGGGACGGGGACGTCCCCCTCGGATGCGAACGTATTTTTCACGCCAGCGGCCGGCCGCGTCGAAACTTTCCAGTGCATATCCGGGGGGATCGATCTTCACGTGACACCCCGCGCACGAAGGATCCGACTTGTGCTTTTCCAACAGCTCACGAATCGTGGTCGCTCCGCGAACGTCCGGCTCCACCGCCGGGACGTCGGGCGGAGGTGGCGGGATAGGTTGTCCCAGCAGTCGCTCCGACACCCAAACGCCACGGAGCACCGGTGAGGTGTCGGTGCCGTTGGCCGTCACCTTCAAGATCGATCCTTGGGCCAGCAACCCGCCACGGTGGGAATCGGGATCGAGCTCCACTCGCCGCACCGCGTCTCCCTCCACCCCGTCGATCCCGTAGTAACGCGCCAGCCGGCTGTTGAGGAACGTGTGCTCGGAGTCGATCAATTGGGCGACGCTTCCGTCGTTGTCCAATAAATCTTGCAGAAACGCGTGGGTTTCATCCAACATCGCGTTTTGCACTGTGATGTCAAAGTTCCGGTAGCGCTTCCGGTCAGGCTCAGTGAAGCCGATTTCGATCAAGTCGAGCCACTGCCCCGCAAAGTCGCGGATGAATTCTTGCCCGCGAGGTGATCCCAACAACCGCTCGACCTGCTCGTGCAGCTCCGCGGGCTCATGCAGTCGGCCCGCTTCCGCTTGCGCGAACAGTTCGTCATCCGGCATGGTATTGCCGAGCATGTAACTCAACCGACTGGCAATCGCATAGTCATCGAGTGATCCCGCCGGCTCGGTGAAGTAAAGGAACCGTGGGGAACAGAGAATCGCACGGTAAGTCGCTTTCAAGGCATCGATCGGCTCCTCCCCGTCATCGATCGCCGAGCGCAACATCGAGGCGTACGACTGAAAGTCGGGATCCTCCACCGGCCGGCGAAACGCGCGGGTGGCGAACGCTCGCAGTTGTTCGGTCAGTTCGTCAGCCGAGACGTCATCGGCGATCCGGATCTGTTCCTTCTTCGTGTCCACCTCGATCGGAAGGTCACCGAACAGATATTGCCGCACCTCGGCAACCGGACCGCCTGGATGAATCCGTTCCATCGTCATGCGGTGCAGGGCAAGTCCGGGAACGTCTTGCGGCTCGCC
Source organism: uncultured Pirellulaceae bacterium (assembly GCA_964462125.1). Lineage (GTDB taxonomy): Bacteria > Planctomycetota > Planctomycetia > Pirellulales > Pirellulaceae > JAWLFY01. The sequence goes on along the minus strand of CAYWXT010000104.1, from coordinate 9,307 downwards.
CTCGCCGACACCGACCTGGCCTCCCTTGAACCGGGCTCGTTTCAGATTGGCGTCGGCCGGCCGGATCTCCAACCGCTCGCCCTTGGGAATCCAGGCTTCGTAGGTCCACTCCTGCGGCTCCTCCTCCGCTTCGAAGGAACCGATCCACGCCAGCAACGGGGCACTCGACACGCACGGTCCCCTGCGGACGCTGCACCACACCCCATGATCCTCCGGCTTTTTCACCGCGGACGCAGTGAAGTTGATCCGGTACCAGCCGCTCTCGCGGACGGTGGTTGATGAAATGCGCCCGTAAAAAATCAATCCGCTCGACCAGACGACCGCCAAATCCTCACGCATTTCAGGGTCGCGATTGCGCCGTTCGGGATTGGAGCGGGCGAGGTCTTCGGCGGTGTACTCTCGGCGCCAGTTGTCGCCGTCATCGGTCGCGCGGTGAAACGCCGCATCGAGCGCCTCATCGACCACCGACAGATGCGACTCGAGGTGGAAGTGGGAAATCGATTGGTGGTCCGCAATGTTGGTAAAACCTTCGTGCCGCGGCTCCTCCGACATCAGGCTCGCCAGGGGAACGTCGATCGCCAGCAGATCATGCAGCGTCCGCTCGAGTTGCTCGTTGGTCAATCGACGACCCCGAACGCGGCCCTTGGTTTCGTGCTCGCCACGCTGTGCCGCCTGCATCCATTCCCCGGCGCGGGCCAGAAACTCCTCCGACTCCTCAGCGTCCAACTCACCATACTCCTCCGGCGGCATTTCCCCGTCGCGAATCCGGTCGTAAATCCGCACCCAGCGATTGAACGTCGAGCCGTCCTGCAGATCGGTCCCGATGGTGGTGAGGTCCAATCCCGCCTTCGCGTCCTCTCCCGTGTGGCAATCAAGACAGTTGAACGCGAAAAAATCGGTCGCTCCCTTGGGAAGTTCATCCGCAGACGACCGCAATCCAGAGGTGACAAACGCGATCACAAACGAACCGATCAACAACACTCGGCTCAGGTGTCCTCGGGATACGCGAGTGGATTGAAATTTGGACATCGCTATCGATGTTGCCCGTGCGGGGGGATCGGCGGGAGGGTAAGGGAGGCGGGACCGCGTCGATCGGAAATCCAAGGCGAATCTCGTGCCCGGACGTCAGTTCTCGCGGCGAGGCGTGCCTCTCGGCATGCGGACCTCATTGTAGGCGATCGGTTCCCGTCGGCGAACGCCTTCAGGGAAAAAAGTGTTCGCCTCCCTCTGGCCGTTGGGGCCGGACGGGACGTACCTCGATTCCACGGACGAGGTTGGATCGATCACCCTCCGTTAAGATCGCTGGCGCCGCGGTTGCATGTGTGGCGGTCGCCCCTCTGTTTCTTCAGAGCGTTGCTCTCAGCCTGACGACATTCATGGATCACAGTGATGACATTGAAGCGGTCTTGAAGGCTGCTCAAAAAGGTCTGTAGTGTCGCAAGTTGTGTCCCATAAACGGTTTGCTGTATTGCCGTCCAATTCGGCGCACCATCTGCACTGTTGCAGAGGCAGGAAATCACCGGCATGGCGGCCCCCCGAGTCGAAGGCTGAAACACTCGTTCCAAGGTTGAAATTATGAAAATTCTTCTCCTCACCTGTTTTGGGATTTTGGGGACCGCTCTGTTGGCCGCCCCGGCCCAAGCTCAGATTTACTTCGGTCACTCCAGGGCCCACGCGGAACATTCGCGGCATCACGACGATCTCGACCACCGGGCTTACCATCGGGCGTTGGATCACCGAGCGGCTCATCGTTACCCGATGACGCACCGCCAGCACGGCCGTCTGCACGATCATCTTCGCCATGAGGCGTATCACGATCGGCTGGAGCATCGGTCGGCGCACCGGAACCGTGCCTACTCGCGGCATCACCGGGGTCATTCGTTGCACGGATCGCGCGGCAGCCGATTGCACTTTTCTCGCCCCGGATTTTCGATCCGCATTGGTCGATAAGCACCTGTCGCCGAAGGTCGCCTTTACAATGGTGGGATGAAATGTCATTGGATCCTTCTGTTCGTCGCATTCCTCCTGCCACGCGCACCGTTGGCGATTGCGGCGGAGTTCGAAGCCGACGTCGCCCCCATTCTGCAAGCACAATGCCTGTCGTGCCACGATTCCGGTGCCGACGGTGGCGTGCGGTTTGACCTCCGCGAGGACGCGTTGGAGGTGCTCGTCCCCGGCGAGCCAGATATAAGTGAACTGCTGAACCAGGTCCGCGGGCCGGAGCCGGCGATGCCGAAGGACGCCGATCCGCTCACCGAGCAGCAAGTCGAGACGCTTCGCGATTGGATCGCCGCAGGCGCTCCCTGGCCGGAGGGACGCGTGCTGGAGGACAAGCCTTTACGGGACCTGGGGTGGTGGAGCCTGCAGCCGATCGCGAACTCCGTCCCGCCGTCGGACGGACATCCGGTCGATGCGTTTTTGAATGCGGATCTCGACGAACGAGGCTTGCAGCCGGTGGCACCCGCCGACCCAGCGACGCTGTACCGGCGACTGAGCTTTGACCTGACCGGATTGCCCCCGGATCCTGTCGGGGCCGATTCGTTCTCTATGGAGAAGCTTGAGGCGACGGTCGATCGTTTGCTCGATTCGCCGGAGTTCGGTGAAACGTGGGCGCGGCATTGGCTCGATGTCGCCCGTTACGCGGAGACGCATGGTTACGACAAGGACAAGCCCCGCGAGAACGCCTGGCCCTACCGCGATTACGTGATCGCAGCTTTCAACGACGACAAGCCGTACGATCGATTCGTCCAGGAACAAATCGCGGGCGATGCCTTGTTTCCAGATGAACCCGACGGTGTGCTGGGGTTGGGATTCCTCGCGGCCGGCCCGTGGGATTTCATCGGGCATACCGAAGTCGGCGAGGAAAAGGTGGATGGCCGGATCGCCAAGCATCTGGACCGGGACGAAATGATCTCGGCGGTCTTCAATGTGTTCACGAGCACCACCGTGCAATGCGCCCAATGCCATCACCACAAATTCGATCCGGTGACGATGCAGGACTACTACCGGCTGCATGCCGTCTTCGCAGCGGTCGACCGAGCTGACCGCGTCTATTCCGGCATGCCGGTTGCCGATGACTTGGCGGAACGGGTCGCGGAGACCGAGGGTCGACGGGTGTACGCCGCAGCGAGCCGATTTGAGACTCAGGGCCAGTTCATCGCAACCGGCGGCGAGCCGCGGCCGATTCATCTGCTGCATCGAGGCGACATTCGCAGCCCCGGCGATTCCGTGAGTCCTGGGATGACGCCGCTGTGGCCGGGGGCGGTGGAGCGGTTCGCGCTAGCGGAGAATGCGGACGAGTCGGACGCCCGCGCGGCATTGGCCCGTGCGATCAGCAGCCGTGACAATCCGCTGCTGTGGCGTTCGATCGTCAACCGACTTTGGCAGTGGACCTTCGGCCGGCCGCTGGTCGGAACCCCGAATGACTTCGGCCGGATGGGTACGGAGCCCACCCATCCGGAGCTGCTCGATTACCTGGCGGCCCGCCTGCGGGATGATCCCCAGCATTCCCTGAAGTCGATCATCCGGCTGTTGGTGACCAGCGAAGCGTACAGCCGCGGGACCCAGCATGACGCGTCCAGCGCAGAACGGGACGCGAACAACGATTACCTATGGCGAGCCAACCGGCGACGTTTGACGGCAGAGGAGTACCGTGACGCCTTATTGGCGATCAGCGGCAAGCTGCGGCTCGAGGAGCGTGGCGGACCGAGCTTTCAAGATTTCGTGATCGAGAAGCCGCAGCACTCGCCCCACTACGAATACCACCTTCACGATCCCGAGAACCCAGCCTCCCACCGTCGCAGCATCTATCGATTCATCGTCCGATCGCAACCGCAGCCGTTCCTGACGGCGCTCGATTGTGCCGACCCGTCGATCAGTGTTCCTGGGCGAGACGAATCGACCACGGCCCTGCAGGCACTGGCGCAATGGAACAATCGGTTGGTGGAAACGATGTCGCGTCACTTCGGTCGCCGGATTGAAGAACACGATGGCGACGCGGTCGAGTTTGCCTGCCGCACCGCACTGGGACGTCTGCCCGATCTCGAGCAACGAGAGGTGCTCGGGGCGTATTTGGAAAACCATGGCCCCGCGAGTTTGGCGCGGGTGTTATTCAATTTGAATGCGTTTGTTTATGTGGATTAGGCAGCGTCTATCATGAAACGCCGGCACTTTTTGATGTCTGGACTTGCGGGGTTGGCGGTGGAGGATTTGCTTCGCCGTGATGGATTGATGGCGGCGGCGACCGGTGCGGTGGGTGTGCTGCATCATCCGCCCAAGGCCAAACGGGTCGTGCAGTTGTTCATGGCTGGGGCGGCAAGTCATGTCGATACGTTCGATCACAAGCCGTTGTTGTCTCGGCAACATGGCGAGCCTTGGGATCCGGGTGAGTCGGTCGAGTTGTTTCAGAGCAACCCGGGGGCCTGTTTCGCCAGTCCGTGGTCCTTCCAGCGGTACGGCGAGTGCGGCAAGATGCTGAGCGAGATCGTTGCGCCGCTGGGGAAGGTGGTCGACGACCTGGCATTTGTTCACAACGTGGTTGGCAAGACCGGCGTCCATAGTCAGGGGACGTTGCTGCAGACGACTGGGTTTCAGTTGCCTGGCTTTCCCAGCGGCGGTTCCTGGATCAGTTACGCATTAGGGAATGAAACCGAGAACCTGCCGGCGTTCGTGGTCCTTCCGGATCATCGCGGGCTGGCCTCCAACGGGGCGAAGAATTGGGGCAACGCGTTCTTGTCGGCGGAGCATCAGGGGACGGTGATTCGCCCTGGTCGCGCCGAACCGATTGCTGACTTGCACCCGCCCGACAGCGATTTCATCACGGCCGAAAGCGACCACGCCGGACTTGATGTCCTGCGGCGGTTGAACCGCCGACACGCGGCCGAACGGCCGGGCGACGATCGCTTGCAGGCGCGAGTGCGGTCGTATGAACTGGCCGCCGCGATGCAGTTGGAGGCGACCGATGCGCTGGACGTTTCCGACGAACCGCAATACATCCATGACCTTTACGGTTTGGCGCCGGAAGGCCCTGGTGTCGACGACACCGAGATCAACGTCAAGGCGGAGACGGAGTTCTTTGGTCGCAAATGTCTCGTTGCCCGCCGGATGCTGGAGCGGGGGGTTCGTTTCATTCAAGTTTGGAGCGGGAATGACAACGGGCACCCGCGGCGGAACTGGGACAGTCATGAAGACGTTCAACGCGACCACGCACCGCTGTCGTTGGGAATGGCCCGAGGCGCCGCGGCGTTGATCCAGGACCTGCGTCAACGCGGCATGCTGGAGGATACCTTGGTCCTGTGGACCACCGAGTTCGGCCGCATGCCGTGTTCGCAAGGGAAAAAGGGACGAGACCATAATCCGTTCGCCTTCACCAATTGGCTGTGCGGCGGCGGGGTGAAGGGAGGCACTTATGGCGAGAGCGACCAATGGGGTTACAAGCCGCTGGAGCGGAATCGCCCCACCACCGTGTACGACATTCACGCCACGATGCTGCACCTGCTGGGGATCGACCATACGCGGCTGACGGTGCGTCACAACAGCATCGACCGACGTCTGACCGACGTGCACGGTGAGGTGATCGAGGAGATGCTCGTTTGAAAACCTTGATTCGGGAACCCACCATGAATGCGTTTGGAATCGTGCGGGAAAAAAGTGTCCGGTACCTTTTGCGAGGGACTCGCCCTCCGGGTGCTTTGCACAAAAGGTACCGGACACTTTTTTCCCGCTCATTGCTTGATCGATCCCTGGCCATTCGCCTCGCTCTGCTGTTGGTACTTGCGTGGACCTTGGCACAACCGGGCACAGCCGCCGAGCAGACCGAGCAGTTGCAGCTCGAGGGGTTGCAGGCACCGGTGGAGATCGTGGTGGATCGTTGGGGTGTTGCCCACATCTACGCGGAGAATGAACCCGATCTGTTTTTTGCCCAGGGTTACCACGCCGCCCGTGACCGGACGTTTCAGTTTGAGATGTGGCGGCGGAGGGCAACGGGAACGGTCGCTGAGATATTGGGACCGCGCGAACTGGACCGTGACATCGGCGCCCGGCTGTTGCGGTTTCGCGGCGATATGGATCGAGAGCTGAATCACTACCACCGGCGGGGTGCGGAGATCATTCAGTCCTTTACCGACGGCATCAATGCGTGGATCGAGCAGACTCGTCAAGATCCCGATCTGCTGCCGCGAGAGTTTGACTTGCTCGACATCCGGCCGGGGCTGTGGACGCCGGAGGTGGTGATTTCGCGGCACCAGGGCTTGGTGCACAACGTCCGACAGGAGCTCAACCTCGGTCGCGCGGTGGCGGCGGTGGGGGACGAGACGGTCGGCGAGTTGGTCTGGTTTCATCCCGGCGAGCCGGAAATCGCGTTGGATGATGCGGTCGACGGCGAGTTGCTCTCGGCCGATATTCTGAAGCACTATCGGGCGGCTCGTTCACCGATCCGGTTCCAGCCGGAGGATGTTGCCGAGCAGTTTCGTGGCGAGGCGGTGGGGATGAAGATCGAGACGGACCAGCGGGACGCGTATGCCGCGGGGAATTGCTTCATGGTCGACGGCCTCGAAGGGCCGGATATCGGCAGCAACAACTGGGTCATTGGCGGGCAGCGGACGGAGACCGGCTCGACCATCATGGCGAATGATCCGCACCGCGTGCTGCATGCCCCTTCACTCCGTTACTTCACGCATTTGGTGGCGCCGGGATGGAACGTCATTGGTGGCGGAGAGCCCACGCTGCCGGGCATTTCGATCGGTCACAATGAGTTTGGAGCTTGGGGGCTGACGGTCTTTCGCATCGATGCCGAAGACCTTTACGTCTATGAAACGCACCCCGATGATCCGCTTCGATACCGTTACGGTGATGGTTGGGAAACGATGGAGGTGCAGACCGAGACGATTGAGGTCCAAGGGGAGGATGCCGCCGAGGTCGACTTGAAGTTCACCCGTCATGGGCCGGTGCTTTTCGAGGACCGCGAGCATCGGGTGGCGTATGCCTTGCGGGCCGGTTGGCTTGAGGTCGGCGGGGCTCCGTATTTGGCGAGTCTGCGGATGAACCAGGCCCAGGATTGGGAGGAGTTCCGCGATGCCTGCAGCTACAGTCATATTCCTGGGGAGAACATGGTGTGGGCCGATCGCGAGGGGAACATCGGCTGGCAGGCGGTCGGGATCGCGCCGCAGCGGCCAAACTGGGATGGTTTGGTCCCGGTCCCCGGTGATGGCCGATACGAGTGGGCGGGATACCTTCCCGGCCGGAAGTTGCCGAACGTCTTCAACCCGCCGCAGGGATTTTGGAACACGTCGAATGAAAACGTGGTGCCGCCCGACTATCCCCATCGCCGGGCGGTGGCCTGGACATGGACAGACCCGTATCGTTCCTCTCGCGTTCATGAAGTGCTGGCCTCGGGACGCAAGTTCAACTTGGCCGACATGATGCGGCTGCAACAGGACGAGTTATCGATTCCGGCAAGGAATCTCGTGCCGTTGTTGAGCACGCGCGTGGGAGATCTGGACCATCGGGACCATGTGCTCGAGGAGTCGATCGGCCATCTGAGGGCGTGGGATTACGTCCTCGATCGAGACTCGATTGCAGCGGGCATCTATGTGATGTGGCAGGAAAAGCTGCAGGCAAATATGCGGGAGATGCTGGTCCCGGAAGCGGCTCGCGATCACATCGGTTCCCTTTCGATGAAGCGCGTCATCGACTGGTTGCTTGCACCCGATGGCCGCTTTGGGGACGACCCGTTGAAGGGACGGGACGACGTATTGGTCCGCAGCTTTCGCGAGGCGATCGACGAGCTGACCGAACGGTTTGGATCTGACGTGCGACGTTGGCGTTATGGCGGGCCGGAATACAAGCACGCCTTGATCGAGCATCCGCTTGCTCGCGCCGTCAATGACAAGCTGCGGGCGAAGATGAATGTCGGTCCGCTGCCGCGTGGCGGTGACAGTTTTACCGTCAACAACACCGGTTCGGCGGATAATCAACCGTCCGGCGGGACCTTCCGTGTGATCATTGACACGGGCGATTGGGACGCTGCGCTGGCGACCAACGCACCGGGACAGGGGGGGGATCTGGACGGGCCGCACTATCGTGATCTGTTCGAGATGTGGGCCACCGGCCGCTACTTTCCGCTGTTCTATTCGCGCCCGAAAGTTAAATCGGTCGGGGAGACGACATTGAGACTCAGCCCCTCTGAGCCGTGAGGACTACTCGGCGGCGACCTTGAGCACCAGCTTGTGAATGGGACCGCTTGCGCCGAGCGGTGCGTGGGCATCTTCGGGGAAGAAGACAGCCAGCGATCCTGCGGGCACGCGAAGCCAGGTTCTCGGTCGATCGAGGAAGAACCCCAGATCTCGCTCTCGGTCGTAGGGCGCCTTCGGTTGCCGGCACTCGGAGAGCTCGGTCCAGCCGATCAGATCAAACCCGCTGACGACATACTGGATGTCAATAGAGTGGCGGTGATACTCCAGGATCGCGTCGCTGCGGCCGCGGCCGAGATCCCGAGCGACGATCGCAAACATTCGATCATCGACGATCTCATGCCGACCATCGGCGAGCGTCGCCAGATCGGGCCGCCGCACGAACTCCAGCGCCCGCGAAAACAGCGGGTGGCAGGCGGCATACCGGTCGGCCGTGTCGAGTCGGGTCAGGATCATCGTTGGGCTCAAAAGAAGGGGACAGCAAATGATGCGTTTGCTGTCCCCCCCCGCGGCAACATTACGGCGCCAATTTTACCGAACGAGCAAGCAGCAGTACCAGCCGTCGGCGCCTTGGACCATGGCGGCACCGCCGTAGCTCGCGTGCATATCGAGGCAGCAACTCAGGAAGCGGCCTTGTGTATGCCCGACCCCTTCGGCGCGGGCGCCGCCGAGCGATCCGCCGATATGGTTCTTCTGGCCCCGCTGCGCGGCGGTGCGAGCTTTTTTCAACGCCAGCGCCTGCAGCTGCGGATCCGGGGTCAGATTCCCCACGCCATTCTGGCGGCGTTCGTAGTTCGCCTTCTCCAGTGCCGTTTCGCCGGGGGTGTGACTGAAGGGTAATCCGTTGCGAACCAGCGCTCCCTCGATGTTCTTTGCGACGCCATCGGTGGGCGTTTCCTCGGCTTGGTCGTCGGCCTCGGAGGCGGCTGAGGCTTGTTGAACCGGAGCCTCCTTCGCCGACGTCTCGACTGCCCCGTCCACCGGCACCCCGTCCACCGGCACCCCGTCAATCGCGATGATTCGTTCGCCGGGTTTTAAATCGATTCCCGACCAATCGTTCGCCGCCTGCAGTGAGCTGGAACCCACCAAAACCGACAGGACCAATGTGAGTGTGCAAA
>CAYWXT010000103.1:0-17882 GCA_964462125.1 uncultured Pirellulaceae bacterium | reverse complement strand
GGTCCTGATCCGCTTGGTGCTCCGTTCGGCCGCGAAGACCGGACCAGATCTCGGAGACCGCGGCGCGGAGTCCGGCCCGCACGGAGATCAAGGAACCGACGCCCCCCATCACCATCGCCCCCACCCCCACGTAGCGGATCTGGCTGCCCCAAATCTGCCGAGCCTGTTCCACCGCCGAGCCCTGCGGTTCGGCGCCACCGAGCAGCGGAATCCCGATCAGCCAGCCGAGCGCGCCGCCGATAAACACCAGCACCGCGACGTTCAACCGCACAATGAACCCCACCGCAACCAGCATCGGCGACAGGTCACCGCCGAAGTAAAACACGCGGTTGCCCACCGTGCGAGCGACCTCCAACGCATCGTACAGCAGCCCGAAATAAGAGGTTGCCACCTTGAACAAACCACCCAGGACGCCTCCGGCGACCAGATTCATCGCCTCGCCCTGCTTCGCCTGCTCCGTGTCGCCAGCTTCCAAGACCGCGGCACAGGCAAGCCCTTCCGGGTAACGCAACTCCTCGTTTCCCACGATAAAGACGCGCCGCATCGGGATCATGAACAAGATCCCGAGCAGCCCGCCGGTGAAACCGACCAAGGTGACGGTCCAGAAATCAAACGACTGCCAATAGCCGACCATGACCAGCGCGGGCATCGTGAAGATGATCCCCGCGGCCAACGACTCCCCCGCCGAAGCACACGTTTGCACCTGGTTGGCCTCCAGAATGCTCGTCCGGCGAAACAGCACCCGGAAGACCAGCATCGCCATCACCGCAGCGGGGATTGACGCCGAGACGGTCATGCCCGCTTTCAAGCCAACGTAGACATTGGCCGCGCCCATGACCACCGACAGGATCAATCCCAGCACCACGACCCGCAGCGTCAGTTCTCGCTGGCGTCGTCGGTCGTGGCGAGGCGTGTTCGACGTCAAACTGTCATTCTCCAGAATCGCTGGCCTCGGCGACGTCCTCGAACATCGCTAACAGTCGGTCGACGATCTTGACCGTGGCATCGGTCTCCACGTTGCTCGTTCCCATCCAGGTTTCATACCCGCCCAACTCGTGCTGCTCCGGGGTCGGCAGGTAGCCGTAGGAACCGTTTGCCAGCTCGATCGTGAACATGTCCTCCAATGGGCTCCGCTCCTTCAATTCCAAACCGGTCTCGGTGAAAACTTCAAACGGAATCGCCGCGATCCCCAGATCGCCGATCCGAATGACCTGCAACGGGATCTCGATTTCGTCCGGCGTCTCTGCGAGTTTCTCCAAACGATCGGCGTAGACCAACTCCCGGGAATGGTAGGCCGGTTCCCCGTCCTCTTGCCGTTTCTTCCGCTCGCCCATGTACTCCAGCCGCTCATCACTCGGTTTGCGGACGGCGAGCGACAGATCCGAAAAGCGACCGTCGACGGTCACGTCGCTGGTGTGATCGATCGTCTTCATCGCCTGATAAACGTTCTCGGCGACCTTGTTGCCCACCTCCTGCATCTTTTCGAACGGCTCCCGCCTGCCACCGCGGTTGGTGAAGTTGATGTTGTTCACGTCACCGCTGGTCCCGTTGGAAAGGATCCCGACGAAGGGCGGGTACTGCTCCTCGGCATGGAGCAATTCGCCGAGCCGGTTCGCGAACACGGCAAAGTAATCGGCGGAGACCACGCGGGAGGGAACGCCTCCGACATAATGCAGCGAGTAATTGCCGAGTACCGAGATGGGACGGCCATCGGCTGCCTGCACGGAAACAAACGAGATCTCTGGATCAACCGGGCCGGCCGGGCGGATCAAGGTGCTGCGCCCTCCAGGGTTCATGCGCACCTGGTCGACCCCGCCGAATGGATTTCGCCGCTCGGATTCCTCTTCAACAAACCAGCGGCGGTTGAACAATTCGGAATCGTCATTGACCGATCCCCATCCGATCTGGGCCGGCTCCAACCGGCCATAGGCGATCTTCACCCCATCGACGATCCGGTCGGCGATGAACTGTTGATAGGGCGCCAACGGTTCGTTGGGAACCAAGCGGTTCGGGCCGCGGGCTGAAGCGGCCGAGTGCGTGTGGGTGGACGCCATCAGTATGTTGGCAGGGGGAATCGGGAGCGCCTCGGCGATCCGCTCCCTGGCATCGTCGAATACCTCCCGGGTGACCCCAACGTTGTCGGCGAGCACGATCGCCACCCGCTGATCGCCATCATCCAGAACCAACGCCCGGACGTGAAGCTCGTCATGCACATCCTTGGCCGGCAACGGCGACCAACCACCGACCAACGGCAGCCCCAGGGGCGGGGTGATGTTCGCCGTTGCCGCCCCAGCACGAAACTCGGGCTGGTCTTCAGCATCGCTTCCCTGGGCCCGTTGTCCGGCAAGCGAGACCAAGCCGATACACAACGTCAGCACCCATCCAACGCGTTGTCCCCCGCCGCTCGCCAGCTGTCTTGATCTGTCTCTCATCTCGTTACCTCGGCATCGTGGTGGGTCATTGGATCACTGGGTCCCCGGATCACTGGTTCGAATCGGTTGGAATCGGACGCTCCTGGTCCCCGTCGCGGAGGAAGGGGTCGCGAACCTGTTCCCCTTGGGCGGAGTGAAAGTCTCGAACCCAAATATTGCGAAAGCGGACCGGATCGCCGTGATCTTGGAGCGAAATCGGACCCTTGGAAGCGTGGGCTGTATAGCGCGGCGGGCGATTGTAGGGCGTGTCTCCCTGCAGCTCAAAATGATTCAAGATCAGGACGCCGTTGTGCACGACGGTGATGTAGGCGGGTGATTCCAGTTCCCCTTGATCGTCGAAGCGGGGAGCGGTCCAAAAGATGTCGTACGTGTTCCACTCACCGGGCGGGCGCATCGCATTGACCGCCGGAGGTGTCTGCTTGTAGATCGCACCGGCCTGGCCATCGAAGTAGGTCTCGTTGTCGTAAGAGTCCAGTAGCTGGACCTCATAGCGGCCCATCATGAACACGCCGCTATTGCCCCGTCCTTGGCCCTGGCCGGTCGGCGGTTCCGGCGCTGACCACTCGATGTGCAACTGACAGTCGCCAAACTCATCGACCGTCGTGATCGTCCCGCTGCCGATCACGGCCACCCCATCGGTCACTTCCCAGTTCTCTCCGTTGTTCCATTTGGAAAGATCGCTGCCGTCGAAAAGGACGACCGCGTCGGAGGGGGGAGCGGCGTCGGATTCCCCCGGATCGACAATCGGCGGTTTCTCCCATTCGATTCCGCTCAGATATTCCTGAGCCGATGCGGTCGACAGCGGCAGTATGCTGGCCAACGCCGCAACGGAAAGAAGCATCCAAAGAAATCGGGGCTTGTGCATCGCGTCTACTTTCATGGGTCTTTGGCAAGCTAGGGTCAGGGAGCGAGAGGATCAGGGGGGGACATGATTATGGTCGTCGGAGAAGCGCGGAGCAACAGAGCCCAGGACCTCGCCACGATCCGCCCTCGGCGATCCGGACGCACCTCGGAAACGGAGATGGCCGCGGTTCAACCCGGCTCGCTCGTCGTCACCTCCCGGTCACCGGCAGGTCCCCGCACTTTGACGAAGCCGGAAATCGCGACGATCACCGCGGCGAGCAAGACAATCAACTTCAGCCAACGTCCGCGATCACGCCGCAACGGCTCCAGTTTTGAGCTGCGGCCGACCAGGGCGGCGGCGACGAAGAACAGTACCAGGGCCAGCAGCATCTTCGTCCCAACCAGGGCATGGTAGAGCCCGTCGCCGCGGTGATCGGGGATCGCACGCATGTAGTTGTACAGGCCGCTGATCAGAAACAGGCCAATTCCCGTATGCACAATTCGCTTCCAACGGCCGGTGACGGCCGAGGTCAATGCCTCCCGCGACCGGTCGGCCAGCTCGCGGGCAGCCGGCAGCAGCACCAGCACCAGGAACACGCTTCCACCGACCAGCACGATGGCGGTACCGACATGCACGACGCGGCTGAGTACATCAAGGGTCCACACGGTCGCTTCTCCGATCAAGGGTCAAGAGTGAGTTTGGCGAACAGCCACGACAGGACAGGGAGATTTGCGGATCACGTTGCTGGCGACGCTGCCAAGCAACGCGTCGGCGATCGCGGAACGCCCGACGGAACCGAGGACGACCAAATCGATGCTGTTCTCCAGGGCGTAGCGGTCGATCTCGTGGTAGGCCGTTCCGCATCTGACCGTCGTCACGACGCGAAACCGCTCTTGCTCCTCGGGAGTCATCAAGTCGACGAACTTCATCGCCATCTTCTGCTCGAACTCGTCCCGTACCTGCTGCGACGTCGTCGGCTGAATCAGGCCCGGGTCATCGTCGACGTACAGCAGATGCAGGCGGGCATCGCTCGGCGCCGCGAGCCGCTTGGCATATTGAAGCGCGTTCTTGGAACAGTCACTGAAGTCCATCGGCACCAGGATCTCAGAAATCGGTTGGAGCGAGTCACTCATGGGCGGGGCCTGACTGCGGAAGGGGACGGCTGCGGAAGGGCGACGGCTGCGGAAGGGGGACAGAGAAATGGGTTGCCGGCCGCGAGTCAGCTCACGGGAGACGCTGCCAATGCGAACATCAACACCTAATCTGACAGACGGGCCGCCCCCCAACAACGTGTCACGAAACGCTGCAAAGAACTTGACCACGCGCCACGTTCAATCAAACTGGCATACGATGAGTCAGTACCGAGTTCCGATCAGCAATCTGCACAGGGCCTTGCCGCAGTTCGGCCAGGAGCCCCCCCGACTTCGGATTGCGACCGATGGCGATTCCTTGCGGCTGGTCGCCTGGAAGGCCGAGGACGACGAGGTGGTGATCGACCCGGCGTCCGGGGACTTGATTCGACGCAGCCACCTCGTTTCCGTCTGGGAAACCGACCCCGACGACCCACGCTACCTGTTGTGTACCGTGGAAGCGTTTGATCGACCTTATCGCCCCGCGTGAGCGTTCCAGCCAGCCCGCGTGAGCGTTCCAGCCGGCCCGCGTGAGCGTTCCAGCCAGCCCGCGTGAGCGTTCCAGCCAGCCCGCGTGAGCGTTCCAGCCAGCCCGCCTCGGCGCTCAGACGAAGGCGGGATCATCGAATCGACAACATTCGGCGATCCAAGCATGGGAAACGGGCAGCGGCGCCAGTCGCGTGATCGACTGCAGCCAAACCTTGTGGTCCGGCTCGGTGACCAGCAACACCTCGGACTCTGCTTTCTCCAGAGCGGGATCGAGCGTTTCCGAACTCGGCAGCCCGGCGCCATTGATGATGATCGGCAGCGCCGGATCGTGGCGCTGGATCGTTTCGGGATCGATTCTTAGCAGGTCGATCCCGCTGGTTTCCAACAAGATTGCCAACCAATCCTCCGCCGCTGGGAGCGCCGCAACGTAGTTCACTTTCGTGCGAGCCTTCTCCCCGCCGCTGCTAGAGCGGGCGGTAACGTTCGACGCGTTGCCGAACCGCGAGTCCTGGCTCATCGCCTTCCGGCACTGGTCAACAAGCCAGGGGAGGTCACGGATTCCGTGGTTGGCCAAAACATGGCGGGGAGGCGGGTAGATCTCGTCCCAGTGGAACCAGTGCCCGACGGCCAGTTCGCCGATAAAGGCTGCGACCTTGACCCGCTCCACATGACTGCGAAGGGCTGCGGGCAGCTCAATCAGCTCCTCGTAGTCGCTGGACGCGTAGCTGAGCGGCTCCCACACACTCTCCGGGATCTGCCAACACTTCAGCAAATGACTGAGCGCCCAGGCGCCCGACTCGGGAAAGGCCAATTGCTCGGCTCGCCCCAACGACACCTTCTGTTCGGCGCAAGCCGAAATCAAGTGCCGATATTCGTCGGGAAAGGCGACACCCAAAAACAAACGCGCCAGCGGGTAAAACTGGACGCATAGCTCAGCAGCACCTCCGTCGGTACCGCTTGCGTCGAGTTCTTCTTGGCCCAACAGGGAGAGCGCCGCCGCACTGGCCGAGGCGCGCATCAACAGCACGTCCGAGTTGATCCAGGGGACGATCATTTCACGGAAGGCCGCCAGTCCGCTGAGCGATAACGCGATCTCGCCCGTTTTCCGGACACCGACGCGCACGATCGCCTCCTCGATCTCGACCGTGGAGCGTTTCGAGCGCCGGTAATGGCTGCTGTTGGCCATCCTCAGCAACTCCACCGTCAACGCCGGATCCTTTTGTACCTGCTCGACCAACTTGTTGAGATCCAAATCCTCCGCCGTCGCCGCTTGGTGGATTTCGGACGCCAGCGTCGAGACGGGGAGCAGGTTTTGGACCCCGTCGATCCCCTGCACGAAGTCGGGCTTGGAGACCGGGGAAAATGGTAACTCGATGGTCGAAGGCGGCTCCATCCGGCGAGGGCTCTGTTTGCTCCCACCGGTGGTGTCTCCGCCATGGGTCGCGGCCTGGGCTCGCCGTTTTCGCTCGACCATCGCCCGCATCTTGGCGGCAAAGCCTGCGTAGTTGGTTGGCTTGAAGACGATGTCGTCCACCCCACGCCGAATCAGATCTTCCACCAACTGGGCATGCGACACGCAGGAGTGGATCACAAGCAACGGTCGCTTCTTCAGTTTGACCACCCGCGAGGCAAAATGGTGTCCGTTAGCACGAGGCATCCGCAGGTCGGTGACGATCAGATCGAACGGTTCGCTCGTCACTCGCTGAAACGCTTCCTCACCGTCCACCGCGTGGCAGCAATCGAATCCTTGCTGCGACAGCGCCATCGCCACCGCGGCCCGCGCGACCCGTTCATCGTCGACGACCAAGGCTTTCCAACGAGGTTTTGCATTACCCATCAAGGGAGTCCCTTCGACTGCATGGAAACTACGACAATTGGCGACGCAACTCGGGCAGGCTGCTGAGGCACGAGGCCAATTCCGAGTGAATGGGCGCCATCAATTTCCGCACTTGACTCAAGTCGCCCCTCCGACCCGCCAGCTCACCCTGGCGGGCCAGCTCGGACAGGTGTTTGGCCGCCACAATGCCTGTCGCTCCCTTGAGCGCATGCATCGACTCGGCCACCGCCATGACCGCCCCCCGTTCAACCTCCGCAGCCACGCGATCCACCAGCACCGGGGCCGAGCTCTCCAGCTCGGCCAGCAACGCCAGGGCGAACTCGGCGTCGTTCATGCACCGTTCCAGCAACGCTTCGAGACAGATGGGCTTCCGGTCGGTCGCCATGCTCCCCGTTCGATGTGACTCTCGATCGTATTGATCAGACAACTTGACCATCTTCTTGCCCTCCCGAAGAAAATCATGCGTCAAAACGCGACGCCCCTGCTGCAATACCCTAGCACGCCCACGTGGATGCTCTCCCAAGAACCGGGGCGATTCCGACGCGAAAAATCTCCGCTGTCACGCCGCGAGGTTCGCTTGAAAAGCGTGAAAGGCTGATCAAAAAAACACTGCAGGGGCACGAAGGATTGGAGCACGATTGTCGAGGATCGTCCTGGTTCTTCGCGGACCTGGGGGTGATCCCTGCCGTGCACCGATTGTCTGCAGCCCGGAACGGGAAGGCGGCAGGTTGCCACCGATCACCCGCAATGCGCACAATACGGAACCTGCCACCCGATGGGGTTCGCCCCACTTGGCGCCCCTCAAGCTTGAATGACTTACCACACGCTTTCCTCGCGCCCTGGAGATCTCGATGGCTCGCCCCGTCACTCTGTTCACCGGCCAATGGGCCGATTTGCCCGTCCAAGAAATGGTCCGGATGACCGCCGAGTTCGGTTATGACGGCATCGAACTGGCCTGCTGGGGGGACCACTTCGAAGTCGATCGCGCAATCGCTGAAAACGACTACTGTGACAAGCACCGGAAGTTACTCGACGACGCGGGGCTGCAGTGCCACGCGATCAGCGCCCACCTGGTCGGACAGTCGGTGCTGGACCTCATCGACCAACGGCACCAAGCGATCCTTCCCGACTACGTGTGGGGCGACGGAGACCCGGCCGGGGTCAATCAGCGTGCCGTGGAGGAGCTGAAACAGACGGCGCGTGCGGCTCAGAAGTTTGGCGTCGACGTCGTCAACGGCTTCACCGGCAGCAGCATCTGGCACCTGCTCTACTCGTTTCCTCCCGTCCCGCCAAGCATGCTCGATGCCGGCTTCGAACTTCTCGCCGAGCGGTTCAATCCGATCCTGGACGTGTTCGCCCAATGCGGTGTCCGCTATGCGCTCGAGGTCCATCCCACCGAGATCGCGTTCGACATTTACACGGCCCAGCGGGCCCTGGAGGCGCTCGACCATCGACCCGAATTCGGGTTCAACTTCGACCCCAGCCACCTGATCTGGCAAGGTGTCGATCCGGTCCAGTTCATCCGCGAGTTCCCCGACCGGATCTACCACGTCCACATCAAGGACGCCATTGTCACGCTCGATGGACGCAACGGGATCTTGGCCAGCCACCTGAACTTCGGCGATTCCCGACGCGGCTGGGATTTTCGCAGCCCCGGTCGTGGCGGCGTCAATTTCGAAGAGATCATTCGGGCGCTCAACGACATCGGCTACGAGGGACCCTTGTCGATCGAATGGGAAGACAGTGGCATGGAGCGGACGTTCGGAGCCCGCGAGGCCTGCGAATTCACCAAGAAGCTTGATTTCTCGCCGAGCACCCGCGCGTTCGACGCGGCGTTCGACGAGGGCAGCGACTGAGCGAGCCCAGCGAGGAAGCCATGATCGAAGTCACCATCAACGGCAAACGTGTCGAACTCGACGCACCGATGACCGTCGAGCGGCTGCTCGATTCGGTGGAGGTGCCGCCGAATTACTTGGCCGTCGAGGTCAATGCCGACGTCGTTCCTCGCGAACGGTATACGCAAGTGACCGTGGACGATGGCGACGCGATCGAACTGGTGACCCTTGTGGGAGGCGGCTGATGTCGACCGCCGGCCCCGACGTTACCTCCCCAGCCGATCGAGACGGGCTGACGATCGGCGCGCGGTCGCTCCGCAGCCGAATGATCGTCGGCACCGGCCGCTACGATACCCTGCAACAGATGCGGGATTCGCTCGATGCCTCCGGCGCCGATTGCGTCACCGTCGCCGTCCGCCGCGAACGGCTGTACGACCGGACGGGCCAGAACATTCTCGACTTCCTCGACCTCGACCGTTACATCCTGCTTCCCAACACCGCCGGCTGCTATACCACCGCCGATGCTGTCCGTGCCGCACGGCTGGGGCGAGAGATCCTCCGCAGCCTTGGCAATCCCGGTGCCGATTGGGTCAAGCTGGAGGTGCTCGGGGACAGCAAAACCCTGCTCCCCGACCCGGTGGAGACACTGAAGGCCTGCCGCGAACTGGTCGCCGATGGTTTTTCCGTCCTCTGCTACACCAGTGATTGCCCAGTCACGGCGGTGCGGCTGAAAGAAGCCGGTGCGGCCAGCGTCATGCCGGCCGGCAGCCCCATCGGATCCGGCCAAGGGCTGCTGAACGTCAACAACTTGCGGATCATCCTCGAATACCTCAAGGACGACGATCCCGACTATCCCGTCGTCATCGACGCCGGCGTGGGGACCGCCAGCGACGTCAGCGAGGCGTTCGAATTGGGCGCCGACGGAGTCTTGCTCAACACCGCCATCGCCCACGCACGCGACCCGGTGCGGATGGCCCGGGCAATGAAACATGCGGCGCTGGCCGGACGCGACGCCTACCTCGCCGGCCGCATCCCCCAACGTCTCTACGGCACCGCCAGCAGCCCTGAAGAGGGCGTCATCAGCACCCGCCCCTACGGCCCTACGTCCCGCCGGTCATGACTTCCCCGCGAAACGTTTCGCCGTCGACCGCGTCCACCCCTTCCGCGGTCGCTCCTGGGTCGAAGTGTGACCGCCGCGCGAATCCCAACGCGATACTGCCGCCCCCATCGGCCGCCGACACACTCGTCAAACGCCCAACCGTCTTGCCGCCGCTGGTCAAGGTCGAGCCGGCGGAGGGAACTCGGTCGAGCGACCAATGGACAAGCTTCTTCTGCACCTGTCCCAACGCGTCGAGCCGGGCGACGGTCTCCTGCCCCAGATAGCACCCCTTGGTAAAGCAGATCGCCTCCGCGTCGCGAGCCGCCTCTTGCGGCAAGTTCTTCTCGTCCAAATCGACGCCATACCACGGGAATCCGACTCGGGTTCGTCGCTCGTGGAAAGCTCCCTCATCGCCAGCCTCACCGACAAAAGCACCCTCGGCGAGGCGTGCCAATACGTCATCGATCGCTAGCCGCTCGACGAGCAGCAGTCGCGTCGCATTGCCCAACCAGGGCACTTCATAAATCCCGATGACTCCATCGATCCCACTCTCCGCATGACGGTAGCGATGCTCGCCTCGCTCCGCCGCAAAGCGAGCATCGACGTGCCCAGCCGCCTCCCCATCGAGTACCACCCCGACCAGTTCCTCGTCGCGGACATGTGCCTCCGAATCTTCGCGGATCGTGTAACGGTCCGCATGGCTGGCAAGCGTCTGCGACTGGCCCGCCGCCCCGATGAACCGCAACCCCTCGTCGGTGCGGAACACGACGAAATGCCCCAGCGTCTTCCCGCGGACATCCGTCACGAACGTTTCGCAACCCGACCCGACCGCCAGGGGAGCGAGGTCATTGGTGGTCAGATTCTGAGCGATCTTGACCGCGTCATCGCCGACCAGGTCAATGACGGAAAGCTCGGAGAGCGAAAACAAATGCGGACCGTTCATGAAACCTTCCAGAGAATCAATCACGCGAGGGGCCAGTACGTCCGGCTCGCCGAGCCGGATCGTCACGGAGCGCAAACCTTACTCCCAACCCCCACCCCCTTTCCACACCCCCCTTTCCACACCCCGCGTGAGAGGAAGCGGGCGATTTGAGATCTCGGTCCTCGGTCTACAGGCTGGCAGCCTGTGCGACGCGGCCGGGCGAGTCGGATCGATGTGCTACCGCCCCCTGGGTTTGCTCATCAACAGTTTGTAGTGGCCACCGCCGAGTAGGTCGTCGAGGCGGTCGCGTAGCTCCGGCGTGATGTCGACACGGAAACGGTCCGCCTTCATGTGCACCGTCTCGCCCTGGCTCAACGCCATCGTGAACAGCAGTTCCTTCGAGCCGGGATAGCCGCGGACGATTTCGCGGACACGGACGAGCGTCTGCGAATCGTGCTCCGCTTCGTCGATCCGGATGCGGATGCCGTGGGTGTAGCGGGCGTCGATCTCGCCGAGCGGGATCAACTCGTCGACGATCAGGTTGACCTCATCGCCCCCACCCCGCCGATCGACCTTGCCGCGGGCCAGGACCACCGCGTCGGCTTGAACCCGCTCGCCGCAGTCGACGAAGCTTCGCGGCCAGACGATGCAGCGGAGGTTCCCCTGCATGTCTTCCAAGTCAAAGTTGGCGTACTTGGTCGGTTGCCCTGGTTTGCCGTTTTTGGTGTGGGCGAACTTGATCGAGCTGATCATTCCGCCGACGATCACCTCGCCCCGCTCCTTGACGTCGCCCAAGCGGTCGGTCGTGTGAGTGCGGAACGTGGCGAGTTTTTTCTCGTGCTCGGCCAATGGGTGGCTGGCGAGATAAAACCCGAGGACTTCCTTTTCAGCGAGCAGTTTATCCCGCTCCGGCCACTCCTCGATGTCGGGCAGCGGCATCGAGGCCTTGGCTTGTTCCTGCTCGGCGGGCTCGTCGTCCAGCAGCGCCCCGAACAAGCTCGCCTGGCCCGATTTGCGGTCGGCTTGAACCGATGCCCCGGCCTGCAAAGCCCGCTCGACGACCGCGGCCAGTTGGCTCCGCTTGGCCCCGAAGCTGTCCATCGCGCCCGCCTTGATCAGCGTTTCGATCGCCGAACGGTTACAGGCGCCGGGATCGACGCGTTCGCAGAAATCGAACAGGTCCTTGTAAGGGCCACCTGTCTTTCGTTCTGTTTCGATCGTTTCCGCGGTCGAACCGCCGCACGCCTTGATCGCCGAGAGGGCAAAATGGATCTTGCCGTCGGCGACGGAAAAGTCAGCATCGCTGCTGTTCACATCAGGCGGGATGACTTCGATCCCCATTCGGCTGCAATCCTCCATGTGCTCGACGAGTGAATCCTTCCGTTTGAAGTTTCGCGCCGAGATGTCGCTGGAGAGCAACGCCGCCATGAATTCGACCGGGTAATGGGCCTTCAGGTAGGCGGTTTGGTAGGCGACCAGGGCATAGGCGGTGCTGTGTGACTTGTTGAAGCCGTAGCCGGCGAACTTGACGATCAGTTGCCAGATGTCATCAGCGTCCTTTTTGGACAGTCCGTTTTCGATCGCCCCTTGGATGAACGCCTCGTGGTTCTGGTTGATCAGCGCCTCTTTCTTTTTGCTGATCGCCTTGATGCAGGTGTACGCGTTGGCCAACGGGATCTTGCCGAGCCGGTTCAGGATCCGCATCACCTGTTCCTGATAGACCATGATCGAGTTGGTCTCTTCCAGGATTTCCTTGAGCACCGGGTGTTTGTACTCCGGCTGCTGGCGGCCGTGTTTGATATCGACATAGTCATCGACCATGCCACCTTCGAGCGGACCGGGTCGGTACAAGGCGGCGGTCGCGATGATGTCGGTGAACTGGTCCGGCTTCATCCGCAGCAGCAGATCGCGAATGCCTCCCGATTCGAGTTGGAACACCCCCTTGGTCTCGCCCCGCTGCAACAGGGCATAGGTTTCCCGGTCGTCGAGCGGAAACGTCAGCGGATCGACCGCCTGGGCGGTGGTCTGTTCGATCAACTTCACCGCGCGGCTCAGGATCGTCAGGTTGCGGAGGCCGAGGAAGTCCATCTTCAGCAGCCCGGCCGCCTCGACGTCGTTCATCGACCACTGGGTGATCACGTCTTGCTTTCCCGGGACCCGGCCCAGCGGCACATATTCGGTGAGCGGTTTGTCCCCGATCACCACGGCGGCGGCATGGGTTCCGACGTTCCGCGCCAGCCCTTCGATGCGGCTGGCCAGATCGAGCAACTCGCGGATCTCCGGGTCCCCGTCGTACGCCCGCTTTAAATCCTCGCTCTTCTCCAGTGCCTTTTCGATGGTGATCTTCAGCTCATCGGGGACCATCTCCGTGATCTGATTGACGCGGGCCAGGGGAACCCCCAGGGCGCGGCCGGTGTCCTTGATCGCCGCCCGGGCGGCCAAGGTCCCGAAGGTCCCGATCTGGCATACCATTTCGTTGCCGTAGCGTTCTTTGACGTAGTCGATGACCTCGCCGCGGCGTTCCTTTTCAAAGTCGATATCGATATCGGGCGGTTCCGTCCGGCTTTCGTCCAAGAAGCGTTCGAACAGCAGGTCATAGCGGAGGGGGCAGACGTGCGAGAGGTAGAGGGCGTAACAGACGATCGCCCCGACGCCGCTGCCGCGCGCCGTGGCGGAAATCCCGCGCCTGCGAGCGTGCTCGACGAAATCCCACACGATCAGGAAGTAGGTCGGGTAGCCGAGCGTTTCGATCACTCCCAACTCGCGGTCAAGCCGCGCGATCACCTCGTCGCTGAGCTCGCCGTCGATGATCCGCTCCGGGTCCCCCGCGTACCGCTCATGGAGCCCCTTGATGCACAGCTCCCGCAGGTATTCGATCGGCGGCTTCTGCTCCGGGCATTCGAACTTCGGAAAGAAATGCTTGCCGAGTTCGATATCGATGTCGACCGAGTCAGCGATCTCCTGGCTCCGCGCGACGGCATCCTCCAACCCCGGAAACTTTTCGTACATCTGCGCGGGGCTTCGGAGGAAGAATTGGTCGTTCTCCATCTTCATCCGCGAGGTGTCGGTGCGGAAACGACCAGTGTTGATGCACAGCAGGATGTCCTGCGCCTCGGCATCTTCGGGATCGACATAGTGGGTGTCACTGGTCGCCACCAGCGGCAACCCCATCCGCTTGGCGATCTCCACCGCACCTTCCAACTGCATCTGCTGGACGCTGATGTCGTTGTTCATGATCTCGATGAAGTAGCGATCGCCGAACACGTTGTGGAACCAGCCGGCGATCTCGCGGGCGTGGCGCTCGTGTTCCTCCGTGTCGATCCCCTTCATCACCGCCCGACTGAATTCGCTGCTGACGCAACCGGACAAGCAGACGATCCCCTCGTTGTATTTTTCCAAGATCTCCTTATCGATCCGCGGCTTGAAGTAGAACCCTTCCAGCGACGCGGCGCTGGCGAGCTTGACCAGATTTCGGAACCCGGTGCGGTTCCGGGCCAGCAACGTCAGGTGGTAGCTCGCATCCTTGCTGCTGCTCGCTCCCCCCTTGTCGAACCGGCTGCCCGGGGCGATGTAGGCCTCGTAGCCGACGATCGGGTTGATTCCCGCGTCCTTCGCCTTGCGGTAAAACTCCAACGCCCCGTGCAGGTTGCCATGGTCGGTCAGGGCCAGCGCGTTCATCCCGTGGTCGACCGTTCGCTGCACCAACTTGCCAATGTCCCCGGCCCCATCGAGCAGGCTGTAGTGGCTGTGACAATGCAGGTGCACGAACGGCTCCGTGGAGCTCCTTGAGTTCGTGGAGCTCGTCGGGTCAGTCGCGATCGCAGGATCAGACATCAGCGTTCCTCCGTGGGGCTCGACGGCCCAGCGCGGGCGTCGGCCGTCCAGCCTACCGAGATCCGAAACTTTGGTCACGGCCCGGGGGAGGAAATGTTGGCGAGGTCAACAGTCCCATCATTGAAATCGACAGGGTCTGCCGGTAGAACCTTGGCGACTTGCCGTTAAGCTGTCATAATAACGGTATATCCGGGATCATTCGCGATGTTGTGGTGGAGTTCGAGCCCATGATGGCTGTGCCCTCCCGTGTGAATTCCGGCCCCCACCTCCCCGAATTCTTCATCTCCGAGCCGATTCTCCGTGCTAAAGCTGCTGTTATCCCCCCTGCGTTTGGCCGTTGGTTGGGGGCTTTCGCCCCGGCTTCTCGGCTGGGTCGGCGTGACGATGTTGGTCTTGCTGCGGCTCACCGTCGGCATCCATTTCTTCAGCGAGGGGGTCGATAAACTCGAGTCGAAGGGATCCTGGAGTGCAGCTCCATTTTTCGCCGCTGCTGAGGGGCCGTTTGCGGGCCACTTTCACCAGGTGGTTTGGGACCACGACGGGCAAATGCGGCTCGACCGCGAGCGGATGATGACCGAGTGGGCGCGCTACCGTAACCGCGTCATCGACCATTTTGGATTCGATGAGCAGCAGGAGCGGCGGGCCCAGGAGAACTACGTCCGGGCGGTGGAACAGTACGACTATGTGGTCGAGCTGAACCAGGACGACATTGAGGAGTATGAGTTGGGACGTGATCGGGTCGAGGCGCTGCAGGTCGACCCGGCGCGGCAGGAGGTGGCCAGCTTGAGTGGGCAGCGAGAGGAGATCCGCCGCGAGTGGACCGCCAAGATCACTCCGGTGCTTGAGCAGATCGATGCCATTTCGCGAAACTACGAGCTCGCCCAGAACGGGGTCGCCACCGACGAGCAACTCGACAGCAACCTGCCGTTGGCGCTCAACCTCCCTGCAACAGGGGTGGTGGACACCAGCCGGCTTGATCGGTTCGTCCCCTACTTCGACACCATCGTTGGCCTGTGCCTGCTTTTGGGACTTTTTACCCCGGTCGCGTCGTTAGCTGCG
Source organism: uncultured Pirellulaceae bacterium (assembly GCA_964462125.1). GTDB lineage: Bacteria > Planctomycetota > Planctomycetia > Pirellulales > Pirellulaceae > JAWLFY01. The sequence goes on along the minus strand of CAYWXT010000103.1, from coordinate 2,401 downwards.
GCCGGTTTTCTCGGTTCTGTATTCTTGAGCAGGTTTCCCCCCGAAACGGGACCGGGTTCCACCTATTACCAATTGGTGGAAGGAATGGCGTGCCTCGTGCTCGCCGGCACCGGAGCCGGGCGGTTCGCCGGGCTCGATTTCTTTCTGCATTTGATCGTCCGTAAGGTGTGGGGTCCTCCCACCGTCCAGGAGTGAACCGTGGTTGATAAACTCTCCAACGAACAACGCGAAGTCGGCCAACACAACTATTACGCCGCGGTCGGCAGCTATTACGACGTCAACCGCCGTGATTTCCTGCGTGGCATCGTCGCCGCCGGCGCCGTCAGCGGTGCCGGTCTCGGTGCGGCCTATTTTGGCTATGGCAAGGTCAACGACCCGGTCCGCGTGGCGGTCATCGGGACCGGCGACGAAGGGAACGTGCTGATCGGCGGGTGCAATCCCGACTACGTCGACGTCAAAGCGATCTGCGACATCCGGCCGTTTAGCATTCACCGCGCCTTTCATGGCGATCGCTCGAGCCCCGCGGCACTGCAGCGCCGCCCCGGGTTGATCCGTGTCGCTGGCTACAAGGACGAGGCGGAGGCGCGGCGCAACGTCAAGGTCTACGATGCCAGCAATGGCGGCATCACCGCCTGTCTCAATGATCCTGACCTTGACATTGAAGGGGTCATCATCGCCCTGCCACTATGGCTGCATGCCCCGGTTGCCGCCCAGGCGATGGAGCGCGGCCTGCACGTGTTGACCGAAAAACTGATGGCCCGCACCGTCGCCCAGTGCAAGATCATGTCGCGGATGGCAGGCGAGATGGAGGATGCCAACGGAAATCCGATCCATTTGGCAACCGGCCACCAACGCCACTACAACGTCAAATACGACAACGCGGTCAACCTGATCCGCTGGGGGCTGCTCGGACAACTGCACCACATCCGCGCCCAGTGGCACCGTGGCAACCTGCCGGGATCCGATAGCTGGTCGATGCCGATCCCTGGCGGTGAGCGAACCGCCAACGGCGAGATGTTCGATAGAATCGCGAAAGATATCGAGTACCGCCAACGGGCCCTTCGCGATGCCCGGGACCCGGCCGAGATCGAACAGCTGGAAGCCGAAATCGCCCAGTGGACCGCCTGGGACGCCGACAAGAACGTCGATCCGAAGGAATTCGGCTATCAAGACTTCTCCATCGGCGACCATGTTTTCACCGCGATGCAGGAACTTCATCGCTGGCGACTGTTCGACCGCACCGGCGCCGGGCTGATGGCAGAATTGGGCAGCCACCAACTCGACGCGGTCAGTATCTTCCTCAGCTCCCTCCGGGACGACGGCAAGAAAGTGCACCCCCTCTCGGTCCACGCCGTCGGTGGGCTGCACATCATGCCCACCGATCGCGAAGTCGGCGATCACGTCTACTGCATGTACGAGTTCCCGGGACCGGCCTACGACAAGTCGTTCGATGTTGGCTACTACGACCGCGTCCGAAACTACCCAGCCAAGGCCAAGAACGCCGCTGGCGAGCTTGAACGGTCCGGCCCGGTGCCCGGTTACGAGACGGACCCGGAGAAGAAAGTCGTCGTCACCTATTCGTCGATCAACGGCAACGGCTTCGGCGGCTGGGGCGAAGTCGTGATGGGGACCAAGGGAACGCTGATCCTGGACAAGGAGACCGATGTGCTGCTGTACCGCAACAGCGACACCAGCAGCAAAGTCGGGGTGGCCAAGCAGGAGGGAGGCTTCGCCTTGGACACCAGCGCCAGCGGCGACTTCGCCGCGCCGGTTGCTCAAGCGGCCGACTCCGGCCCGGTCAGCCGCGGTTACCGCGAAGAGATCGAGCACTGGGCCTACTGCATCCGCAACCCGTCGGCAGAGAACCAGGTCCGCTGTCATCCGGAGGTTGCCATGGGCGATGCGGTGATCGCCTTGGGGACCAACGTCGCCATCAAGAAAGCGGCCGCTGGCAAGGGAGGCTTCCTGAAGTTCGACGAAGAGTGGTTCGAGATGGACAGCGACGCCACCCCCGATGGCAGTGACATCGCCGCGGAAACCGAGTTCATGAAGAAACCGGTGGCGTGACCCACGACACAAGCGATCCAGGCGCGATCGATTCGGGTCTGGAATGCGGAAGGTCGCGATCGATCCGTGTCTGGATTGCGGACGGGCGAGATCGATCGTTCCGGGATCGTGGCCGGGTGCGATGACGGCGCGGCGACGCCGGTCTTCAGCTCCGCGGTCCCCAATCCATAGCTGGGCGCTCTGGGTTTTTACCCCGAAGGGGTTTCAAGATGGTAGCCGGCGGTCGCGCAGCGCACCGCCGGAATGCCGCGCCCGCGCGCGCCGCCGACCCCGAAGGGTGTCGCAGATCGGCGCGCTCGGTTTTTACCCCGAAGGGGTTTCAAGATGGTAGCCG
>CAYWXT010000102.1:0-17923 GCA_964462125.1 uncultured Pirellulaceae bacterium | reverse complement strand
TTTCTCGGTATCTCCGGACTTGTGTTTGCCAGCGGTTTTGACGGCCTCATCTATTTCCAAGTCGGCGACCTGAGGGGTGACCTCAACGGTCAAATTCGCTCCCAACGGCAGGTCCACGCGATAGGTGTCGACATCGGAGCCGTTGTCGCTTTGTCCGTTCAAATCTCCCAGAAACCCGTTCCAGACGAACTCGTCTCCATCACGCAGCGACCCGACCCCAATCGCGGCTTCCTGCGTGTTGCTGGCGTCACCACTACGTCCCACATCCAGTCGATACGTCCCCTCCGCGATCGAATCTTCGAAGACGAGGGTGACCGCATTGCTTGCCGCGTCGTACGTGGCAGATTCGGGAAGCAGGATCGCATCGTCATCACCGCTCAACGTGCCGGCGGTGTCGATCAGCCGAAAGAACTGCGGATCCTCCGCATCGTTTCGATTCAGTACCTGGTCATCGAAGTGAACGACAATCGTATCGGACGCCTGGGTCAACGAGCCGTCCGGCTCGCGGATCACCGGCTGGGGCACCACCGAACGAACCTGAGACCCGCGGTCGAGCCGGAACGTGGTGCTGTCGTCGGTTCCGTCCGCGAAGGCTTCACCAGCACGGTTGATAAGCGCCTCGTCCCCCGACCCGATGATCTGGATCTGGTAAACGTCATCCGGGAATGCGAACGCCGGATCCGACGCGTTGGCCGCGGCACGGCTGGCCGGACGAACCACGATCTGCTGCAAGTTCCCCGGCTCGGTGTTTCCTGGATCGACCAGACCGACATAGCCGAGTGCAACATCGACTTCGTTCCCGTCGTCGAACGTGCCATCGCCTCCGCTGCGAACCAGCCCCACGGTCGCATCGGTGATCGATGATTCATCAAGATCGGCCCCGCCACGGAAGAACAAGTTGAATTCCTGGGGGGCCTCGCGCAGCACGTCGCCGTCCTGCAACAGCGCGGAGGCATCCGGCCGGATCGCCAATAACTCCGGCCCCGCCAACAAACGCCGGTCCTCCAACCGCTCCGATAGCGCAAGGCGCGACCGTCGCCGCCTCCCCTGAAGGCGTTGCTTCAAGTCCGACCGGCGAGGATTCCCCAGAAACGACCGCAGGTGGCGAAAGTTCATCAGACAGCCTTACAACGCAAAAAAAGAAAAACACATGAACCGAGCCGAATTGGCAATGCCCGAAGGGCTCCGAGCGGATGAGCACTTGCTGACCTAGGAACGAACCGATCGCGTGGATCGAACCCGCCGGGACTAGGTCAAAAGGTGAGATTGCCCTGGAGGAGACGCCCCTTCCTCCCGCGTGGCGGCCTCCTTCCCCTCCGCTCCCAGGAGCCACAGGTTAATTCGGGGGGACGCTAAAAACAACTTTGCGGATGGCGGCAATTACTCTGGCGCCATCGAGCCAAACAAAAACCCCCGGCGGCAGGGGAGCCGTCGGGGGTAGAAAGTTGCGTTCGCACCGATGCGGATCGCAGCAGCGAAAGCGCGTCGCCGGTCAGGAGAAGAGCAACAACGCCTCGTCGACCGCCGCCAGGGTCTCGTCATCGGAGTGCGATTGGTCGCGGCCGGTCGCAACCAGTTCCACCACGTCACCGGGCACCGGTTCGAATTCCGACTCTCCAACCTCCCACTCACCAGTCGAACGGCGCGGCGAGGGGTTCTGCTGCGGGGCGTCCAGCGGCGGGACCGCCGATTCGTCCCAGTACGATGCGGCCGTTTCCACGCTGGGGTTCAAGACCGCTGCCGGCGCGGTGACCGCCACTCCTTCACCCTCGCCACCACGTTCGCCATCACCGCTTCCGCCGCCCCCTCGCCGCGCCAACGCGTTGATGACCTGCAATGCATCCAAGCTGGAAATCGCACTGTCACCACTGACGTCAAAGAACGGGGGCGTCGTCATTTCGCTCGTCACCGGGATCGAGCTATCGCCCGGCGGCAAGTCACGGCTGAGCTTGTTGATCACCAGCAGGGCATCGATCGCGGTGACGAACCCATCGTCATTGACATCGAAGACATCGGTGGGGTTCTGGCCCCGACTGGCGGCCACCTGGATGTTGACCGTAGCGACGTTGCTGGCCCGCCCCTGGTCGTCGCGGATCGTGTAGCGGAATAAATCGCTTCCGACGAAATCAGCATTGGGGATGTAGCGAACGCTTCCCTCCGACAATGGAACCGCTTGGCCGCGTTCTGGAGCGTCGACGATCTCGATGCTGTCCAGGTTGAGCGTGCCGTCCGGGTCAGAGTCGTTTGTCGCGACATCGATTTCGACCGGCTCATCAAGGAACGTCGAGCCACTGTCGTTGGCGGCGATCGGTGGTGCATTGAATGACACCGTCACCGTCGCCTCTTCGCTGACGAGTCCTAAATCGTCCTTCACCGTGTAAGCGAATTCGTCCGTCCCTGAGAATTGGGAGAACGGCGTGTAGGTGATCTCCCCGCCGGGATTGACCGAAACGGCCCCGAAGGCGGGCAGCGTCGTGAGCAGGAGCGACTGCGGATCGATGGTCCCATCGACATCAAAATCATTCTCCAGCACCGGCACATTGGTCGAGCCCGACTGGTTCAGCGTGGCCGTATCGGAAACGGCAACGGGAGCATCATTCACGCCATCGACTTCAATGTGGACTGTCGCCGGACTGCTGAGTGAACCGGCGATGTCAACGACCGAATAGTCGAAGGTATCGACGAGTGATTCGCCCGGCGCCAACGCTTGCAAACTCTCCGAAACAGTCGGATCGTAGGTCACGTCCCCCGATTCCGGATCGAACGTGACCAAGGCGCCTCGCTGCGTGAACGAAGACTCCGGCATCACGATCGTCAACTCCTCGTCCGGATTCGTGACCAGATCTGGATCGATATCGTTGTCGGTCAGCGCCGGGGTCGGCAGCACCAAGACGGAGTCTTCATCGGTCTCGAGGGAGTCGTCAACGGCAACCGGAGCATCGTTGATATCGACGATCACGATCTCCAAGATCACCGGTTCGGACTCCGCCCCACCAGAATCGATCGCGGTGACCTCGATCGACGCCTCGCCCGCCGCATTGTCTGCCGGCGTGAACGTCAGTTCGCCGTCCTCGTTGATCGCCGGCGGTGTCTGAAACAGCGACTCCGATTCCGACGGCGTGACGACTTCGAACATCACGCTTTGGCTTGTCTCGTCCAGCGCGTCCTCGGGTCCGGGACGGACATCGCTCGCCCACACCTCGTTGAACGATCCGCTGTCTTCATTGACCGTAACCACTCCCCCCGGTGTGAATTCGGGAGGATCATTGACCGCCTCGACCTGAATCGTGAACGTCCGGATCGGGCTGACATCAACGCCGTCATTCGCCGTGCCACCGTCGTCCTGAAGCTGCACGTCGAAGGTCGCTTCGCCATTCTGATTCGCCGCCGACCTGTAGCGAAGCGTCGCGGACGATCCATCCACGACCGCCGTCGGCAATTCTTCGAACAGCGACAGTGCCTCGTCATGTTCTGGAGTGCCCGGGTCCGCGACAAGATCGATCAGGAACGTCAGTTCTTGCGGCGGCCGGTCATCGACGCCGGAATTTTCGTCGACCGCCCCGGGAGGCCCGGCTTGGACGTTGGTCGCCCAATCCGAAATGTTCACCGTGCCAGCATCCTCGAGCGATTCAACATCGCCCGCCCCGCTGAATTGGGGCGGATCGTTGACGGGGGTCACGTCCAGGTTGACGGTCGCGAACGATTGCCGCGGGTCGTCAATCTCGTTCCCTGCCAAATCGACCGTGACGCCGTCGTCGATGACGCCAAAAATGAACGAGTCGCTGCCGTTGAAGTTCGCCCGCGGCGAGTACGTCAACGAGACGATGTCGCCGTCGGAAACATTCGGAGTCAGCGTCCCACCGGCGGCCGTGGAAGCCGGAACCGGACTGGCCAGGCTCAACGTTTGATTCCCGCCGACCTCCGGAAGAAGATCAGCTGCCTCATTCGCCGGACCGACGGTGAAGATGTCGAGGAGTCCCCGCTGAGCTCCCTCACCCCGCACCGGGATCTCGACCGAACCGTCCTCCAACAGCGTGAACTCCAACGGCGGCTCATCCGGGATCTCGCGGGGCGGGTCGTTGACCGGATTGATGTCGATCGTCAATAGCTCCGGTTCACTCGAAACCATGTCCCCGCGGATACTGTTGTCCGGCCCGTCGTCGGTGAGCACGACCTCGAACTCAAACGTGCCGAACACATCCGCTGCCGGCTTGTACGTCAACGTCCCCTCCGGCGTGATGTTCGGAAAGACGTCGAAGAACTGAGCTGCCTCCGATTGGGGGAACGTCAATGATGTGATGGTGAATTCCACCGACTGGCCGGTGACCGGGTCGATTTCGTCCAACGCGGTCAACGGCGGCCCGGCGGCGATGTTGCTCGCAAAGTTTTCCAACGTCAACGACGCGGTGTCCTCCGCCGCGGTCAACTGATCGGTCGACATGTTGAACTGTGGCGGATCGTTGACCGGATTGATCAACAACTCGACGGTACCCTCCGCCGTCCGCTGGTCATCGACCAATCGGCCCTCATCCAATGACCACGTTTCGCCACCGTTGGGATTGTCGTCGATCACCGTATAGGTGAAGAAGTCGGTGCCGATGTCTTGGTTGAAATCAAGCGGCGGGGTGTAGTCGTAGCCGATCAACGCCCCGTCGGGATCGAACACCTCCTCCAGCGATCCTCCGCGGGCCGAGGTGGAGGGGACCCCATCGATCGACAACTCCTGAGGTCCACCGGGCAGCGGCAAGGTTTCGTTCTCCGGACCGACATCGAAGACATCGAGCAGTCCGATCCGGTCGAATCCGACCCCTCCTGTCGCCAGGTCAAGCGGGATGAAGAACGGCCCACCGTCCTCCGCCATCGTGTACAGAATCGTCCCCTCCGAGCGTCCCAGGTCCGGCTCCTGGTCGTTGGGGATCGAGGGGTCGTCGCCGTCGGCCACAATGTACGCGTCATCCGAGCCCGCCGCATCCGATTCGCCGAATCGGTCGGAATCGAACCGCGGAGGGTCGTTCACCGGCCGCACGTTAAGAAGCACGGTCGTGCGGACGGTCTGCGGGTCCGTCGGATGGTCATCCGAAACCGTGACGATCAACTCGGCCGTCCCGAAGGCGTCCGCCGCGGGCGTAAATGACAGACTGCCGTCCGCGTCGATCGCGGGATCCTTGACGAACAATCCCGATGGCCAAACCGATTCGTTCAAGTCGATCCCGAACGAAACGTTCTGGGTCCCCAGTTCATCCGTGGCGGTTGAGGGTCCGGGAAGCGCATTGGCGATGAAGTCTTCGATCTCGATCGGCGTTTCCGCATCCTGCTCCAGCACGTCGATCTCGGTCTGAATATCAAACACTGGGGGATCGTTGACTTCCGTGACGTCGATCGTGACCGTCGCGAGCGAGCCTTGCGTGCCCCCCGCCTCGACGTTCGCCTGGCTGCTCAGCTGGTAGGTGAATGTGTCGACACCATTGAAGTCCGGGTCGGGAACATACTCGAACGTACCGGTGAACTCGTCGGTGATCGTCAGCGTCCCGTTCGAGGGCCCGTCGATGACGAACACGCGTGGCGGAAGGATTTGGTCGTCCATGTCCAGATCGTTGTCGATCAAGCGATCGGGAGGGGCAACATCAGTCACGATCAGCGGCGTGTCTTCCTGCGTCGTGTAGTCATCATCCACCGCCGTCGGCGCCGGGACCCCGAGCACCGAGACGAGATAGTCCTCGACTTCCCCGCCAACGGCGACTCCGGTCGGGTTCAGGTTTCCAGAATCGCTGATCCGGAACCTCGCCCAAACGTCCCCGTCGAGCGCGTCGTCAGGGACGGAGATCTGCAGCCGGTTGACGCCATCGACGACAACCTCGTTTTTCAACACCTGCTCGTCCTCATCCAACGTCCCGTCCTGGTTGAAGTCGATCCAGGCGTCGAGCAGGCCGCTGCCGACCACCGAGACTGCGACGGTCGTGCCGCTGGGATCGAGTGGGTTGAGGAACCCGAGGATCGATTCCGGCGCGACGTCATCAGGATCGGTTCCCGGCTGGGTGAACACCTGAAAATCGTCACCGTTAACGGTGAAGGTGCCCACCGAGATGCCGTCCTCGTCATCGATCGCGTCGAACACCAATGTCGTCGCATCGTCGGGATCAACCTCCATCAACACGCCACCACCGGTGGCGGCGATCCTTGATTGGAGTTCCAGGGCGAGCCGATCGACGATCGCCTCGGCGGTATCGCCGACATTGAAGATCACTGGGACGTTCCCCTCGCTGGGGTTCGTTGCCGGATCGACGAATTCAAATGTCGTCGTTGTCCCGCCCAGGGTCAGGGTGAACGTTTCGCCGCCTGCCGGTGTGCCCGCCCCCAGGGTCACGCGGAGTTGGTCAGGCTCGGAACTGTCGATTGTGAACAGACCGCCGGTCTCGGCCGCCGAGATCGCGATCGGTTGATCATCGGAATCGGGGAAAGTCACCCCATCGTCTTCGGTGTCGACGAACTGGCCCAATCGCGGCGTCCGATCGCTGCTGATGGTATGCCGGGCACCATTGCTTTCCAACAATGTTCCGAAACTGTCAGGCGCGTCGCCGAAGTCGAAATTGACCTCCGGCATGATGATCGTGAACCGCGTTTCGTCATTGTCCCGATTGGACTCGACCTCATTGCCCGCCAAATCGGCGACCGCTGGCAACGGCTGGCCGATCAACGTCAATTCGCCATCGGCACTCAGCAACTCGATCCGATCGGTATTTCCGAACAACAGCGTTCCGCCGCCAGGTGTGATCGTGGTGACCTGCAGCGGCGACGCGGCGACCGCCGAGGTCAATGCTGCCACGGCCGCCGAGGGTGCGAACTGCCGCGCGGGGATGAACGGAACCGCGATCGCGCCCCCGGAAACCCCGGCCACAGCCAACGGTGAGGTCCCCGTATCGACGGTGGCGAGTACCTGCTCGGTTTCGTCGGGAATGATCGCCGGCTGTTCCCCGAGCAGCACTACCCGTCCCTCCGCCGACGGGGACAAGTCCCCGGTGAAACCGGCGTCGATCTCGGCGGCCATTTGAGCGGCAATCTCTGTCGGAGCGGCTCCCGGGGCGAGAACGATGCGGCGGTTGGGCGTCTGCAGATTCGGGTCGGTGGTGAAGACAAAGTCGACCTTCACGTCGCCATTTTGCACCGAGAACGTTTGGCCCTCCAGCGCCGCGCCGTCGACGTTGTTGGGAACGGTGAGACTCAAGGGACCAGCGACCCCAGGAGCCCCGACCACCGTCAAGGCAGTGTCCTGGACGGTCAACACGTCGTCCGGTTCACCTCCCAGCAATACGCGACCATCGCCGACCGAACGGGCAGCCTCCAGTCCCAACGACTGGGCCTGAACCGACACGGCAATCGATTCGGCGATTTCATCAACCGTGTCGGTCCGCTCGATCGCAACCGGTACCGCTCCAGAGGACACCGCGGCGCCCCCCTCGCTGAACTCGAACAGAACGTCACCGGCGTCGCTCTGGTACCGGAACTGCTGACCCGCGGCAACGCCTGCGTCGGTCCCGAAGAACCGCAAGCCGCTCACCGTGCCATTGAAGGCATGCCCGGCGCGGCTCCCAACCTGCAGCGAATCACTCCCCAAGGTCCGCGGGTCGAGATCGAGATCGTCGGCAACGCCGTTGATCGCCGCGAGGATCACATCCCGGATCTCTTCGACCGTCCCGGCCTCCGCCAAGTTGACCTCGATGTTGCCGCTGGCAACCGCCCCGCTGAGGTTGATCTCAAAGTTTCTGGTATCACCGTCCGGGGCGCTGATTTGGAACACGTCGCCGTCATTGAAGAACGTGTTGGGACCGAGCACCTCCAACCCCAACGTCTGCGGCACCTCCATCACGTATCCACTGTCAAATTCAAACACCGATTGCCGCCCCCCCGTATCGGTAATGACATATCGGTCGCCATCGGTGATCTGATCGCCACGGGGCAAGGTCAGACTGACACGGTCCTTGTTGTTCAGCGTGATCTGATAGACCGCGTCGGGGCGCCACAGCCCGGCCAACGGCGTCAGTCGGATCAAGCGGCTGTTGTCGCTGTAGCCAAAGGTGTAGTCGACTCCCGGCGTCAACGTGATCCCGTTCTCGGTCAGGATCACGGTCTCCTCGTTGATCGTGTCGACGTCCGGTCCGGTCCCAGCCGGGTCGAGCAATTGGATCTCGAAGAACGGCACCCCGGGGCTCGAAGACGGCAGTTGCACAAAGGAGGCGTCTGGATCGGCATCCCCCTTGGGAACCTGTGCCCCTTGACCGGCGATGAAATCGACCGGTGAGACGAGCACGGCCGTCGGCTGGTCAAAGTCGGCACGATCGATCCCGCCGCGATCGATGAAGACGTTCCCGCCGACGCCGCCGGGAGTGGTCACGTTCGGGTCGTCGACGCGGGGAATCCCATAGGCGTCAAACACCGGCGCGATAACCGGCGAAGCGGAGATCCCCACGGGCTGTTTGACCGTCTCAAAGAATGTCGCCCGGTCATTGAGGTTCGCAAACGAGCTGTCGATGACGTCGGAACCGGCCGCCGGGATGTACAGCCGCCGGGAAGAGTCTTCAAACAACGGGACGTCTGAGGGAATCACGAACGATTGAGCCGCCAAGGGTCGGTTGGACGCCGTCACGTTGTTCTGAAAGGCATTCCCATTTTCGACCGTCGACGCGCTGTCGGCCGACACATCGAGTCCCACGTCGAAGCCATGAATGACGTTGTTCAGAACCGTCGGGCTGGCGCTGTTCTCCACCAAAATGCCGGTTCCGTCAGACGTTTCGAAACCGGGAATTCCCGTGTCCGGGTCAATGCGAAATACGAACGGGGCATCGGCAAGGACCGTGTCCAGCTCGGCCTGAGTCCGCGGTCGACCCAAGCTGAGGAAGTTCACCCCATCGCCGGAATCAAATCCGATCTGCGCCCCCGTTCCCCCGAACCCGTCGGTGCCACCACTGGCACTCCCGGTCGTCCAACTCATATCACCGTAACGGAAGGCCACGATCGATCCTTGAGGATCGTCTTCGATATAGACGGTGAAGGTATTGGTCGCCCCCGTGTTCGCTGGACTCGTTGTGGCGAAGTAGCCCACATCGACCCAGTCGATCTGCACGACAGGATTGCCGCGATTCGGACTCGTCCCGGTCGTTAAGTGAACGGTTCCCGCCGAGCTACCGTCGGAACGCGTGCGGGTATCCACATCGGCCCAGAAGGGCGCGATGATCGGTCTCCCCTGCGGGAAGCCGGCGGCGGTGAACTGAGGGAGCGGACCGTCAAACGTGAGGTTTCCGTTGTTGTTCACCCAAAACTGGTCGAAGGTGTTTCCGAAAAACTCGAAATCGAACCCGAAATCTTGCACTGCTGACGATCCGTCGTCATTGGGGTTCATGATGGTGTCCGAATCGATCGGCAGAAACTGCACACCGAGCGAATCATCGGGCGATGTCACCGAAGGGAATACGACCGTGTTGTTGACGATTCGGCCAAACGGCGCCGGGGCCGGAGCATCACCCCCAGCCGGCGTGATCCCGGAATACTCGATGCCGTTGCCCTCGGTCGCTGTGATCACGTTGTTGCTGATCACCGTACCGGGTAGCAGCCGATCGGTGTTTTGGTTCCGAAGCAGCGCCGCACCCCCGGGTTGGAACTGCAGGGGCGAGTCGGTCACGCGTCCCGGAATCTCGTCGCCCGAATACGTCGCCCGGACCCCCGTCTCGGAAAAGTCACTGATGAAGTTCGATTCAATCACCAGTTGACCTTGCCCGCGCTCGACGTTGGTGTCACCCGGTTCCACGTGATACTCAGCGGTCAGCGGCTCGCTGGCGACCAGTCCCGACGGCCGGACCGTCAACTGGTACTGGCCGATCAGGAAGGTGGGGTCACCCGCGAATGTCTCCGCCGCAGCCGAGCTGACGGCCACGAAGTAATAACCATCCTCCGGCGCGACGAAGTTCCCGATCGTGCTGTCGATCTCAATCTCCGAGGCCGGGACGGGATTGACGAAGCCGAACGGGTTGTTGGGATCGGACGGATTGGCAGGATCGAACGTCAGGCTGTCCGCCAGCTGCACCGGCGTCGGGTCGTCGCTGAAGATCTGCGCCCGCGGCGTCCGGAACGGCGATCCTCGGTTCCAATCGACCGAATCGACATTGACGTCGATCGCATCGCCGGCCCGCAGGAAAATCTTGACGGTATCGACATCGGTGATCGGATTTGTCGGCACGGTCTCGTTCGCGTCGCCGGTGACGACCGGATCGCCGATCTTCCCTTTGGCCACCAACGTGTCCGTTTGACCGTTGGCGAAATCGGTGACCGCCGCGCGGGCAAACGTGTTGGGGAATACCCCTGGCGTCACCGTTTCATCGTCTTGGTTGGCAAGCGGCAACGTCCGCGCCGTCTCGCGCCCGTACGGAGTCTCCTCGCGCACCATGTCGACTTTGAGGAAACGTCCCGACGAAGGATTGACCTGGATCTCCTCGCCGAACAGCTCGACGCGGCTGCCTGTCATTCCCGCAACCGAACGGCTGTCACCACCGGCAGCGGTGATGCCGAGTACGTTCCGGGCTTGAGAGCTGTTGATCGCGTCGCGGACCGAACGCGCGACCTCCGCTGGCTCGTCGGTCAGGTGATCGAACTCGCTGCCGACCATGACCGGGATGAAAGGGACCCGCACATGCCCGGGGGCGACCGAATCATCGCTGTCGAACTCGAAGGTCAGGCTGCGGGTGCCGTTGGAGATGACAAAGGTCTCGCCATCGACCAGATCGCGTCCCGTCGGAACGTTCAATGTCACAGCGCCAGAATTGAACCGGTCGTTGATGTCAAACGAACGACCCAACCCACTCTGCTCATTGAGCCCCAGCCGGATTGGATCGTAGTCATCCGGGACGCCGTATTCGGGGCCACCGCGGACTTCGAGTGTATAGTCGTCGCCCAAAATTTCATTGGGGAACTCTGGCTGTTGCGAATCGTCGGTCCGGACCTCGCGGTACGTGGGGTCGATCTCGAAATCGCGATTGCCCGCCGGTGCATTGAGAACCACCTCCCCGCGACTGGCAAAACCAACCACGACGTCATCGATGTATACCCCTTCGACACTGTTGTTCGTCCCCGCATTCCGCGTCAGCGCCCCGGTCCTCGCGTTGGTGCTAACCGACGTGCTTCCGAACGAGCCGAATTCGTCTCCCGGCAGGAAGCTGCTAAAGCCGACCTCGGAAGTGTTGCCCGCGAAAGCTTGCTCGAACAACCGGATCCGATTGGTGCCGTACGCCGGGTAGTTTTCGATGGTCGCCTGCGTGATGCCGGTGATCGGGTCACGGACCCCGAGCCCGACAGGCAGGGCGTCGCGGATCGCGTCTCGAACCTCCCCATCGGTCATCTCGCGGTTGTAGATGATCGGCGTGTTTCCGTTGGGCAGCTGCTCCGTCGAGGTAAGCCCGGCGTTGAATGACACGGGGTTGCCAATCGCCAAAAACTCGCTGCCGAGATTGACCGCGGCGGCATTCCGCACGATCAACTCGTCCCCGTTCGCGGTCGACGGCAGCCTTGGGTCGAGGACATTGATTCGATTCGCCAATCGCGCCGCCAAGGTCTCCGGCGTATCGATCGCCGGATCGAAGAAGACCTCGGTCTCGGGGAATTCGGGGGTGGTCGCCGGGCGGGTGAAGGCCGCTGTCCCGTCGCCCGCGGAGAGCACGGCGGTGAAGCCACCGAGTGCGTCGATGGCCGAAACAATGGCATCGAAATCGCTGTTCGTGCTGGTTGCGGCCGTCGAATTGTAGGTGACAGTGATCGCCTGTTCGAATGCATTGAAATTCGCGGTGGCCGGCACGTCGCCCAACAGCCGGTTGTTCGCGAAGCGGATAACCACGCCGTCGGCCGCGCCGGTCGCATCGGAACTGACTCTCACCGACTCGGCACCGCTGGAGAACTCCAGCTCCTGCGAGGTCTTTAGCGTTAGCGTCGTGTCGACGCTGTTCGTGTTGGTAAAACTCAGCGATTGGTCCTCGAGGTCCGCCACGTCCGCGGGAATCGTGATCGCCGTGGCGGCGAACCGTTCCGGCGTCAGACTGTACGACGACGCCTCGGGAACCCGCAGTTGGGCACCATTGGAAAACGCTTCCAGCGCCGGGTCGATCGCCTGCAGCGCCGCGGCGAGTGACGCCGCGATCTCCGCCGCCGAATCGGCGCGATCGAAACCGACTTCGTTCGAGCGGGTGGGAGTGTCGGTCGTCAGTGTCAGGTCGATCGTCCCCGAGGTGCCCTCGATCGAAACCACTTGACCGTCCAGGATCGCATCCCCGGCGGGAATGTTGATCGCTGGGCCGCGAACAAACTCGAACGTCGAGAAGCCCTGGTTCGAACCGACCAGTTCCTCACTCAGGGAGAAGGTTGTACCGTCGACCAAATCGCGACCCGGTACCGCTTGAATCTCCGTCAGGTAGCCGGTCGTGCGGAACTGGCTCTGCATCCCGCCGGCGGTGGAGACGTCGAACCGCAGTTGCACGTTCTTGTGCCCCGCCAGCGGCGACAGGTCGACGCGCGCTTGCCGCCAGACATCGGTGTTCTGATGCAGCTCCTGAACGGGGATGTCGGTATCTGCAAAGTAGTCGAACTCGTCGGCATTGACGAAGCTGCGGAACGAGTTGTTGGTCGCCAGCATCTGCCACTGCCCGTCGTCGCCGGCCGCAAAGACTCGGAAACTGTCGAGTTGCTGGCGCGATAGCGTATAGTCGCTGTCGTTCTGAACCTCAAGGAAGTAGTTGAAGTACAACGTCGGGTTATCCGCCGAAGCGTACCCTTCCAGGTTGAATGGTGCACTGACGGTCGATCCGTGAACACCACCGGGCGCCAGGTTCCCCGTGGCCCCGTCATTGTTCACGATGTTGTCCGCCTCGTTTCCGGTCGGCTCAAAGCCGAAGTACAGACTCGAACCGCCCGAGGTCCGGATCCGGCTGTCGTCGTGAGGATCGAACACCCCATGCTGGTTGTTTTGGGAGTTCGGACCATCGATCGCGAACGGCGTGTTGCGATCGCTCGTTTGGTGCCACGGGGTTTCCTCCCGGATGCTGAACGCGACGCCGGTGACCTGACGACCCCCGGTGCCACTGGCACCCAGGGCGGTGATGATCGGGACCGCGTTGCGGCCATGCGCCATCACCGGGGCCGGCTCGACCACGCCATTGTTATCAACCTGGAATGAGTACAGCCAGCCATCGGTTGTCGTGGCGAAAAAGACGTCGTTGAAACGCCCCCCCTCGGTCGCTCGCGGCCCCAGCGTCAGGCTGGAAAACCGCGGGGCGCCAAAGCCAACGTGTTCCTCATGGCGGTCCACGGTGCCGTGGAACGTGGTGTTGATGACGCGGCTGTAGCTGCCAAGCACGTCATCGGACACGTCGACCGTCCGGCGATCGTTGGGGCTGAACGAATAGAGGCCACCCTCGTCGGTAACACCGAACATGATCGAGCCGAAGAAATCGTCCAAATTCTGATTCCGTGCGAGCCCGGTGATGCTCCCACCGGTCTTCTCCGGTTCGGAGTCAATGAACTGTCCGACATCGATGACGCCGAACTCCTGCTTGTTGGATGCAGGGCCGTAAGGCTCGATAACCGGAACATCCAAATCCCCAAAGTCGCGGTCGAGGTTCCCGTTGGTACTTCCCTGATTCGTCGCCGCCCCCGAGTTCGCCACCATGCTGTAAACCGCGTTTTGGCGAAGCTCCGGAATCACTTCGCCGAAGCGCCCTGAATTATTGCGATCGCCGACGACGAAGATCCGTTCGCCGTTCGGGATGTTAGGAACATTCCCGACACTTGCCCCCGCATTGGGCCCTTGGGGCACGAATGCCATCGCGTTGACGCGGAACACGCCGTTCGGATCGTTCTCGGTGTTGTCCCCATCGTCATTGTTACGCTGGAACGTCAGACCGTCGTCGCCGACATTGTTGACCGACGCATCGATTGGGCTGATGTTCAAATAGTTTCCGGCATTGCCAGGGGTCACCTGGCCGGACGGAGGCCCCAAACTATAAGAAAACAACTCGCCGTCCCGCCGCATCCCGAGGTCGGCCACCGGCTGTCCGAACTGGCCGATCGTACGTTCGAGTTGCCCGGTGAACGGGTCGAGCGCAACCATCGTCGTCCGATTGTTTCCGGAAAGTCCCCCCTGCAAGGTCGCGAACATCCGCACGTCCTCCAGCGCGTAGGGGACGACGGAGGTTTCGTCGAACAGCGGCACCACGGGGGGCAACTCTGCGGTCGTGTTGAGACTCTGGGTGTTGTTCAGTGGAATGTGCTGGTTGACGCCCAAAATGGAGTCGTCAAACCCATCCTCGGCGAGACGCCGGACCGAGTCGACCGGCAACATCCGGATGTTGGTGTCTGTGGCGTTCTGGTTGAAGAACTGGTTGAGCACCTGCGGCGTCATCTGGGCGCTGCTGACCACCAAGTAGTAGGTCCCGACTTGCAGTTCCACCGGGCCGATAAACGAATCGAGCGTCCCGGCCGAACCGGCGTCCAGGTTTTCCATGTCGTTACCGAACCGCGGCCGGCCCTGGTCATCAGTGACGTTGGAATCCAGGCCGTGCAGAATCAAGCGGCCGGCGGAGTCAAAGACCGACAGCCGCGTATTGGCCCGCCCCAACTGGTCGGCGTAATCCAGATCAAAGATCGCCGAGACGAATCGGTTCTCACCGATGATGTTCGGCTCCTGTGCATCGTCAAATAGATCGACCTGGTAAACGTCGATGTCCTGGCCAGCGGCGATCGAGTCCGAATTGGCGACATTGTTCCCCAGTTCGCCCGAGACCCGCAGGACCCGCCGATGGCTTTCGTTGAGTGAACCGAGCGGCTGCGCCCCCGCGTTGGTGAAACTGCCTGCACCATCGACATCCAAGCCGTTGACTTGAACCCGCTCGGCGAACTCGGCCGCCAGCGGTGAATCGAACGGGCTCGCCGGAACGTCGATCGCATGGGTCGCGTAACGGAGATCAGCCAACCGCACCGTGCTGCCAGCAATCTCATCCTGCTCGCGCAATCGAACCGACAACTGATACTGGCCACGGCTGAGTCCCTTTGAAACCGCGGATGGATCGGTCAACCGCGTTTTCTGATCCTCCGGGCTGGAGTTGTGCTCCGGAGCCAGGTTGCTGCTCCGCACCCGCACGAAATACTCATTGACGGTGTTGCTGTTGCCCGGCAGGATCACGCGCATCCCGGCGTCGAGGGAATTGGGCCCCTCGGTCAGACGCCGGCCGGTTTTGAACAGCGGCAGCACCGCTCCGTCAGCCATGTTGTTGACCAACAGGCTCGGGTCATTGGACTCCGCTTCCGAACTGTTGCTGAGCGCCAAGATATTGCCGTTGACATCGACCAGTTCAACGACGGTGTCGAGGCCGAACTTCGTGTCATCGATGTCGAGATACACCTCGGTCTGGCCATTGGCCTCGAACGAAAAGACATCGACGTCGCCGTCTTGGCTGAGTGCCCCGCGGATATTGAATCCCAGACGCCGGTTCTCGTCGCTGCTCGTTTCCCCCCTTGCCAGCGAGCCGAGCTGGTGCGCCGCGGCCGGAATCGCATTCAAGCCGGCTGCCTCGGGGATGGCCGGCTCGGATTCCAGTACATACGAAACATTGCGGTCATTGGCACCAGAGCGGATCACGATCCCATACCAGTCCCCTGAGTTGGGATCGATATCCGCGTTGTCGGTGTCGTTTTGCGGCAGCCCACTCGGGGTAAACCCGGCGCCGACGGTGTCATCGTGAATACTCGTCAAAGCCACCGGGAACCCGGGCTGGCCAATCACCTGAATCGTACCGCCGATGGAATCTTCGACATCATTCAGGTAGCGGTCTGCGACCAGGGCCCCGCCGTCTTGCAATTTAACAACCAGGCTTTGGTCGGGAGAACTCTTCAGCCGCAGGCCGCTGCGTTGATGGTGGTTCCAGGCATAGACGAATCGCTCGACGACGTGAACGATGTCGGTATCGTCCCAGACACTCTCGGTCGTGAGTGATTCGTTGCGCACCAACATCGCGTTGAGCGCGTTGTCGTCGAGCCGGTTTCCGGAAATCAGCGGCCCCTGGTTGTCGCGGGCATCCTCAAACAAATCGATCGGACCGGTGCCGCGCCCCCGGTCCTGGATTTCGAGGTAGTTCAGTGCGTCCGGATTGACGCTGATCGCCGCTCCCAGGTTGTCCCGAATGACGTTGTCGACGATCACCGGCTGGGCGCCGCGAATAAAGATCGTCGCCTCGCCGTTGAAACCGATGCCGTCGCGAATGTCGAGATCACCAGAACTGCCGGACGCATTTTCCGTGAACAACGAATTGGCGATTCGAACGTCCGCCTGCAGAATCTCCACCGGGTTGAACGTCGCGAATCCGCCCGAAACGGAACTGTCACCACCGGCGTAGCGGACAATCGTGTGATCGAGGCTGGCACTGCTGCCTTGACGGAACACCAGGCCAGACCAGTCACCAGGGTCGGGCGTGCCGGCCCCACCATCGTTCGTGGTGTCGAATGTGCCACCGGCGCCGAACTCGTCATCGAGCCGGCTGGTGAACACGATCGGCTTCCCGTCGGCGCCCTCGGCGTAGAAGTCAGCGCCGACGCCCGTTTCGATCCGCGCCGAATCGAGTTTGACCACCAACCCGGGATCGATGCTCAAACGGGCATCGAAGCGGGGCAACAGTCGTTCTCCCGCCATCGCCGCGTCGGACAACACGCCGCCGCGGGTGACGCCGGTGTCGAGGAAGCTTCTCGTGTTGCGATCGAGCGACGTCACGAAGGTGTAGTCACCGCTGGCCGGGTCGAGGCGATATAGCCGTCGTCCGACAAAGTCGTCGGGGGCTTCCGGAAGGTTCGCCAAGCGCAAGTTCCGGTTCGGCCCGACGGTCGCCGACAACGTCGGCTCGCTGGCCAGCGATTCGCTCCCCTCGGCGGTCACGAAAGTCACTCGGTAATCGACCGAATCGCCCTCCACCAGGCTGCCGGTCGGTGGCTGCGGGGCGGCCGGGGCGTCGACCGTCACGCTGAGCACGTCCGGACGCTGCTCCAGCATCCGCGGCCCACCGGGCTGGCCTTGCAGGACCAACACTTCGGACATCACGTGCACGATGTCGGTATCATCAAACCGTCCGCTGACCCGCATCGGCTCACGCTCGCCGGTGGCCGGCGTCCGCACGCGAACGAACAGCCCGTTGATCGAGTTATCGACCAACCGGTTACCCCGGATGTCCGGCCCGACCCGGTCATAGTCGCTGGTGAACGCCTCGGCCCGCTGAAAAATCGGGGCGTGAAAATTGGTTTCCTCAAAGCTATTGGGGTCGGCGCTGATCGCCGCGTCGCTGCTGAAGCGGATCGTATTGCTCAGGAGCGTCGGTCGCGATTCGAGCATCTGCAGCGGCGTCACGATCGGCTCGTTCGTCGCGACGCTGCCACCGCCATAGCGGATGTCGGCATTCGCCACGTAGTCGAGGAAGATCCCCTCGGTCTCCCACACCGGGCGTCCTTCGGAGCGGTCGAAGTCATTGCGGAACTCGATCCCCGCCCACTGGCCCGCCCCCGGCGTCGTCGGCAGCGGGTTCGTGTCGACGGCGAACGACTCATCTTGGTAGCTGGTAAAGACCACCTCGCCGCTGATCTGGGCGTCGTCGCTATCGACCAGAATCGGCGTCCCAAGTACCTGGAGAGCTGCCAGGGAGCGATCTTCGTCCACCGCCTCGCTGCCGACGCTGATCTTGGAGTCACGAAGTTTGAAGATTGCCCCGGCGTCGATCATCACCGTCACGCCCTGAGGAACTTCGAAGTTCTCCCCGTCGGACAACACGGCATTGCTGGGGCCACCGCGGCCGATTTCATAAGCCAGGTTGTCGCCCACCGTCCCGATCTGGCCATCGGCCCCGGCGTTGGGCAA
>CAYWXT010000101.1:4946-17953 GCA_964462125.1 uncultured Pirellulaceae bacterium | reverse complement strand
GTCACCGATCGGCAGCAGTGCACGGGCGTGGCCGGCGGTCAGTTCACCGGAGGCGAGCCGATCAAGGATCGACGGTGGGAGTTCCAGCAGTCGCATCAGGTTGGCGATCGTGCTGCGGTCGATACTCAGCCGCCGTGCCAGATCTTCCTGTTTGCAGTTGTGCTCGTCGATGTAGCGTTTGAAGGACATCGCCTTTTCGATCGGGTTGAGATCCTTTCGCTGCAGATTTTCGATGATTGCCAGTTCGGCGACCAATCGATCGTCGGCCTCGCGGACTTCGGCCCGGATCGTCTTCAATCCGGCATGGAGGGCCGCCCGCAACCGCCGTTCACCGCTGATCAGCTGGTACTTGCCGTCGACGATGCGGACCAGCACCGGCTGGAGTTGCTGGTGGCTTCTGAGGCTTTCGGCGAGCGAAGCGATTTCGTCCGGGTTGAATTCCCGCCGGGGCTGAAATGGGTTGGCTTCGATTTCGTCGACGGGCAATTCCAGCGGTCGAACCCCGGTCGCCGCTTCCGACGTCCCGCCGGGTTCGAGGATTGGCTCCCCGTTTTCATCGAGCGGCGTCCCCAGCAGGGCCGCCAATCCTTTTCCCAGTCGTCGATCTTTACCAGTCGTTGCACTAGTCACGCTGGAGAACCTCCATGCAAAGTTGGGTATAGGCGAATGCGCCGCGCGACCGCGGAGCGTATTGGAACACGGATTGTCCATGGCTGGGGGCCTCGCTCAGGGCGACGTCCCGCGGCACCACGGAGTCGAACACGATGTCACCGAAGAAATCCCGGACCTCCTCATCGACCTCGCGGGTCAACTCCAGGTGGGGATCGTACATCGTCAGCAGGATTCCACCAAAGGTCAGTCTTCCGTCGGTGGCTACGATGACCTTCTTGATGACCTGAATGAGTTGAGTTAGCCCCTCCATCGCGAAATATTCGCACTGAATCGGCATCAGCACCTCGGTGCTGGCCGCCAGGGCCGTCTCTGTGAGCGCCCCCAGGCTGGGCGGGCAGTCGACCAGGACGAATTCGTACGCATCGATGATGTCGTCCAGGTGCTTCCGCACCCGGGCGGCGTCGCCGTCTCCCGGGCTGGCGAGCTTGTCCACGTCGTGAAAGGTGCGGCTGCCCCGGACGATCAACAGCCTCTCCTGGCCGGTCTCGCCGATCTGTGGGGGCAAGGGATCCTTGGCGACCAACGCATGGCCGTCACACGGTTCACACCCCAGCGACGTCGTGGCGTTGCACTGCGGATCCATGTCGACCAGCAGCGTGCGGCACCCGGAGAGCGCCAGGGCCGCTGCCAGGTTGACCGCGGTCGTCGTTTTCCCGACGCCGCCCTTTTGGTTGACAACACACAAAATCCTACCCACGCACGCCTCCACACGCCCGATCCTTCAGCCGCTCGACCGCCTCACAATGCCGGAAAGTAGGGTCGACTGGGTCAGCGAAGCAAGATCGGTTTCATGCGAAACTAGGCATCCTGGGGATTGTTCCACGGGGAACGCCCAAAACATCCAGCTCGCCGAGCTGGATTGTCACCGCGGCGGGCTCACGCAAGCGGATTGAAGGTGAGGCCGCTGAGCAATTTCGGGAAAAAGTAGGTGCTCTTGGCTGGCATCCGCTCTCGGTGCAGGCTAATCGCCTCGACGTGAGCCAGCGTGGCGGGCATGACCAGGGCGGCGAGGGTGTAGGGCGCGTCGCCATCACTCTCCGCCTGGCTGCCGCGGCCCTGGATGCCGTCGACCACCTCGCTGACCTCGTGCACGTACGTCGGCTTTGGGTGGCCTTGGCAGCCGAGCAGGTCGTCGATCACCAACCGATGGAGCAGACTCACGCCGAGGCCGCGCCAATCGTCGCTTTGGTCCGCCGCCAAAGTCCGCATCCGCTCCGCAGCGGCATCGGTGGCGCGAACCAACACCCAGGTTTGGTCCTTGACCCCAAGGACCGCCAGTAGCCCCTGGGCCCCCTCCGCATCCATCCGCCCCCACGCTGCCTCTGCCGATTCCACCCCTGCCGGCAGCTTCTCACACTCAAAACAATTGCCCAATCGCTCAATGATCTCGTCCGAACTGAAGGAGGCAGTTCCGCGAAGCAGCCGATGGGTGGGGAGCACGATCATGCCGGGATCGCTCATACCGACGAACATCGTCATCACGAAGTTGGCCGGGTGGTCCTCGGGAAGCGCCCCCTCTTCCTCGACCAACCCATCGCGATAGTTGCAGGCGGTCTCGTAGCGATGGTGGCCGTCGGCGACAAACATCGGCTTCGCGTCCATCAGCTTGCTGACCCGCGAACTGACCTCGTCATTGGTGATCGGCCACACGCGGTGGGTGACGCCCAGATGATCCACCGCTTCGATCGGCTCGACGCCCTGCGTGGCTTGGTCGAGCAGCTCGATGACATCGTTCTCCGGATCGGGATAGAGTCCGAAGATCTGGCTGTTGTTCTGCTTGGTTGCCCTGGTCAACTTCAAGCGATCGACCTTGGCCTTGGGGTGCGTTTCCTCGTGCGGGTAGATGTTCCCTTCGCCGAAACGCTGCAGCCGTACCCGTCCCATGAAGCCCCGGCGGGTGATCGTCCGCCCTTCGTAGTCGAATTGCTGATGGTAAACGTAGTAGGCGGGAGCGGATTCTCGAATCAGCACCCCTTCGCTCAGCCACTGCCGGACATATTTGGCTGCCCGCTGGTACTTCTCATCGCCCTGATCCCCGGGTTCGGGTCGGTTCAAGATGATCCGGATCACGTTCGCCGGATGACGCTTGTAGAGCTCGTCCTGCTGCTCCGGGTCGATCACGTCGTATGGCGGCGCGACCACGTTCGACAGCGAGCCAACGTGGTCCAGGTTGTAGCGGAGGGCAGCAAAAGGTGCAGTTTGAGGCATCGTTTCCAATCGAAATGAGGGACGTGATCCAGACGTCGGAATCGTAAAGGACGGACCGGAGTTCGGGGAGCGGGATCAATAAAAAACCCGACCGGATTACGGTCGGGCTGTTCGTTCCCGCGGCGCCCACGCACAACGTGGGCGCCGGGAAATGCGGTAGATCGGCTTAGTAGCGGTAGTGGTCCGACTTGTAGGGACCTTCGACCGGGACGCCGATATAGTCAGCCTGGTCCTGGGTCAGCTTCGTCAGCTTGACGCCGAGCTGTCCCAAGTGCAGCCGCGCGACCTCTTCGTCGAGCCGTTTCGGCAGCATGTAGACCTTGTTCTCGTACTGGTTGTCGTTCTTCCAAAGCTCGATCTGGGCGAGCACTTGGTTGGTGAACGAGGTGCTCATGACGAAGCTCGGGTGGCCGGTGGCGCAACCGAGGTTCACCAGGCGGCCCTTGGCCAGAATGATGATACTGCGACCGGTGTCCTTGAACGTGTAGCGATCAACCGCACCGATATCGGCCGGCTTGATCTCGCTCTTGGTCACCTTCCCATTCTCGACCTGTTTTTCGAGCCAGGCGACATCGATCTCGGTGTCGAAGTGGCCGATGTTGCAGAGGATTGCATCGTTGGCCATTTGGGCCATGTGCTCGCCGAGAATGATGTCCTTGTTGCCGGTGGTGGTGACGAACAAGCGGCCTTCCTTGCAAGCCTCTTCCATCGTCGTGACCTCGAAACCTTCCATCGCCGCCTGAAGTGCGTTGATGGGATCGATTTCGGTGACCAGGACACGGCAACCGTAGCGTTGCAGGCTGTGGGCACAACCCTTGCCGACATCGCCGTAACCACAGACCACCGCCACCTTACCGGCCAACATGACGTCGGTCGCACGCTTGACCCCGTCGGCCAACGACTCACGGCAACCATACAAGTTGTCGAACTTGCTCTTGGTCGCCGAATCGTTGACGTTGATCGCCGGGACCCGCAGCTTGCCGTTGCGGTTGAGCACCTCCAGCCGGTGAATTCCCGCCGTGGTCTCTTCGCTGATCCCGCGGACATTGGCGAGCAACTCGGGGAAGCGGTCGTGGACCATCGCGGTCAGGTCGCCGCCGTCGTCCAAGATCATGTTCAGCGGTTCGCCGGAGGGGAAGTGCAGCGTCTGCTCGATGCACCATTCGAACTCCTCCTCGGTCATCCCTTTCCATGCGTAGACAGGGACCCCGGCCGCGGCGACCGCGGCGGCGGCGTGGTCCTGGGTGCTGAAGATATTGCAGCTGCTCCAGGTCACCTCAGCACCGAGTTCTTGCAGCGTCTCGATCAGAACCGCCGTCTGGATGGTCATATGCAGACATCCGGCGATCCGGGCGCCCGCCAGGGGTTTCTCCTTGCCGTACTTCTCCCGCAGGGCAATCAGCCCCGGCATTTCGTTCTCAGCGAGCTCGACCTCCTTACGGCCATATTCTGCCAGCCCGATGTCCTTGACCTTGTAAGGCAATCGATCGGTTTCAACTTGTGACACGTCAATCCTCCAAATACTTCAGTTCGAAATGACTGCGGTGCGTCAGAGGGGTTGCGAACCGACCACGGGGACTCCCGCTGGTCCGCAAGCCGCCGAACGCTACCGCAGTTGGCGTCCGTGGGGCCGCGAGACGATTTCGCGACACTTGCCCCCGGTGCCCAACATGATAGGGCCTTCCGGTCAAATTGGCAGGGGGTAGCCCCATTCACATCGCCACTTCTTGGAATTCAGCGGGTGGTGGGACGCTGCAGCTGGGCGGATGCCGCTTCGGCGAAGGTGCGAATCAGCCCCGCCGATTTTTCCCCGCGGTGAGATTCCACCCCGCTGGCAACATCAACGCTGCAGGCCCCGGAGCGGCGAATGGCTTCCGAAATATTATCGACGCCGAGCCCTCCAGCAAGGGTCCAGTGGACCTCGGGACGGGTCTCAGCCCAGCTTCGCAGCGCATCCCAATCGAGCCTGCGGCCGCTCCCCCCGTGTGCCGCCCCGGCGTCGGTGTCCAAAAGCGGCCAGATCCCAGAGTCCACCCAAGGTCCCACCGCTCGATCGATGGCCGACACTGCAAGCCGTGTCGGCGGGAGCTTGATTGCGCGGATCACCAGAAGCCCCGCTTGGGCAATGCGGCGAGCGTCCGCCACCGACTCGTCCCCATGAAGCTGGATGGCGTCCAGCGGTACCGCCTCGGCGACGCGGCGGATGTGCTCGGCCGACTCATTGACAAACACACCGACGCGAAAAAGCCCAAGGTCAACCGCCCGCTCGCTGAGCTCCTTCGTCGACTCCTGGTCTGGATCGAGTGACCGCACGCTCGGGGGGAAAAAATTCAGCCCGATCGCGTCGGCAGCCGAATCGCCGGCCGCGACGACGTCTCGCTTGAGTCGAACGCCGCAAATTTTGACGCGAAAGGGGATTATCGGGCTCACAACTCATCCAATTCGACTAGTCATCGCCGCCGCAGATTGACGATAAGAACCGAACGGCGCCAGAGGACGGTCAGGCGCTCGTCGATCTCGATCTCGTAACCTCTGTTTTAGCAGGAAAGCGGTGAGAACGTCCTGATGGTGTCACGCCACCCCTCGGCCGCGATTCGGGATGCCTTACTGGTGGCGGTGTCGGCCGCCGCGATTGTGCTCGCCCACTGGCCCGCCGGGGCTCCCCGTCAAATCCTCTCGATCCGCCAGGACTCGAAGAGCCAACTCATTTCCCTGCCGTTGGACGATCCGCGGTTGCGTTCGCTGAAGCGAAGGATCGCCGACTGGGGGCAAACAGCGGCAGACCCGGCCACCGCCATCGCCCGCTGGCGGTTGGAGCTGGCCGAGTTTTACGCGACACAGAACGCCGTTGCTGCGGCGGCCCCCGACGACCCGACTGCTCCCGTTGCCACTGTCTCGTTCGACCCCGCAGCGACCGCCAATCGCCCGCCGGACCAGGGGCGGTCACCGGACAACCAAGCAGAGAACCAACCGCAGGATACGTGGCGACGACGCGCCGCAGAGGCCGAGCGAACGATCCGGCGGCTGGAGTTGGCACAGGAGGAACGACAGCGACGGGCGGGGGCTCCTCCGATCCGGCTCGGCCCGGTGATCCGGCCAAGCCTTCCTCCCAGGGCGTTTCACGTTGCCGGAACCGTCGCCGCCGCCATGTTCCTGCTGGCATGGCTCTGGGGACTCCGCACGCCGCCAATACGACTCGAAGCACCCCCGGAGGTTGAGTCGAATCAGGGCCGATCGAATCAGGGCCGATCCCCGGCACTGAACACACCAACAGAATCGTTCGTGGCACTCTACCTCCCCCGAGAATGGGTTCGACTCCACCAGCCGATCGGGGTCCGTCTTCGCCGTGTTTGCTTTGCGTCGATCGTGGCGACCGCGATCGTCACCGCGTTCCTCGCAGATCAGCTTCAACTCCCGATCCTATCGTGACGACATTTACGATTAACTGGCCTTAGGATGTTTCTGCTCCCCATGATCGAGTCGACCATGCGATCCTCTGAACCCCTGTTTCGCGTGCCACCATTTCCGCCGTTTCCCAGCGTGAGTCGCTACGTCGCGACCGGCTCCGTTGCCGAGGCCGAGAAGCGTTTGGCGCGCTGCATCGAATCGCGAGACGCGGTCGCCTTGGTCATCGGCCCCCCCGGCACCGGAAAATCACTGCTGGCGAACCGGCTGGCTGAAAACTTCGCCGGCGCTCGCCAAGTCGTGCCGCTGGGAGACATCCCGATCGAATCCCCGGCGGCATTCTACCTCCAGTTGCTGCGCCGGATCGGCGTTGACCGGGATCAGCTTGCCGATGGCGAGTTTCATCTGGCGCTGGTCGAACACCTCCGCTCTGACGACTCGCCGGAAGGTGGCCTGCTACTGATCATCGACGAGGCGCAGTCGCTGCCGCTCGAGGTGCTTGAATCGGTGCGGATGGCGACCAACATCATGCGCCGCGACGAACCCCGGCTGACCGCGATTCTCTGCGGTGCCCCCAATCTCGACGAAACGCTCGCCTCGCCACGAATGGAGGCGCTGACGCAGCGGGTCGCCACCCGCTGTTACCTTCACCCGATGACAGCGGCCGATACGCGGACGTACATCGAAGAGTCAATTCGACGCTGTGGCGCTGAACCGTCGGAAACGATCACCGAAGAGGCGATCGCCGCGGTCCATCACGCCTGCTGCGGCGTCGCTCGCCTGATCAACCAACTGATGACCGAATCGATTGACCGGGCCGAGGCCTCCGGCCGCACGCTGATCAGCGAAGAGGTCGTTGACCAAGCTTGGGCCCACCTGCAACAACTCCCCAGCCCAATGCTCGATTCGCCGACGATTGCCGCCGACGCGAACCCGGTCGAATTCGGGGAGCTCGGCGATACGATGACGCCGACGAATCCGGCGCCGACAACCGATGATGGGTCGATTTCCGATGCCGCTGGTGCGTTCGCGCCGCACGAGCCTGTGCAGCCGATCGAATACTGCACAGCACCCCTGCAGACATCCGACCAGCGACTTGAAACCGCCGCGTTCGGAGACGGCAACCCCGATTTCTGCCCCCACGACGTCGCCCCCATCCTGGCCGAACTGACAACCGAAGATCTGCTGCTCGGCGATGCTGTCACCGTGGAGAACCACCTCGCGGCCCAAGAATCTCACGCGGTCGCCGATCCAGGGATGCCGAAGGAATGTGGCGCGCCGGAGGCTTCTCACGCCCTGGAGACAATTGACAGCGTCGAGGCGCGTGCTGCGACGGAACCCACTCAGCCTCACCCTGTTCCGCTCACGACCCGGGGCGAGGGGACAGATGGAGTCGCTGTGCAGAGAAACAATCCGTTGCCGGAGAGCCTCTCAGCCCCCTCGACCGCCGATCTGTTCGGTGAGTTTGATGAGGAGGAAGAATTGCTCGTCGGAACTGATGCGGGTCGTGCCATCCAATGCGGTGTCCAAGGGCAACCCGTTCGCGACGTTGAGTGCTCCCTTGAGGCGTCACTGCATCAAGAGGTGGTTGGGATTGCCGCTGACGCTGCGGCAGCGCGGGAGCCGAGGTCCAACGGCGCCGAGGACGGCACCGAGGAAGCCGCCAGCGGTCCCGATGCAGGCGAGGCAAATTCAACAAGCCCAACGAATCCACCCGAGGCAGCCGACGTACCCCCAGCGAAGTCCTCCCAGGCCTCAGCCTCGTTCCTCTGGTTAACCGAAGCGGACAATGGGGAGCTGATCCATGACGACAGCGACCTGCTGGTGGTCGAGGATGAGTTATCTTCGGAGTCACCGGTGGCCGCCACTCGTGTCGATGCGGAGGCACAGGAGGTGACCGTTGACTTCCAGGCGATGTTGAACAAGATGCGGGCCACCTCATGACTGCTCAGGAGCCGAACCTGCCAGCCCTCGATGTCGTGACCACCGAGATCCTTCGGTTGAGCGACCACTGCGGCGCCACGCCGGTGCTGCTCACGCCCCCCTATCTGTCGCTGCAGCCGCCATTTTTTATCAGCCTGGCCGCGGCGCTTCATGAGGAATCCCAACGTCCCGTGCGATTCGACTGGTACCGTCCCAGCTACGGCTTTTCCGAACGTCTGACCGATCCGCTGGCCCGACTGTTCGTCGCGAAACTCAATCGCGCGTTGCGCCAGGCAGGGGAGGCAATGCCGGAGGCGACGACCAAGCCGCACGACAATGCCTCTCGGCAACGTGCTGGGCGCGGGGCGCGGATGGAGATCACCAGCTCAATTGGTCGGCCTGGCGGGGCCCACCGAGACCTGGTCATCGGCTACTGCCAGCAGCCCGCCGAACTGCCACCCTGGGCAACGGCGATTCAGCTCACCGGAGACGCGGAGGTTACGCCCCGCCCGATCCCAGCCTGATCGTCGCCGACGATCCCAACGTGTACGCTGGTCTTTCACCGCCAAAACCGCCCCAACGCAGGAGGCCCATTTAGGCTGGGCCTTCCCCACCACGCCAGACTCTCCATGTCGCGTTCGCTCAGCCCCGGCCCTGGCGCCTCCCACGTAGACAACACCGAGACGTCTGTCCCCGAACCTCGCGTTCTGGTCGCGGTCTGTACCTACAACGAAGCGGCCAACATCGAGCCGATGCTGCACCGGCTTCGCCAAGCGATGCCGCTGGCGGATCTGCTGGTGGTCGATGACGAATCGCCCGATGGAACCGCCGGCCGAGTGGAGGCGGTCGCTCGGCACGACCGGCGGGTCCGACTCATCGTGCGACGGGGCGAACGGGGGTTGGGTGGGGCAATCCGCCGCGCGATCGAACATGCGATCGAACAGGACTACACCTACTTCTTGAACCTCGATGGCGACCTCAGTCACGCCCCGGAGCAATTGCCGTCATTGCTGCAGGTGGCCACGTCGTCGGGGCGCCCCGATGTCGTGATCGGTTCCCGCTACGTGCCCGGCGGCGCAATCGAAGGCTGGCCGATTCGGCGGCGGATCATGAGCCGGTTGGTGAATCGCTTCGCGACCCTATGCCTCCGGCTCCCGGTGCAGGACTGCAGCGGCTCGATGCGCTGTTACCGCGTCGAAACCCTGACGAAGCTCGACCGCCAGCAGCTGCGGAGCAACGGCTACGCCTTGCTGGAGGAACTCCTGGTTCGCCTGCACCGCCAAAACGCGTCCCTGACCGAAGTCCCGATTACCTTCACCGATCGGACGGAGGGCCAAAGCAAACTCACCCTCGGCGAAGCGCTGCGGTCGGTCTGGCAAATCCTCCGCCTGAGCTGGTCATGAACTGCCCTGGCCCCGGACTCCCTCCGGCCCCCCACGCCCGCCCGCCCCGCCCCCCCCCCGGCCCCCCCCGCCCGCCGGCGACGTCAACGGCGATCCGTTAAGTCGAATACCGAACTGGGAAGCGACTCCGCATCGACCCCCTCGGTGGAATAGGCCAGCCGACCATAGCACAGGCTGCCAGACCGCAGGCCAACGATCCCTAGTCACCGATACCGGTTGTTTGCTATTTCATCCCGTAACACAGGCTGCCAGTCTGTCGTCCCAGCGGCACCATTCCCAACCCCGTAGCGAAAGTCACCGAGACTTCCGCCCCCCGACATCAATCACCGTGCCGGAGTACGAACCATGTTGCAGGCCTTCCAGCGCTTGCTCAATCTTTTGCCCCCAAGGAGCGATGGGGGGGATCAAGGCGAGTTGGGCGAGCGACGTGGCGCGGTCGTGCTTTACACCCGTCTCGGTGCCGCGACCGAGCCCCCAGTACGTCCGGCTCGCCGAGCCGGATCGTCGGACCGAAGGCCAGCGGAAGGGCCGGGGACCGGACCGACGGCGGCCGAGCAACACCAAACCGAAAGACCCGAACCCGAGGCGTCTGAAACCGAGCACCCAGAACCCACCGCTGCTCCCGCCGCGATGCGGCCGAGATCGAGTCATCGCCGCCGGCTGCTCGGTACGCGTCTCTACTATCTACGGATATTCAGTTCCCGGCGGTGTCAGCAGCTCGCATCGATCGGGATCACGACCGCCGGAGAGCTGCTGAGCTGTGATCCCGCTGACACTGCACATCGGCTGGGGGCATCCCCCGCGGCCAAACGGGCACTCACGCGCTCCCGTCACGCGATCCGGTTTGCCGCGGCAGTGCCGGGGATGATGCCGCGCGATGCGCTGCTGTTGATCCGCGTCCACCGTCGGGGCACGCGTCGTTTGGCCACCGAATCGCCCGCTTCCCTGCGCCGGGATCTGGAGCGATTCGCGCTCAGCAGTCGTGGGCAACGACTCCTCCGAGGCCGCCCGGTCCCCACCATTGACCAGCTCCGTGGCTGGATCGACGCTTGCGCCCGGTCACGTCGTCCGAGCCAGCAGAACGCGACCGCCCCCATCAACACCGCTGCCTAGTGCTTTGTCACAGCTTGAGAATCGGGATCGACAGGCCGGGGATTCGCGCCCTGCCGTTACAAAATTACTAACGCCACGGCGCGAGCCGTGCGGCCCTGATCCTCACCCTTCGCTGCGATAGACTCCTGGGCTTCGTCTTAAAACCCCGAACTGACGGCGCTCGCCGCGGGCCAGATTCAAATGCGGAGAAACACCCTCTGGCGGTAGAGCCAGTAGCATAACAGCCAGAGGACCAAGACCGTGGTGGTCGCTTCGACCATTGGCGCGTATGCGACTCCAAACGCCTCGCTGTAATCGCTGCCCAGATGCGTCTGCAGCGTCTTCCTCGTCCACGGTTTGAGCAACTGGCTCATCATGTACATCGCGATCGAGTTCATGCCGACGACGGTCAGCGGGAACGCCCACCAGCGTTGTCGCCCCAGATCGATCACGGTGTAAAAGCCAGCCAAAATCAGACAGCACCATCCGGTACTGAAGATCGCCCAACTGGGAGTCCAAATCCGTTTCACCAGCGGGCAGAGATTCGTCGCGTGCAGCGCGTAGCCCGCCGCCAAACCAACCAAGCCTCCACCGACCAGCCACGCCAGCTTCTTGCCCGATCCGCGATCGCTTCGCATCAGTTCGCCGACGAGCAACCCGAAGATCATCGTGGCCAAGGAGGGGATAAAGTTCAGCGTCTGGTAACCGCCGCGGTTGAACGTGAACGGCTCGGATCGCGGAAACAGATTCAGAAACCAGCGGTCGAAATCGGCCGCCACGTTGGCGTTTTTGTTCCAATGGGCTGCGAAACTACTCAGCAGCGTCGAATCGTCCGATACGCCGACCGAGTGGTAGTCGAAATCAGCCGCGGGCAACGGATAGGCAGCGAACAGTAGCCAGGAACCCGCCAGGACTCCCAACGTCGCCCCCAACTGCACCAACGGCGGTCGGCTCCAAAGCAAGAACAGGAAGATGTAGCCCAAACCAATCTGGGCGAGCACGTTCACGAAGCTGTAGTTCGTCTCGCTCGACCAATTCGAGGCGAGAAAAACGCCCAGTGCGACCAGCACTCCGGCCCGCACGCTGGCGTGGCCAAGCATTCCTCGATACGACTGCCCCATCCGTTGCCGTTTGGCATAGGAGAAGGCCATCGAGACGCCAACCATGAACATGAACGACGGCTGGATCAGATCCCAGAACGTACAGCCGACCCAGGGAACGTGCTTGAACTGATAGGCTACCGCCTGCCAAGTTGGATTGTGCGAAAAATGTTCCGCGACTTGGGGAATCCCGAAGGCGCTCGAGGCGATCGCCAACATCACCAGCCCGCGGTAGGCATCCATCGACACCAGACGCTGAACCGAAGAACGAGGGTCGAGGGAATCATGCTTGTCCATCGATCGTCCTGGAACGTGGTAAAGGAGGCCGGCACGCAATTCGAGAGCGGTGACCAACGCGCAATCGACGATGGTCCCGTATCGGAAATCGTAAAGAGTTCAACGGACACGCTCAGATGTCCCTGCAACTTCTGCTACGATACGGAACAAGATATCGGTCCGCTGGCCACTCAGCTACCGCAAGGCGGCATTCGCCTGCCCTGGATAATCTGCAATGAATCATCCGCGATGACCAAAGCCATGTCGAACGTCCTGCCAGAGGCAAACGAGATGGCCCTGCCCCAGTTTCCGGTTCGCAAATTCACGGTCCAAGAGTACCGGAGGATGGGGGAGGCAGGTGTGTTGTCGCCTGGCGACCAGGTTGAACTACTGGAAGGATGGGTGGTTCCCAAAGTGATTCATAACCCGCCCCACGATCTCGCGTTGATGCTGTTGGAAGACCAACTTCGCAAGCATCTTGCGGGAGACCAACTCATGCGGCTGCAGATGCCGATCACGACCAAGGACAGTGAACCGGAGCCCGATCTGGTCATTGTACCCGGCCCAATTCGGAGTCGCATTAACTACACCGAAACATCCCATCTGCCGCTGAGCTTTGCGTCGGATAAGAACGCAACAATCCGCGTTCGCGATATCCTACCGTAACTCAACGCCGCTGCTTTGGAGTACATCCGTCCCGCCGGGCCGGATCGTGGTGGTGCCGGCACGTTCTCCGCTGCTGAGCCGGTTGGGGATCGCGTGAGTCAATCGTGATTCCACACTCCGTTTCGGCGAAACGGAGGTACTCCGGCGCCGGGCCGGATCGTGGTGGTGCCGGTACGTTCTCCGCTGCTGAGCCGGTTGGGGATCGCCTGAGTCAATCGCGATTCCACACTCCGTTTCGGCGAAACGGAGGTACTCCGGCGCC
>CAYWXT010000101.1:0-4846 GCA_964462125.1 uncultured Pirellulaceae bacterium | reverse complement strand
CTCCGTTTCGGCGAAACGGAGGTACTCCGGCGCCGGGCCGGATCGTGGTGGTGCCGGCACGTTCTCCGCTGCTGAGCCGGTTGGGGATCGCGTGAGTCAATCGCGATTCCACGCTCCGTTTCGGCGAAACGGAGGTACTCCGGCGCCGGGCCGGATCGTGGTGGTGCTGTCGATGGTCACCTAGGTCGCGGCATTCCGTGCGTTATACTGAACGTTCGAAGCTCTTTCTTCTGGCCCCCTGACCGCAACCTGCCCCCCGTATGACCGTCGCCCTTTTTGTCCCCTGCTACATCGACCAGTTCTATCCCGATGTGGCGATCGCCACACTGGAGTTGCTGGAGCGACTGGAGGTGAACGTCGAATACCCGGCCGGGCAGACCTGCTGCGGCCAGCCGATGGCCAACACGGGGTGCTCAGAGGACGCAGCCCCGGTGGCCCGGCGGTTGGTCAAGCTGCTGGCTGACTATGACAGCATCGTCTGCCCTTCGGGGTCGTGCACCGCCATGGTTCGTCACCACTACGCCGACTATTTCGAGCCCGGTGATCCGGTGCTGGAGAAGGTCAGCTCGCGGACCTTTGAACTATGCGAGTACCTCCATGATGAGCTTCAGATTCGACAGCTCGATGTCCGTTTCCCCCATCGGGTCAGCATCCACCAAAGTTGTCACGGGTTGCGGGAGTTGCGTTTGGGGGCCAGCAGCGAGGTGATGGCACCGCGACCGGACAAGGTCCGCCGTGTGCTTGATTTGGTTTCGGATATCGAGTGGGTCGCCCCGGAGCGAACCGACGAGTGCTGTGGTTTCGGCGGCACCTTCGCGGTCAATGAGGCGGAGGTGTCCGCGTCGATGGGCCGCGACCGCGTCGCCGACCACCTGCAAACGGGGAGCGACGTGATCGTTTCGGCCGACATGAGTTGTTTGATGCATTTGCAGGGCATCATCCGTCGTCAGCGGTCGCCCATCGCCGTGATGCACGCGGCTCAAGTCATGATGGGACGCCCCCTCGATGTGGTTACAGCCGGATGACTCGTCTGGGCGCAAATGCAGCCAATCCCCCTTTCGCGGATCGAACATGTTACCGATCGTTGACCATCCAACCGCCGCCCACCCGTTCGTCACCGACGACGAACGCTCGCATTGGCATGACCGCGCCCTGTGGTTCGTCCGCAACAAACGCGACGCCCAGGCTGAATCGGTGCCGGAATGGGAATACCTGCGTGAGTTGGCCTCGGCAATCAAGACTCGGACGATCGCGAACCTGAGCGACTATCTGGTGGAATTCGAGCGGAACGCGACCGCCTTGGGCGCCACGGTCCACTGGGCTGCCGATGCCGAGGAGCACAATCAGATCGTGCTCAAAATCTTGCGGCATCACCAAATGCGGCGGATCGTCAAGAGCAAGTCGATGCTGACCGAAGAATGCGGGCTCAACCCCTTTCTGGAAGCCAACGGGATCGAAGTGGTTGACACCGATCTTGGCGAGAGGATCGTCCAGCTCCGCAACGAGTCTCCCAGCCACATCGTGCTGCCGGCGATCCACATCAAGAAGGAGGAGGTCGGCGAGACGTTTCATCAGTGTCTGGGCACCGAGGCCGGAGCGTCGGACCCGAAGTATCTGACCGAGGCGGCCCGCGGGCACCTGCGAGACAAGTTCCTCGCGGGCGAGGTCGGAATCACCGGCGTCAATTTCGCCGTGGCGGAAACGGGCGGGATTGTCGTTTGCACCAATGAAGGAAACGCGGACTTGGGGGTTTCCCTGCCCCGGGTGCACGTCGCCTGCATGGGGATGGAGAAGCTGGTCCCCCAGTTCGAGGACTTGGCTGTCTTCATCCGGTTGCTCGCCCGCTCGGCGACCGGCCAGCCGATCACCAGCTACACCTCCCACTTCCACGGGCCCCGTGACCCCGACAGCGAGCTACACATCGTGTTGGTGGACAACGGCCGAACGAAACTACGCGACAGCGCCGAGTTTCGCGATTCGCTGCACTGCATTCGCTGCGGCGCCTGCATGAATACCTGTCCGGTCTTTCGTCGCAGCGGCGGGCACAGTTACCGGGCGACCGTCCCCGGCCCCATCGGTTCGGTGTTGTCGCCGGCGCGCGATGGCGGGGCGTACAAGAGTTTGCCCTATGCCTGCAGTCTGTGCGGTTCATGCACCGACATCTGCCCCGTCAAGATTCCGCTGCACCACCAACTGCTCGCGTGGCGGAAGGAACTGGTCGGCCGCGGCTTGCTGCCGTGGCGGAAACGGGTGGCGATGCGGCTGGCGTCGTGGGTGTTTCGGTCCCCTGCGTTATATTCCACCGGCGGCTCGATCGCTCGAATCGCCTTGCGAGTACTCCCACGCTGGGCCACCCACCATCGGCTCAACCCCTGGACCGACGCCCGCGAACTGCCGACGCCCCCGAGTGAATCGTTCCGCCAGTGGCACGCTCGGCATCGGCCGGGTTCGGAAAACAGCAATCGCCCGGGAGGGGAGGGGAACGTCAGTGGTTCAACAAACGCGCGCGAACGGGAGCCGAGCGCCGTCGAAGCCGAGCAGGTCGAATGATGTCTGAAGGGAGTTTGAATCCGACACGAGGGAGTCGCCAAGCGATCCTGGACCGAATCCGGAGCAAGACCGTGCCGGCACCCGAACCGTCTGGCATCGATGAAGCGCAACTGACCACGTTCAACGACCCGGTTGGCCAGTTCCTCGAGATGCTGGCGATCGTCGGGGGAGAAGCCCATCTGGCCGATAGCCCTGGGCAGATCGCTGACGCGCTGCGAGAGATTCCCGAATTTCGCGATGCCCAGCAGATCGCCTCGATGGTGCCGGAGGTGGTGCCCGGCAACGTCGACCTCGCGCTGATCGACGATCCACACGACCTGGCTACCCTCGACTGGACCGTCGCGAGGGGGGAGTTCATGGTGGCGGAAAATGGCGCCATCTGGGTCGACGGTCACAACCTGCCGCATCGAGTCGCCCTGTTCATCGCCCAGTACTTGGCGATCGTAGTCTCTCGGCAACAGATCGTCAGCAACCTGCATGAGGCTTATCGGCGAATCGGCAGGCCGAAGCCAGGATTCGGCGTCTTCGTCTCTGGGCCGAGCAAGACCGCCGACATCGAACAGTCGCTGGTGCTCGGGGCCCACGGCTGCCGCAAGCTTCAGGTCTTCCTGTTGCCGTAGGAGAACGCAGGGGAAAACGCCCGGGAATCGAGACGCCGCCGCATCTCACGCGGCTGACCAATCTCATGCCAAAAGGCGACTTCCGCGTCCTCGGGGTGCCAACAGAGGCGGACGGAGCGGCGATTCATTTTGGCGGGAAAGTCGATCCCACCATCGATGGGCAGGTGCGGCTCGACCCCGAGTGCCGCCAACTCCGCCAAGCACTCCAAAAATCGCCCCTCGTCCTCGGCGAGTGACGACCGAATGTCACGCAGCTCGTCGGCGTAATTGGCCTGGTCAGTGATCTCCTCGACATGCTCCAACCCCCGCAACTGGGTTCGTTGGGCCTCGATCGACCGGTGCAAGCTGGTCATGTCGGCGGAGATTCGGCGAACCAAGGGCAACGTGCCGGTCGCCTGGCTGGGGGTAAAAACAACGCCCTGACGGGTGCCAGGTCCTCGGTCGTCGCCGATCGCGTGAACCATGGGAGTCGATCACGGGGTCCGGAGGGGAATGTCACGCTGGAATCAGGGACCGTTGCTGAACACGCCGCACGGTCGACACTCTAGCCATTACAGACGAAATGAGGAGGCGAACGGTTCTCGGCTCGCCACGGAATCGCCATCGGAAAATGGCAGATTTCCCAACCATCAGAAAATCTTGCCGTTTTGCGGCTTTCCCGAGGATAATTGGCACACGGAAGGTCAAAATTTCGTCCGTGTCAAGTCGGTTTTTCTTGACGCGACGCGTTTTTGTTCTAGAGTTGAAGACGTCAGGATAGCGGAAGCGTATGGACTAATTCCGCGGACGAAGCCGGCCTACCAAGCGGTGAACCGGGAAGTCGAGGTTTCCCAAAGGACATCGGGGACGTAGGCGATCGCTCAACACATTCCACCGGGCCGGTGCTGAAAGGACTGAAAAATGCTGGTTTTATCGAGAAAAAAGAACGAAAGTATCGTCATCAACAACGACATCAAGATCGTTGTGGTCGAGATCCGGGGCGACAAAGTTCGCCTGGGCGTTGAAGCTCCACGCGAGGTACCGGTTCACCGCCGTGAGGTCTACGAGGCGATCCAGCGCAGCCATGAGTCGGGAGACGCGACCATCGAGCCATGATGGCCGCGCCCCACCCCAACGGGTTATCTCTCGATGCGGCAATCCTCTGTCGGCATTACTGCCGGGAGAGTGCGCTCCGGTTTCGTTCGCAGTTTGCCCCTTCTCGAAATTTTCTCTGCATTTGAGCGACGATCTTTCGTCGACCCTTGACGGTTTCCAGCCGTCCTGGTTTGATACCCGCTCCGGGTTGAAGAGCTAGCCGCCAAAGGCCGAAAGAGATTTCATCGGCCGCGTATCGCGGTGCTGTTTTTCCCACCAGGGCCCCTTCGTCTAGCGGTCTAGGACACCGCCCTTTCACGGCGGTAACACGGGTTCGAGTCCCGTAGGGGTCACTTTGTGCACCATCGCAGGCCACCGACCACCATCCAAACCCCGGTTTTCCCGGGGTTTTTTCGTGTCTGTGATGGTTCCCGATCGGCCGTGATCGCCATCTATGGGGGCACCAGATTCGCCTAGATCCCCGTGTTTTTGAACATTCGGATCAGAAATGGGGGCACCAAAACCGGCAGCCCGTTCCCAATGCTCATCGGTCACTTGGTTCCCAATGCTCATCGGTCACTTGCAGGCAGTGTTTCGCCGCC
>CAYWXT010000100.1:0-18159 GCA_964462125.1 uncultured Pirellulaceae bacterium | reverse complement strand
CGACCGTCGCGACGAGGACGAAAACCGCGAACTTCGCTCCCAGATCGACCAGCTTCAGGCGGAGCTGCGGGATCTTCGCGACCAGAACGAAGATCTGGCCCGCCAAGTCGCTAGCTCCCAAATCCGGAAGTCGGTCGTCACGGACGATTCGAGCAGCGTCGATGCCCTCTCCTGGGAAGGTCGAAAGGCGCTGATCCTGCAACAGTTAGAAAACGAGTCTTTTGACGCCGAATCGTTTATCTCCGAAATCGGGGCGGACGCTCCCGGCTCAGCGGACGACGGCGAGGCAGAACCGATCGTCGATCCGATCGAACATGTCCGCCAAATGCACCAGAAACTGGAGTATCACGAATCCGAGCTCAAACGGCGCGACCAGGAGATCGGCGAACTCCGCTGCCTGCTCGAGCAAAAGCCGAGCAACGGCGAGGCGGGGGTCGCATTCGGCGCCGCCGCGATCGCCGAGATGGTCGACAGTGACGAGCTGGTCCGCGAGGAGCGCGAAAAACTCCAGCGACTGCAGGAGGAATGGGAAGCAAAATTCCGCCAAGCCGAGGTGGCCGCCTCACTCGAGCGGGCCAAACTGTCACGCGAACGGCAGGAACTCGCCCTCAAAGCATCCGAGCTCGAAGAACAGCTCGAACAACTACGCAAGGTCAACCGCGACCTGGAGGGGGAAGGACGCACCCCCTCGCGCCGCTGGCTCGCGGCGCTCGGAATACAAGATTCCGGGGAATGACTCCCCAGGCGACCCCTCGAAACCGGTCGCGGGATTCGCAGAGCGTTCCGGGCACCCGAAGTCTCGGTGACTTCGGCGACGAGCCGCGTGACACTCCAACGTCTTCGGTAAGGGGCGGCTCGTTGCTATTTCTTGCGGTGCCGAATCTTCGCCCGCATCCGCCGTTTCTTTCGTCCTACCTTACGTCGACCCTTCCCCGTTTTCTTCGTACCCACCGAGTCGGTTCTCCCGCGTCAAAAATGAATTGGTGCTCACAGACAGCTAAATCGAGTCAGATAGCGTACCAAAACGGTTGACGAGGGCAAGGCGAATCGGCGCCAAGAGAAATCGGCGCCTCAGCGAATCAGACGGACTCCAGCTCGGCGTCGCGGGCGTACACCGCCAAGACCGACTCGAACGTCGAGGCCTCGATCTGGTACCGCGGGGAAGCGTCGGTGTAGCGGTTGCAGTGCTCAACGAGAACCCGATAGAGAAACCGGAACAAGTGCCGCGGCACCCGCAAGGACTGGAACGCCCCGAGTAATCGCTCATAGCTGACGGCATCGTCAAAGAGATCCTTCGGTTCCGGGGACCGGCCTTCCTCCGCACAGGCGATCATGCGGGCCCGCGCCAGGTCATACAGCGATTCCCCGGTCCACTGAAAGGCAGGGATCACGTTCTGTTTGTCGAGCCGCGCCCGCTCATGAAACTCCCGCGACTCCCGCTCCACGTCCCGCTGCAATTCCTGGGGGAGCATCAGCTTGAATCCCAGCCCCGGATGTTTGAGCAGCTTATTGTCGAGCAGCGGCCAAACGAATCGCCGCATCAGCTCGGGTTTCCCACCAGTCACGTGCGGCTCATCGACACGGTCCATCAAGACGATCACCCCTTGATAGCCCAGCCGCGCCAGCAGGGATTGGAACTTGTTCAGCAGCTCGTAGCGGTCGTCGGTCCGATCGAACCGCGGCAAGGGTTGGCTGGCGAGTTCCTTGGCCGGGAACCGGAGCAGGGTATTCCGCAGCGACGCCAGCTCGCGTTTCCCCACCCGCAAATGCCGGCGGATCCCCGCGGCAGCCCACTGGCACTTGGTCCAGCGAATCATAAACGGGAGGGCCCCCGGGAGAATCAACAGCGGAGCGAGCCACAAGATCGTCAATCCCCGCCCGCCGGTCTCCGGGTCCGGCTGTTGCTGAAAAAACAACCAACCGACCAACACCAACGCCAGCAGCGTCCAAATCACCGCCAGTCCCAGTTGCCAAAACGCGGTCAGGTTGCGGAAATGAAGTCGATGCCGCAGCTGATTCCAACGGTCGCTGAAGGTGGACGCAGTTGATTGGTCGTAGCAGGTGGCCAACAGCAGCAGGTCCCGAGCGGCGGTCCGGTCCAGCTGCCGCAGTCTCCCCGCCTCGATCGGACGGTTCTCGCCACCGCGGCCGTAATGGGACGTCCCCAGGATCCGGTCGACCAAATCGGTGACCCCGATGCACAAAATCGCATCCATGTGGTCCCACAGCTTCCAGGCATCGAGCACCCGCTCCGGTTTTCGATTCGTGCGCCGGCTGAGCCGTTCACAAAAATGATCGAGAAATGGATTGAAATCGTCATAGCGAATCACATAGACGCCGCGATCCGGGTGGGCCGCATTGTGCCGGACCAGATGCCGATCGATCTGCAGCCGCATCGCGGTCTTCCCCGAGCCTTTGGGGCCGAAGACGATCGCCGTGGACGGCTCATCGGGATCACCGTAGACCTTGTCCCATACCGGATGGTAGGCGCTGCTGATGCAGTGTTCCTTGAACACCGGATCGGTCTGAGCGTCCTCCTCGGCAAACGGGTTCCGAAGGATCCCGTGATGCTCCAGAAAACTTTGGATGTTCATTTCGATCGCGTCCTGCGGGGCCGATGGCCGGCGAGCGGGGTCCGATGTTGGCCGGCGACTATTCTTGCAAGCTCTTCAACATGGCGAGAAATGCCTCCTTGTTCTCATCGATCACCGCTTGCGGGCCCACCATCTTGACAAAGTACTTGGGCCGACGATCCCGGTCGGTATCGGAATTGACTGGATCGGGAGCAACGATGATCGCCGCAACCATCGCATAGTCAGGGCGCTTTTCCGTGCGTCCCGGGGCAAACGGACCGCCCCCCATCCGCTCGGTGAAGGTCCCGCTGTGCTCGGCAACGACCACCTCCCAGTCGCCGCGCTCCAGCTTCTTGGTTTTGAAAGCCTTGGCGTCGCCAGAGAACTGCCCTTTCCAACGTTCCAAGTTAGCTTCAAGGGAGCCGCCGGAGGCCATCATGTACAGTCGCGCCGTCTTGGCGTCGTCCCCCTCCCCCAACTTGGCGACAAACTCGTCCTCCACAATGCGGCTGGCCGGCTGTGTCCGCTCAAACCGGCTGGGAACCTCCAGGGTCGCCTTCCCGAGGACACTTACCTTTTCCGGCTTGGCGGGCTCGTCCGACACAGCCCCCTCAGCCCACGCGAGGGCAACGCCGACAACGGCAAAAGGAATCAACGCGGCGGCTGGAAGCTGGATCGACATCGAATTCACTCCACAAGACTGAGTCTGGGTTTTCATGCGCACCATCACTGTATTGTATCGGGTGCCACCGTTTGTTGGAGTGCGACGAAGACGAGCAGCCCGACGAGCAGGACGCTTACCGCCAACAGCACTGCCACCGTCACCATCCGCCGGGTAAGACGGACTCGTCGGGTCGCGCCGAGATCCCAACGTCCCTTCAACCGAGCCCCCGTTTGATCATCCGTCTGACCGCGTTGAGCCGCCCGCCCGTGCTGCCCCGACTCCTCGCTGCCCGTTGAGGTCACGCCCTCCGCCGAGGGCTCTGCAACGCGACCAACGGCCGACTCCCCTTCGTCCTCCCCGGCAGGCAACCGGTCAGCGAACTCGGGTAACGCATCACGAGCGACCCGCCATTGGGGCCACCCTTCGCGCCACAAAAGGGCCGCCGCCGCTACCCGCTGCTCCTCAATCCACTGACCGAGCAGCTCCGAGCTGGCCGGACCATATTGCCCACCGCTGGGAGGACGCACGTACCAGACCGCCTCCGGCTCGCTCTCCAATATCCCCTGCATCGCGGCCGGCTTGGCCGATTCGTCCTGCTCGGACGCGACCTGACGCCTCGCGCCACCCTCGGGCGAACGTGTTGCCTCAGGCGAACGCTCGGCCTCCGGGGACCTTGCGGCCTGGGCAGCCGCCGGCGATTGCTCCCGCGACCGGCTCGACGTCTCGGCGTCGTCGTGGGGGATCCATATACGGGCCTGGCAACTCGGGCAGATCCCCCGTTTTCCGGCCAGTTCGTCTTTGACGTGAAGAGGCTTGCCGCAGGCGTGACAAGCAAACCGAACACCCATCGTATTTCGAACCTGTGCTCGCTCGCGGAGGACTCCAGAGGCCCCATGATAGCGGAGAACCCCCAGTGCGTGTACACCCGGTTCACGGTTTCAGCAACCACCATGCCCGATGCAGCAACAGCTCTTCGTAAAGCCCCGCTTCCTCCATCAACTCGACAGCCTCCTGTACCGAATCGGGGACTTCACTGCGGCCCGCGAGGTAGGCCAAGTGGGCGATCTGTTCCTCCCGATCGTCAAGCGACACCAGCCAATGAACGGGAAAGGCATCTGCCCGTGTCGGATAATCGACCGGCGCATCGGGGGGACTCGAACGCCGACGTTCTTGCCGGTCGGAGTTCGCCTGCGCCCGAATCTGGGCCATCAATGCGGAGCCCTCCGGGAGCGAATCGAGCTTCCCACCGATCGAGCGGAGGGCAACATCAAGCCGCTTCGCCGCGCGAAGCTGGGATCGCTGTGGGAGCGAGGCGGCGAAGGCTCCGACGCTTTGTCGAATCGGCAATGACGCCGCAAGCAGCGGGGCTTCCTCGACCTCCGCGGGAATCGACCGAGACGTCGCCGGTGAATCGATGATCAACGCCAACGTCCGCCCAATGTCGAAGCCACTGGCAAGCAAGTCATCGACAAGGCGGCGTTCCAAGGCGTCCAACGACGCGTCGCGCGGCGCGGTGACGGTGTCGATTGCACTGCCGCCCAGGGGACGACCATGAACCAAGCTCCACAGCGAATTGACCACCCCCCGCGCCAATTCTTCTCGGCCCTTCAACGTGGACGCCCACTGCACCAGGCTGGCCGGACGATCCTCCGTCGTCGCCAGCCAATGTGCTGGAATCTCCGGTTCCGCAAACCGCCGCCGACCATCCAACAGATCGTAAAAGACATCCTGACCTTCCCCGGTGCCATCGCCCACGACGTACGGCCCCCCGTTTTTCCGTTGAAGGTCGCGGCTCAGCAGTGAGGCGAACGCCCAGTAGTCTCGTTGGCGACCGTTCCCCTCCACGAATGAATCGTGGCAGCGGGTGCAGCGTAGGTCGACGTCCATGGTCAGCGCCGCGAGCCGGCGCAACATTGCCGGTCGTCCGCCCGCCGCGAGGGCGGCATACCAGTCTCGTGCTAACCCGGCGTCGGTTCCGAGCCAACGGCTCAAGGTCTCGTCCAACCGCCGCTGACCCTGGAAACACTCCGTCAATTCGGCGACCAGGCCCTGCCGACCCTCCGGAGCCAATCGGGAGAGTCCGCCATCGGTGATGTGATCGAGCCAGGCGATGGCGATTTGCTCGGCGTTGTCGGTCCCTGCAATCTCGCGATGCACCCGCTCCACATCATCGACCACAGACGCCGAAACCTCGACACCAAGCCGCCCGCGCAAGCGATCCGACACGGCTTCCGGGCCACGTTCGGCCGAGGGGGAGACGCCGATCGACGCCCAGTATTCGTGAAGTTCCGATTCCACCCCGCGTGAGACAAACCGAATCGATGGCGCCACCGGCGACCGACTCAAGTCGCCCGGCCGATGGACCACCACGGAGTCCGGCAACGGTAGACCATCGGACTCCGGCGCAAGGACCAAAGGAATCCCGCGGCGGGGCGGGGCGTTCCCTTCCAACTCAAGCTGCTCACCGTCGCTCGCACTCGGCCGATCGGCAAACTCGTTGATCGGACGCTGTGGCGGAGTCTCCACACCCTCTTCGGACTCTGCCACCCGAGGCGCCTCGATCGTCTGTTCGGGCGACCGCCAATGCACAAGCAACATCCAGGCGGCGGCAACGGTGGCGACGAGGGTCACCACCAGGACCACCTCGCGGCGCGACAGATACGAACTCGAACCCGTCGGCGACCCGGCGGGCGAGACGGACCCGGCGGGCGAGACCGGCGCGGCAGAGGGGGCCGCGTGGGCAGAGGGGGTTGGCGGGAGCGTTCGAGTTGCTTCGGCATTGCCCAGCAACAACGTGTTGCTGGCCAGGGGAGCAAGCGGGCTGCCGTTGCGGTCCCCGGGCCTACCATCGACTGACTCGCGCCTACCATCGACTGACTCGCGCCTACCATCGACTGACCCGGGATTGACTTCGGAAAGCGGCTCCGTTTCGGAACGCTCGGTCAACCGGTTAAGAATCATTTCCGACAAATCGGGTGGGCCCGCCCCGCCCAATGCTTCGTCGAGCAGTGCGTCCAATGCGCGCTCCTCGGCCAGTCGCTGCATTTCGCTCCGCGACGGGTCGTTCTCCGGCACACGGAGCCGGTCCGAGCTGGAGTGCTCGCCGGGACGATGATGATTTGCGTTTGGTTTGCGTGGCACGTTCATTTCGATACGACGGCTTGTTTCAGCCGTTGTTCGATGCATTGGCGAAGCTGATGTTTCGCCCGTTGCATCAGGTTCCTTGCCCCATGGTCGGTAATTCCGAGCGCCTCGCCGATCTCTGTACGGCTCGCGTTCTCTGCGAAGCGCATCCTCAAGGCCAATTGCGCGCGGTCGGTTAACTGGCTCATACAGGACCGCAGGGCGTCGATGGTAACATCGCCCGCCAGATCCTTCCCCGCCCAGCGGTTCCAGATCTCGTCCAAAACGCCTGGCTCGGAGACGGTGCACACGCGGCTCATCTTCCGGTGCCGGGAGATGAGCAGGTGGTAGGCCGTGCGCCGTAAATAGCCGGCGGTTGCGGTGTCATTATGTTGAACGAA
This sequence comes from uncultured Pirellulaceae bacterium, assembly GCA_964462125.1. Classification (GTDB taxonomy): domain Bacteria; phylum Planctomycetota; class Planctomycetia; order Pirellulales; family Pirellulaceae; genus JAWLFY01. The sequence continues at coordinate 11,398 of CAYWXT010000100.1, read as the reverse complement.
GTCGGACCGCCGGAGTACCCGCAAGAAGGTTTCCTGCGTCAAATCGTCCGCCGTAGCAGAATCACATCCGAGCATCCGGAGATATCGCCACACCCCACGCTGGTGCCGATCGATCAATTCCGCCGGCCCTAATGCGGCAGAACCGGTTTGACCGGCAGCATCGATTTCTGACGACATCGTTCCTGGCTCGGTGATAGATCCCTCACTTATGATTGCCGGCGGTCAACAGATGACGGCCGCCCTTCCATTGTAAGCCGCCTCCACGCGTGGATCACCCGCTGCCGAGCCATCGTCAGCGGATTTCCCACCGCACTCCGGTTACGCGATGAGTTCGCGAATCACCTTCCCGCCACCGGCAATTTTCATCGGTCGACCATTCTTGCTGGTGTAGGTGGTTTCCAATGAAATGCCCAGTCCGCTGCAGACGGTGGCCATCAGGTCCTCGCTGCTGTACGGCTCGCTTTCAACCGTGCTACCGTCACGGCTGGTTTCTCCCACGGCCAACCCTCCTTTCAGTCCTCCGCCACCGACGACGCATGACCAAGCCCGCGCGTAGTGATCGCGTCCGGCATTCTGATTGATCCGCGGGGTCCGCCCAAACTCCCCCATCCAAATCACCGAGGTGTCGGCGAGCATCTCCCGCTGCGCCAGATCCTCGACCAAGGCGCTCATCGCTTGGTCGAGCACCGGTAGCCGCTGGTCGCGAAGGGTGGTGTGGACATCTTGGTGATTGTCCCAACCCCCCAGATCGACCTCGACGAACGGGACCCCCGCTTCGACCAACCGCCGGGCCAACAGACAGCCTTGCCCGAAGCGGTCGGTGCCATAGCGTTCTTGAACCGCCTCCGGCTCCTGGTCCACCTCGAACGCCGCCATCTGGTCGCTGGTCATCAGGTCCAGTGTCTTGCCAAGGACCTTGGCGTGCTCAGCGGCTGGCAACCCGCCGGTGCGGGTGGAAAATCGGGATTCGATCATATCGAGCGCGGCCATTCGCTGACCGAGCCGACGATCGTCGATCTTCATTTCCAAGTTGCGGATCCGCCCACTGCTGGTGACCGAGAAGGGAGCCCAGGCCATACCGAGGAATCCAGGTCCACTGTCCGCTCCGCCAACGGAAACAAACGGCGGGATCTCCAATTCGGGGCGCTGGGGCAACAGTTCGTGCGCGAGCACCGAACCATAACTGGGATGCTCGATATTCGGGTTCGGCGTGAAGCCGGTTTTCATGTAATACCGGCCACGGCTGTGATCCGCTTCCCGCGTCGACATGCTCCGCACCACCGACAGATGCTTCATCTGCTGCGCCACCTGCGGCAGATGCTCGCTGATCTGCATCTCGCCGCTGGTACTGATTGGACGAAACGGTCCGCCAGTCGGGGCTCCCGGTTTCATGTCCCACATATCGATCGTGGACGGCCCACCTCCCATCCACAACAGAATCGCCGACTTGCGGTTCGCGCGCAGTTCCTCGGCGTGCGCAACGATCGAGTTGCCGAGGGCCAGCGACGTCCCGACCATGGCCGAGGAACCGGCGAGATGGCTGACGAAATGCCGCCGCGTCATCCCGTTCGGGGTCCGCCATGGGAGCTGGATGCGAGTGTTCATGAGTTGCCTGCTAAAAGAAAATGGGGTCGGACGAGGCTTGGACGGCGGTCAGTGTTGCAGGATGAATTCGTTGCTGTTGATGATGGCCCACCACAGGTCTTGCAACATTTCTTTTTCATCCCCTTCGCGGGCGACGAGCAGTTGCCCGGCGACCGATACCTCCTTCTTGCTCGGCTTCCGAGCCAAGCCGGTCAGATACATCCGCGTGATCCGCTCCCGGGGCGAACGACCCGAGGTGGCAATCCGATCCAAGAACCCTCCCGGCTCCAGGCTGACTGCGCTTTTGGTCAAGTCACCATTGAAAAGCATCAACGCTTGGGGGATCGAACCGTTGAAGGTCGTCGCTTCGTCCCCCTCGTCGGTCCCGAAGGCCACGACGAACTGTTCGAGCCAACGACGGCGCTGCCGCTCCTGCTCCTCATAACTACCCGACGACGTTCCGCCCGTCGCCGCGATCAAGGATTGGTACAACTGCTCCGCGGTCATCTGCCGCAAGTAAAAGCGAGAGAACTTGGGAGGCTCTCCGATCGCCGGGTCGTCGATCTCGTTGTTCGGCCCGATCCGCGCGGCCAGCTGATAGGGGCGACTCAAGGCAATCCAGGTCAGCAGGTCCTTCAGGTTGTAGCTCGCCCGCCGAAACTCCTCCCCAAGCTCCTCGAGCAACTCCGGGTGGATCGCTGGATTGTGCGGGCCGAGGTCGTCGATCGGTTTGGTGAAGCCATAGCCCAACAAGATCGACCAAAGGCGATTGACGATCATCTTGTCCATGAACTCGCTCTGCAGCATCAGCCGCGCCAACTCCTGGCGACGATTCACGTCGCTGACGTAGCCGCTGACCGGAATCTCGGTGCCGTCGGTGAAGACCGGATAGGCCACCCGCGTGAGCCCATTTCGCAATTCATAGAAGACCAATGCGTCGCTCGGATCGTTCGCCTCCCCCGCAAAGTCTTCATCCACCAACTCCGCGTGATCGATGTCGTTGGTTCCCGAGGCGTAACGGCGCAAGGCACGGGTTTGGCGGAAGAAGGAATTGAACTCCCAAAACTTCTGCTGCTTCCACTGATTGAACGGATGATTGTGGCACTGGGTGCATTGCACCTGTTGGCCCAAGAAAATCCGCGAGGTACTGCTGGTCGCCAACGTGGCGTCGTCATCGTTGACCTTGCCAATCAAAAAATTGACCGCGCCGTTGAAACCCTCCACCCCCGGTTTCGACGCCCCGCTCGAGGCGACCAGGTCATACACCATTTGGTCGTACGTTTGATTCCTCGCAAAGGCGTCGCGAAGGTACTTCATCATCCCGTCGCGGTTGGTCAGGTCGCGGCGGTCGTTCCCCCCGCTGCGCCCAATCAAGATGTTCGTCCAGACCGTCGCCCAACGGTTGGCGTACTCCTCGGTATAGCGGTCGTCATGCAACAAGGACTCGACCAGCTCCGCACGCTTGTTCGGCGAACGACTCCCAGCAAACGACTGCAGTTCGTCAAGGGTCGGTATGCGGCCGATCAAGTCAAGATAGACACGGCGACACCAGACCATGTCATCCGCCTCCGGCGCAGGACGGATGCGAAAGTCATCCCACCCCTGCTCGATCGCAGCATCGATCAACGCGACCTGCGGCGGCACGCTCGGCCCCTCGCCGCGAGCGGTGGAGAAAATTCCCCCCACAACACAAAGCCACCCCAGGAATAGGGGGAGCATCGACATCGGTCGAATTCGGTTCATCATTCGCTACGCCCAAAATACATTGAATCTCTGGGGTGAGAACGGCGGGCTGAAGAGGATGTACCCACTTGACAAGGACACCGGTGCATCGAATGACACCAGTGCATCGAATGACACCAGTATACTCGGCGTATCAAGCTCTGCTGGCGCGCACAAAATCCCCCCAGACGTACCAAATTCTGGACGATGGCGGAGGGAGTCTTGGTTCCGTAATCGCCCGGTTGAAAAGCTGTCGTCGTCGTGCGGGCCTGGAGTTCGCGTGCGGGCCTGGAGTTCGCGTGCGGGCCTGGAGTTCGCGGCAGTGCCAGCGAGCCTAGTGCTTTGACTCGATCAACTGCCATCCTCCATTATCGGTCTCGGACTTCCAGAGATCGTTCAGGGGGACTTCGCGGAGCAGGCTCTCGACGACTGTGGCCAACGGTTCGGGGACGACGACTGCGACGACGTCCTCACCCCCCTTCCGGAGAATTTTTTTGAGCGACTTCAAGACGCGCGACCTGGCCTCGTGGATCGGTTCCCCACGGGGGGCACAAAAAGCGTCCGGGGCGTCCTGGCCGAGGCGGTAGGCACGGGGTTGGTTCTTCCGTACTTCCTCGATCAACTTGCCGTGCCACAAGCCGTGGTCGACGTTCCGCAGGGCATCGAGCGCCTTGACCTTCACGTCGCGGCCGCGGGCGATCAACGCGGCGGTCTGCAAGGCGGATTGGCAGGGGGCGGAGAAGATCGTGCGGATCGGCAGCTCCGACAATTCGTCGGCGAGGGACCGGGCCTGGCCCCGCCCCTGCTCGCTCATCGGCATGTCGAGCGAGCCCTTGATCCGGCCTTGGTCATCGAAATCGGTCGCACCGGGACGAACCAACAGGATGCGGGCGACCGCGGGGGGTTTCAACAAGATCATCGCTCCGCCCTCCCTCGCGTGGAAACCTCGGCGCCAGGCCCAGGGGGACCATCGAACGACGCGCCGGACCGATCAACCAGCTCGATTGCCTGGTTCAATTCCCGCACCGCTGCGCCGTAATCGGCGTGGCGGAAGATCGCTGAACCGACAACGAACAGCTCCCCGCCTGCCTCGCGGGCAGGGCCGATCGTTTTCGCATCAATCCCGCCGTCGATCTCCAACAGCAGGTCGGGATGCATTTGTCGCAAGCCGCGCAGCTTTTCCAACGCCACCGGGTTGAACGATTGGCCGCCGAACCCTGCCTTGACACTCATCACCAACACCAGATCGACCTGTTCCAGAGAGCGTTCGATCGCCGAAAGTGGCGTCTCAGGGTTGATCGCCACGCCGACACCAACCCCCAGCTCGGTGATTCGGCCAGCCACCTCGGCGACGTCTTGGACCGCCTCGGCATGAAACGTCAGCAGGTCGGCCCCCGCGTCGACCATCGGGGAGGCGTAGGTCATCGGGTCGCTGATCATCAGGTGGACGTCGAGCGGCATCTCCGTGTGGCGGCGGAGCCCCGCGACGACCGGCATCGCGTAGGTCATGTTGGGCACGAAATGCCCGTCCATGACATCGAGGTGCAGCACCCCCACGCCAGCCGCCGAGAGCCGCTCCACTTCGCTCCTCAAGTCGCCGAAGTCACACAGCAATAGGCTCGGCAATACCGCCGGACGGGCGGCACGGATCGCCTCGAGCTTCGCTCCCGACATGCAGGTCTTTCTCGATCGAACCACGAATCACCCAGGAATGTCGCCTCACCCAGGAATGTCACCCGGGAACTGGAAAACTCCCGTCGTTAGCGCGGGCGCCAATTCCGACGACAACCTTGTTCTCGCCAAGGAACGCTGTCAATCTTGACTCACGCGAGGTCAACTCCCAAGGGGATATCCAAAAAACGAGCAAACCCGCAAAAACCGGCAATCCATGCGTCCTAGGTTGCCTGCAAGGGAGGATTCCGCTCCATAAAAAGACCCCATATTTTTTGCTGGCCATCCGATTGGCCACCGGGGACGGTGCCAATTCGGAGCCGCGCCCCCGATTCGGGGCGAAGGAATACGTCTTGGGCGATTTGGGCAAAGATCGGTAGACTCTGTCCGAAGGGACATCCCGGGGGGCGATCCTTATCTTCACCAGCCTGCGACGCAAGGATGCGACGGTGACCACAGACGACTACCTTCTCGACGAGCTTGAACGGACGCAGTTTCAGCGAACCCGTCGACGTCGCGACCAGCGGAGTCGGCGGCGACGGCTGCTGGCGGTGATCGTCCTGGCGATGTCCCTGCTGGGGCTGCTGGGACTGCCGAGCCTGGTCTGTCACACGCCGGTTGCCCGAACTTTGTTGGCCCGCAGCGCGGCCTCCCACGACCTGGACGCGGAAGCGAGCGCCATCCGCATCGGTTGGATCACGCCGTTGCGGATCAACGGTCTGGCGCTCCACGGCCGCCGCGGCGAGAGCGAGATCGAGATCGAGCAACTGACCGCCGGGCTCACCGTCAGCGACTGGCTGACATCGGGGCTCACCGAGCTCGGCGAGGTCACCCTCCGTGGTGTTGCGATCCGCAGCGAGCTCCGCGCTGAGCGACTCAGCTTGGAGGATGACTTCCCGGCGTGGTTTGAGCCGAGCGGCGGTGCGACGACGACGAGCGGGCAGATTCGGTTACAGGATGTGTCGTTGGAAATTCACGAACCGCAGGACCACGAACCGCAGGACCAGCGCCGTTGGCGTTGCGCCCAGGTCGCCGCGGAAATCGAGCTCGCTCCAGAGGGAACCGAGGCGACGTTTGCCGGCGTGCTGACCGCTCCGGATGAGAGTTCCGGATCGATCGAGGGAAGCTACCGCTGCTCCAACGCCGAGGCCCCGGGGTGGCAGTTGGAGTGTCGCGGCGAATCGGTCCCGCTCGGTTTCACCTCCCTGCTTCGACGCCGTTTTGCCGAAACCGCGGCGGCGCTGCCGAGCGATTTCTCTGGTGACGCCTCCGGCAGCGTCGTACTGGTCGCCGGTCAAGCGGGTGCCGTGGAAGCCGATTTGCGTGGGGTCGAAGTCCGCAACCTGGTCGCATCCGATCCGACGTGGGGCGAGCGTCGGTGGCGGAACCAGCTGGCAACGATTGATGGCGATCTGGTCCTTCGCGAGGATCGTGTCCTCGGCCGCAGGCTGCAAGCGACCACCGATTTTGCCGCCGCGTCGCTCGACGGGACGCTCGCCAGTTCCCTGTCGGTCCCCGGCACCGATCACGATCCGGTCGGTTGGCTCAACGCGTTGCAGGGGACCGCAACGGCCAGGATCGACCTGGCCGCTCTCGATGCGGCGATGCCGGGACTGATCCCGCTTCGTGACGGCGTCGAACTGATTTCCGGCAAGATCCACGCCAAGATCGAGACGACCGGGGATCCCTCCCGCCGCCGGAGCGAGCTGGCGGTTCGCAGCGACGCGGTCCGCGCCCGCGCCCGAGGGCGCGCGGTCGCGATCGAGCCGATCGACGTGACCGCCACGGTCCGGAACGATGACGGTGCGATCACTGCCGAGGAGTTTCGCTGGAACAGTTCCTTTGCGTCGGCGGTCGGCAACGGTGACCGCCGCTCCGGCTCGGCCGATCTCGAGGTCAACTTTGGCCGGCTGGCGACCATGCTCCGCCCGCTGGTCGAGGTTTCCGAGGCGAACTTGGGAGGCACCGTCAAGGGGAACCTCCGTTGGTCGGTGAGCTCGGAAGACGGTTGGACCCTCGCCGGCGAGGGAACCGCAGACGACCTGCTGATCGCGGTCGGCGACGGTCGCACCCTCCGCCGACCGAAACTCTCCGGCGGAATTGATGCCGAAGGCCGCTGGGGGGAGGACTCCCTGCAAGAGCTGAGCACGGCCCAGGTGCGGATTAGCGGCAGCGGGCTGCAGGTCAGCGCTGAACTGGCGCGTCCCGTCCGGGAGCCTTCCAGCCGGACCCCGTTGCCGCTGCATCTGACCGGCCAAGGACGGGTGGAGGAGTTGGTCAGCACGCTGCGCCCCTGGCTGCCCGCCAATCTGAAGGAAGCCGGCGGAGGGTTTTCGCTTCAAGGGGACGTCGAGCTCTCCCCAGTCGCCGCCCGCCTGCTCTCCCTCGACGCGGTCCTCCACGAGCCGCATCTGATTTACGGGGATGGTTCCTTCGGACAGCCCGAGATCACGCTGCATTTTGAAGGCGAAGCGGGGTTCCCGGGGCGCGATGCGGTCGTCCGCAAACTGACCATCGCCGGCGATGCGCTCTCCGCCGCCGCCCAAGGACAGGTCTCACCGGAACACGTCGACCTGGAGCTCGCCTGGCGCTGCAAACTTCAGCGCCTGCAGTCGAGCCTCCGCCCGCGGGTATCGGCCCAAACGGACTCGACAATCCGACGCGTCAGCTATCGCCCCGATGGTCCTGCGGTCGATGACCAATGGTGGCTGTTGGGCGATTGCGACGGCAACGTCCAGGTTCGTGGCGATGGGGAGCTGCTGCGGATCGAAACGCACGCCGCTGGTCAAGACCTGACGCTGCTTCAGCCGGCCGACATCGCCACAGCCCCCATGGTTGGCCCTCGGCGGCAGCAGGACGACGAGCGTTCCAACAACGCAGCGACCGACTCCCGTGTCGTCTGGTCCGAACCGAACGTCAAGCTCGACGGGGAGTTGAATTTCGAACCGACCAGCGGCCGTGTCAGTTCCGATTCACTCCGCGTCGTCGGCGATTGGTTCGCAACCACCCTGCAAGGCCACGCCCAATGGGACGAAGTCCTCGACGAACTGAAACTCCAAGGCCCGGCGGAGATCAAAACGGAGGTTGTCGCCCGCCGCCTCAGCTCGCTGGCGGGAACCACGATCGAGGCGTCGGGGATTCATGGCACCGATTTCGAACTGCAGGCGACCCGCGGTGACGATGGTGAACTCAGCTTCGCGATTGACGCGACGTTGGGATGGGAGGGCGCCGCGGTGGCCGGGGTTCACTTCGGGGAAACCACCGTTCCGGTGCGGATGACCGAAACCAGCGTGACGGTGGCTCCCGCTGCCATGGTCCCGGTCGAACAGGGCGCGATCCATGTCGGCGGCCAGGTCCACTATCGGCCGGGACCACTGTGGCTGCAGGCCCGCCCGGGGTCGATTGCCGATTCGGTCCGCTTGACCCCCGAGATGACCAATCGTTGGCTGAAGTTCATCGCACCCCTGGCTGCCGATGCCACCCGTATCGATGGCACGTTCAGCGCCACGATCGAGGAAGCGATCGTCGTCTTCGACCGCCCCGAACTCAGCCGCGTTCGGGGACGCTTGGAACTTGAAGGGGTGGAGATGGCCGCAGGACCGCTCACCGATCGGATCATCGCCGGGGTGCAACAGCTGCAAGCGTTCCAGTCGCTGCCGGGCTTCAACCCGCAGCAGAACGGGACGAGGAAACTGGTATCACTCCCCCCGCAGTCGGTCGAGTTCTCGCTCGCTGACAACGTCGTCCATCATCAACGTTTGAAAATGGAAATTGATCGAGCGGAAGTGATCACCAGCGGCAGCGTGTCGCTCGATGGCGGACTGAATCTGTTCGCTCAGGTACCGCTCGACCGCCGCTGGCTCGGCAGCGACCTGCAGTTCCTGGCCGGCGAGTCGGTGACCCTGCCGATCAGCGGAACCTTCGACCGCCCCACCCTCGATCGCTCCGGGGTGCGCGACATCGCCCGCCAAGTCGGCACCCAGGCGGTCCAAGACGCCAGCGAAAACTTTCTCCAAGACCAACTCGATCGCGGGCAGCAGCAAATCAATCGGGGTCTGGAACGGGGAATGGAACGGCTCGGCCTGGACAGAATTTTCGGCCGCGAGCCACCCCCGTAGGCTCTGGCGGAAAACATGGATGAAGCCTTGAGCCCTGGGCGGGATGGCCGACCGGGCGGCGAGGGCGGTCGGCTCAGGGTCTTTTGACCGAGCTAGCCCACAGGCTCAATCGCCGGTTCCGATGTCGTCCTCGAGCGCATGCAGGATCAACCTCACTTCGGCGTCCTCGTGCGCGGTAAACCGGTTGAAAAACGATTTGTAATCCCGCAACACGCCGTTCACTTTTTCCTCTCGTTCCGGTGACGTCTCCGTTGCTCGATCGGTCAGGTCGCGGATGTGGGCGAACAGTTTTGCATGCTCGCTCCGTAACGACTCCGCCTGAACGCTCAGACGCGGCTCTGCATCGATCGCGGCATCGAAGTACCCGTAGGCTTCCTCCAGCGAAAAATGGAACGCCAGCTGATCCCGGAGTTGCGCGTACAGGTTCAACAGCTCGGACCAGTGATTGGAGGCAACGGTGGGATGTGCCGTGAGCTGCGAAATCTGCTCGAACAGGCACTTGAGCTGACGATTGTCGTCCTTGATATCCTTCAGAAAAGCGGCATTCACCATCAGTCGTCGCGGTGCTGCGTTGCCGTCCGTCATGCTCGTCTCTCCCGGTGAAGTGGACTCCGTTCCCTGTATTGTAGCGTCGCCCTACCAATCTGGGTGGAGCCCATCGAAGCCACAACTGCGTAAATCGCACGCTTTCTGCTTAACCATCTGAAGCCGGTCGACGCCCAGTGCCACCCCCGCACAGGGCGGCAATCCGCCGCGCATCGCCGCGACCAGTGAGCTCTCCACCGCCAGGGGCTGCCGCCCCGCCGCAACGCGTCGCGCATTGTTGTTCCTCCCCCGTGCGACGAGCTCCTCCGGATCCAACAGCTCGTCATACCCGTTGGCCAACTCCACGCCGTCGACGAACAGCTCAAACCGCGCGGCGCACTCTGGGTCCTCCAACGACCGCTTCGCCAAGGCCGCTTGGCTGAACGGATAGTTTTTCACGATCAGCGGACAGGGATGCCCCCATTGGGCCTGCATCCGCTCGGACAACAACACGTCCAACATTCCGTCGCGGTCCGCCGCCAGGGAGTCGGCCAGCTGCGGTGCGATCGAACGGACCTCGCGATGCAATTCCTCCAACGTGGCGTCGATCGGATCCAACCCCAACCGCTCGACAAACAGCTCGCGGTAGTTGCGGATCTCGACGCGATCCCGCGCGAGGGTGAGTTTGGCAAGCTCAGCGAGCAACGCGATGGCCGACCGCTGGTCCCCCCCAACCTCATACCATTCCAACATCGTGAACTCGACCCGGTGCAGCGGTCCCGCCTCGCCCCCCCGAAACACCGGCCCAAGACTGTAGATCGAAGGTGCCCCGGCGGCCAGCATCCGCTTCATCGCCAACTCTGGTGACGTCTGCAGGTAGAGGCGGCCTGGGCCACCAAGCCCAGGGGCGAGCTCCGACTCGCCAGTCCCCTCCGCCTCGAACGCCCCCGCTCGCAAGTCAGCGCAATCCCCCAGTTTCAGCGCTGCCGGATCGACGGTGACCGGGTCGAGGTAGGCGTCGACGACGCAATCGGCGAGCAGGCAGGGAGGTTGGACCTCGAGGAACCCTCGCGAGTCAAAAAACTGCCGCAGCTCGCCGAGCAGCTCCGCCCGTTGGCGAATCGTGGCGGCAAGCTCCGCAGCTCCCCCGCTCGACCGGCGGTCGGGATCGCTTGGAACTGGCGTGCTGGAATCTGAAGGATGCGGCATGACGTCTTAGCCAGGGGCTGTTGGAGAAGCCGTTTTTCCGCGGCGTTTACGTTACGATGGTCCTACCCGACACGATGGGCCTACCCGACGCGTCCCCACGAATTGCAAAACGACGACGAGCTACGCAAAACGACGACGATCCATGGACCGTTACGCCCGGCAGCAACAGTTTGCACCGATCGGCCCCGCAGGCCAACGACAGATATCTCAATCGCGCGTCTCGGTGCTCGGATGTGGCGCCCTGGGGACCGTGGCTGCGGAGATCCTGGCGCGGGCCGGCGTGGGCTCGCTCCGCATCATCGACCGGGACGTGGTCGAATGGACCAACCTGCAGCGTCAATCGCTGTTCGAGGAAGACGATGCCGAGTCCGCCGCAGCCAAGGCGCCAACCGCGGCGGCACGACTCGCCCGGATCAACAGCACGATCGAGGTGGTGCCGCTGGTCGCCGACGTGACCGCGGACAACATCGAGACGTTGCTCGCCGGGTCCGACTTGGTGATCGACGCAACGGACAACTTTCCGATCCGATTGCTGCTCAACGACTGGTCGCTCGCGAGCGGACTGCCTT
>CAYWXT010000099.1:0-18175 GCA_964462125.1 uncultured Pirellulaceae bacterium | reverse complement strand
CGCCTCCGGTGAACTGACCGCCGGCCACGCCCGTGCACTGCTGCCGATCGGTGACGAGCCGATCCAGGTCCGCACGGCGGAACAGATCGTCGAAGAACGCTGGAGTGTCCGCGCGACCGAATCGTTTGTCAACGAACTGTTGCAGGCCGAAGAGGACGAGGAAACCGGGCGCAAGATCAGCAACGCGACACGCCAAAAAAGGAAACCCGTCCCGCCCCATATCGAGGCGATGCAGCAGGAACTGCGAATGATCTTCGGCACCAAGGTCGAAATCAAAAGCTCGGCCCGGCAACGCGGCAAGATCACGATCCACTTCACCGATGGCGAAGAATTCGAACGGCTGCGAGCAATGCTGACCGACAAGACCCCGCCGCAGCTGAAGATCGCCGGGTGACGATGTCATCGCCGTTACGTCGCGGAACTCGAAAAGAGTTCCGGGCGCTGGGCCAATCGTCTCGCCGGGGTCAAACGCTCAGCGCCTTCTATTTCTCTCGGCGCCTTCTACTTCGACGTTTCCCGCTTGGAACGCCCGACACGCACCCTCAGCCGACTGGGCTACGGGGTTACCATCTCGGCGGCATCCGCGTGCCGTGACCGCTCGATCTCAATCGACTGCCGGTGGCCGGCAAAGTGCCCGGCGAGGACCGACCCAATGTAAAGCGGGTCGGAGTAACGCGGGGCAACGTAGCCGAGAGAACTTCCGACGTAGGTGCCGTACGCCGGGTAGAGAATTCGGTAGGCTTCCTCGCGCAGCTCTGGGTCAGCCTTCGAATCGACATAGGCGAAGACATCTGCTGTCGCTTCCCGCTCATGCCACAGCGGGGCGCCGGGGATCAAGTACACCAGCGCGTAGGTGCCTTGGTAGAATCGCCGGGAGAAGTCCTTTGCGTGCGCCGCTTCGTGCAAGCCGATCGATGGCACGTCACTGTAGATGTGGGCCGTTGCCGTGAAGGGATTGTAATGGTCTCCACCGAAAATTCGGCCCGGAAATATCGCTTCGCCCAACACTGAGAGAGTTCCCAGGGTGTAACGGTAGCCCCAGCCGACCGACTTGTTGGACCGTAGCCGGTGCCAATCCTGCAGCGGCGCGTATTGGTTCAACCGCACCGTGACATGATCCAGCTCATTGGCCGCCATGTATTCAGCGATTTCCGCCTCGGTGGCGACTGAAATGTGGTGATTGTCGATCCGCGGGTCCCACAGCAAAAACCTGCTGGGAATCCCGATGACCCAGCCGATCGTGTCAATCACGGGGCGCTCCTTGCCACGCTGGATCAAAGGTTCTTCCAATGCGAGTAACTCCGGCGCGACGCGATAGCCTTGATGCGCAATGGTTCGCGGCCGCAATGGATTGCAGCCGCTGCCGAGGGCGAGGACCACTGTGACGCCAACCCACAAACAATGCGGGCTGAGCAAGCTTCGACGGTGAGCGACATTCATCGCCCCCGCGTAGCGTTCCCGAACGGGGAGCGTCAAGAGGAGAACGATCAGGTGTAATTCGGCGTCGGCGGGCGGTAGTCGTCCAGCTTGACCGAGCGGAACCAGTCGATCGTCGACCGCAGCCCTTCTTCAAGGGTGATCGTGGGGGACCAGTCAAGCTTTTCCTGGGCGAGCGTGATGTCGGGACGGCGACGGGCCGGGTCGTCGTTCGGAAGCGGCTGGTAGACCAACTCGCTCGTGGAGCCGCACATCTTGATGACCTGTTCCGCAAGCTCCCGAATGGTGAACTCGCCAGGGTTGCCGATGTTGACCGGTCCGATGAAGTCACCTTCGCGGTTCATCATGCGGATGATCGCTTCGACCAGATCGTCGCGATAACAAAAGGACCGCGTTTGCGAACCGTCTCCGAACAGCGTGATCGGTTCGTTTTGAAGGGCTTGGCGGATGAAGTTCGAAACCACGCGGCCGTCGTAGGGATGCATCCGCGGACCGTAGGTGTTGAAGATTCGGACGATGCGGACGTCGACACGGTTGCTGCGGTGGTAATCCATGAACAGGGTCTCGGCGACCCGTTTGCCTTCGTCGTAACACGCCCGGATGCCAATCGGGTTGACCGAGCCGCGATAGCTTTCCGGCTGCGGATGAATCTCGGGGTCACCGTACACCTCGCTGGTGCTCGCCTGCAGGATTCTCGCGCCGCAACGTTTGGCGATCCCCAACATGTTGATCGACCCCAAGACGCTCGTCTTGATCGTCTTGATCGGGTTGTATTGGTAGTGGCCGGGTGCGGCGGGGCAGGCTAGGTTGTAGATCTGGTCGACCTCCAGGTGGATCGGTAGCGTGATGTCGTGCCGAATCAGCTCAAAGTTGGGCTGGTGCAGCAGATGCGATACGTTGGACTTTTGGCTCGTAAAGAAATTGTCGAGGCAGATCACGTCGTGCCCCTCCGCAACCAGTCGCTCGCAGAGATACGATCCGAGGAAGCCGGCCCCACCGGTGACGACAATGCGATGGATCATGGCAGTGGAAGGGTTGGTGGTGTGGGCAGTCCTGTCAGCCCCGATCGGTCGCAACAGCTAGCTCGATGTTATCGATCAGCCTCGTTCCGCCAACCCAGGCGGCGAGCAGGGCAACCGCGTCGCGATCGATTCGCTCGATCTGGACCAGTGTACGGGCGTCTACAATTCTGGCGTAATCGACCCGATCAACGGCCGGGTCGCTCGCCGTCCCTTCACTGGTCAAGCAGCGTCGCATCTGGGATTCCAGCGTCATCACGTCCGTTTCGCCCGCCGCCACCGCCTTCCCCGTCGCTTCCAGAGCGTGCCATAAAAGCAGCGCGCGGCGCCGCTCATCGGGAGTGAGATAGCGATTGCGGCTGCTCATCGCCAATCCATCTGGCTCCCGGACCGTTTCGCAGGGAACAATTTCGATCCCGAGGCCGAGATCTCGCACCATCGCTTCGATCACCCGCAGTTGTTGGTAATCTTTGCGGCCAAAAAAGGCATGGGTCCCCGGTAGGACGGAAAAGAGCTTGAGCACCACCGTACAGACACCGCGGAAGTGCCCCGGCCGGCATATGCCCTCGAGTGGTTTGGCGACGTCCGGCGGTTCAACATACGTGGTGAAGCCTTCGGGGTAGATCGCATTCACGGCGGGGACGAACACCGCCGTCACCCCTTCGGACTCCAACCGCCGAAGGTCTTCGTCCAGCATCCGCGGGTAGCGTTGCAGGTCCTCGCCAGGTCCAAATTGCGTTGGGTTGACGAAGATCGTTGCCACGCTGCGGTCACAGTTCTGCCGAGCCGCCCGGATCAATGACAGATGTCCGGCATGCAGTGCACCCATCGTCGGGACGATCCCGACGCGAAGTTCCTGCCGCCGAGCGTCCTCGACCCACCGGCGGGCTTGATCGATTTCAGAAAGCAGCTCCATCAGGTTGACGTCGAAAGTGCTTCTTCGAGCACCTGCTCGCTGACATAGATCGGCAGCGGGGGGCTGAAAGTCACAGCGACCGCGATTGCATCGCTCGGCCGAGAATCGATCTCGATAATCTCGCCCCCCTCTTTCTCCAATTGCAATTTGGCAAAGTACGTGTGATCGCTCAGCTCGTTGATCATGACACATTTGAGCTGCGCCCCCAACGACTCGGCCACACGGACGATCAGGTCGTGGGTCAGTGGCCGCGGCGGCTGGTAATCCTCCTTGACCCGGCGATTGATGCTGGTGGCTTCGAAGACCCCGATCAGGATCGGAAACTCACGTTCACCGTCGACCTCGCGAAGGTAGATCACCTGGTTGTCGATCAGCTCAGAGATGATGATCCGAGCTAGTTGCATTCGGACAGACATTGGGGGAACTCGCGGACGGAGAAGGGTCAACCGCTTTCGATTATAGGCTCCGGGACGCGGACGGGGGCGGGGTTCGCGTCAGGGATCACCGCGAAGAACCGCGAAGATCCCGGACGATCGCCTTCCAGTCCTTCGATTTCGGACAGAGCCTAACTCTCCAAGCGGAAGATGGTCACCGCCAGCGGCGGCAGGTCGACCAGGATGCTGTCGGGCCGAGCGTGGTGCTCCTTTCCGGTCGTTTTTTGCCCCGGGTAGTTTCCGACATTGCTCCCGCCGTAGGCCTCGCTGTCACTGTTGAAAATCTCTTTCCAGAATCCGGCGTAGGGCACCCCGACCGGGTATCCCAGGCGGACGACGGGGGTGAAGTTGCAGCAGGCCAGGATTGGCGGGGCGTCTCCGAGCCCTTTCCTCAGATACACCAGCACACTGTCGTCCGCGTTCATGCAGTCGACCCATTCGAAGCCGTCGCTGGAAAAATCGAGCTCATGCAGCGAGGGGTTCTCGATCACCAGTCGGTTCAAATCGGACACAAGCTGTTGGACCCCGCGGTGGGTGTCGAAGTCAAGCAGTTCCCACTGCGGGCCGTCGTCGTGGTTCCACTCATTCCACTGGGCCAGCTCGCCACCCATGAAGAGTAACTTTTTGCCCGGGTGGGTCCACATGTAGGCGTACAGCAGTCGCAGGTTGGCGAACTTTTGCCACATGTCCCCTGGCATCTGGCTGATCAGCGAACCCTTGCCGTGCACGACCTCGTCGTGGGATAAGGGCAACATGAAGTTTTCCGTGAAGGCGTAGATCAGGCTGAAGGTCAGCTCGTTGTGGTGGTAGCGGCGATGGATCGGCTCATGCCGCATGTACTGCAGCGTGTCGTTCATCCAGCCCATGTTCCACTTGTAGGTGAATCCCAGGCCGCCGTCGTAGGTGGGGCGGGAGACGCCGGGCCAAGCCGTTGACTCTTCGGCTGCCATCACCACGCCGGGAAACGCCTCGTGCACCGCCACGTTCGACTCCCGCAGGAACTCAAGTGCCTCCAAGTTCTCACGGCCGCCGTAACGGTTAGGGATCCAGTCCCCGTGTTCACGGCTGTAGTCGAGGTACAGCATCGAGGCTACGGCGTCGACGCGAAGTCCGTCGATGTGGTACTTGTCGAGCCAGAACAGCGCGTTGGCGACGAGGAAATTCCTGACCTCGTTCCGACCGTAGTTGAAGATCTTCGTCCCCCAGTCAGGATGCTCCCCCTGCCGCGGATCGGCGTGTTCATACAGCGCCGAGCCGTCAAACATCGCCAACCCGTGCGCGTCTTTCGGGAAATGGGCCGGGACCCAGTCGATCAGCACGCCGATGCCATTGCGATGCAGGCGATCGACAAAGTACATGAAATCGTCCGGTTCGCCATGGCGACTGGTCGGGGCGTAGTAACCGACCGCCTGATAGCCCCAGGAGCCGGTGAAGGGATGCTCGTTGATCGGCATCAGCTCGATGTGGGTGAAGTGCATTCGGTGACAGTAGTCAACCAGCCGATTCGCCAAATCGCGGTAGTTCATCCACCCGTGCAGACGCCCCGGGCCCTTCTGCCAGCTGCCCAGATGCACTTCATAGACGTTCATCGGGGCATGCATCGGATTCCACGATGCCCGCTGTTCCATCCACTCGCTGTCCCCCCAGCGATGCTTCCCCAGGTCGGCCACGATCGAAGCGGTCAACGGCGGTAGCTCGGCGGCAAAGCCGAAGGGGTCGCATTTGTCGACCCACTCGCCATGCATCGTCAAGATCCGGAACTTGTACCGGTCGCCCACCTTGGCCTTCGGGACGAACAGCTCCCAAACGCCCAAATGCGGGTGAACTCGCGCGACATGTTCGCGCCCATCCCAATCGTTGAAGTCCCCCACGATCTGCACCGTGCGCGCGTTCGGCGCCCAAACAGCGAAGTTGACCCCGGGAACCTCGTCGACCACCCGCAGGTGAGCCCCCAGCCGCTCGTAGAGTTGCCGGTGGCGTCCCTCGCCGAACAAGTATCGGTCGTAGTCGGTCAGGATGGAGGGAGCAGCGTAGGGGTCGTGCATGCTGACGACTTCGCCGGTTTTTTTGGCCATCTGGATGCGATACCTGGAGCGGGCATTGAATCGTTCCCCCTCATCTTGTGATTCCCAACCCGGTGCGTCGACCGGACAACCGCAAATGCCCTCGAAAAAACCGGCCGGGTGCAGCCTCCGCATCGGACGCCGCGCCCCGTCGGCGCGGTCGATCAACCACGCCGCCTGGGCCTCCGGCAGGTAGCTCCGCACGGCGATCGCCCCCCCGCCCGGGTAATCGATGCGATGGGGCCCCAGCAAGCTGGAGGGATTCTCGTGGGTTCCTTCGATCAGTCGGTGAATATTGGAAAGCGAAAGTTCCGTGTGCATAGTTGGATCGGGCAATCGAGTGGCGTGGGAAAATCAAATTCAGAATTCAGCGTTCAGCGTTCCGAAGGTCAGCCGATGGCTCAAACGGCGCTCATGGGGCCTCCATCAAGTCGGCGGAGGTGAATCGATGACGCCCGCTCCCCCGGCGCCTCCCCTCCGGCATCACGCGACCAGCCGCCTCTGCCGGTGATGCCTCCGTCGATGCTGGGAACCCCAACAACAGACGGCGCAGGCCGTCAGCCGGCGTCCGCGCCGTTTGCGGTGGGGCGACACCGGCATGCGGTCGATCGATTCGAAACGTCGATGATTCCCCCCCCGATGATTTCGGATCTTTCAGGTTCCATTGTTCCGTCGCTCCTATCCGCCCCGAGCTAACCAAGCGGGAGGAAACCAAACACGCCTCGACACGGTGAATCCGCACGGCCCGATCGATCCTTCGCCACAAGTCGGCGTGTTGAATGTCGATCACGCGGCCAAAGTGTTCCCAGGCGAAATCATTTACCCGCCACCGCGGCAGAGAATCGGCCAGCGAACGGATCAGGTACCGGTTGGTGCTCAACAGGATCACCGAAGCGGGGCCATCGATCGCCTCCAATCCCCGGACCGCGGCGAGCAGCGTCAAACGGTTCAAATCGCCTGGCTCCTCGTCCGCCGCCTCCAGCACCGGCGCACCGGCCGTGGTCTCGATCGAGAAACGCCAACGGCCATCGGTCAAGCTGCTCGACCAGGCTTCACAGACGAGCAGCAACTCCGGTGGCGCCGACGGCTCCAACGCGGCCGGCGGTGGATCAGCCGCGGCCGCGGTCTCGGTTCTTCGGTGCGGTCTCACGTGGTCGTTCTTTCACTCCGGCGTCATCCGCAACCCGACGCGACTCTCCGTCGCCACGCCGTGTCCCCGGACCAGCGCCGTGGGAGGTGTGTGAAATGGGATCCATCCGTGGAAGGCACGATGAGCCCCGAGGGGATCGGCCACGATGATCCCCTTCGGCAAACCCAAGCTGTTCACCAAACTTTCACCGACACAAAATCACGTCCCAGCTTCCCAGCGGAGGTGATGATGCGAACAACCCGTACATGCCCAACAAAGAGTCGGCCAAGTTGCCAAGCCATCGAATCAATCTCTCCAAGCCGTTGTTGCAGAAATGTCGGACCTCAGTGACCTCCCCGCCCATTTCCACGACGAGTCCCTTGGCACCCGATTTGCCCCGATCTCCTCCCTCAGGACACGGACAGATTCGGTCGGCGAGGTCGGTCCAAGGTGCCAAGCCTGATCCACATTGAAGGGAGTAGGTGATTTGCCCCGATTGCATGTACTGTTGCGAGCATTCTTCTGGACTGCCC
Organism: uncultured Pirellulaceae bacterium; assembly: GCA_964462125.1. Lineage (GTDB taxonomy): Bacteria > Planctomycetota > Planctomycetia > Pirellulales > Pirellulaceae > JAWLFY01. Next base: position 10,644 of record CAYWXT010000099.1, on the reverse strand, counting down.
TCTATCTGCTCCTCGCCCTGTTGCCACTGAGCCTCGCGATGCTGGGCGAGCGCCCCGAGGGACGCGGGTTCTGGATCGAACTGGGCGTTGGGTTGGGACTCGTCGGCTACGTGATGCTGGGACTGCAATTCGCCACGACGAGCCGCTTTGGTTGGGTGATGCCCTACTTCGGGACCGATGCGGAGGTGCGGTTTCACCGGATCGCGGCGATGTTGGCGGTCGGCTTTGTCCTGCTGCACCCGGTGGTCCTTTTCCTTGCCAATTCGGAGTTTCTCGATTTCCTCAACCCCTGGTCGAATCTGCCTCGCGCCGTTTCCCTCGTTGTCGTCGTGATCGCCCTGGTCCTGCTGATCGTGCTCTCGCTTTGGCGGTTGACGTTTCGCCTCAATTACGAATGGTGGCGTCTGAGTCACGGGGGGCTTGCGGTTTTGGTGATCCTGATCGGCCTAGCACACGGTCTCCAAGTGGAGCACTACGTGTCAGGTTTTTGGAAACGCGCCGCGTGGGTCATCGCAGCGGTGATTCCGCTGGGGCTGTGGGGCATCTCACGTGGGGTCAAGCCGTTGCGTTTCGCCCGCCAACCTTGGAAAGTGGTTGAAGTCCATCCAGAGAGTCCCGATGTCCACCGCTTGGTGCTCGAACCTGACGGGCATTCCGGCATTCACTTCCGGGCGGGGCAATACGCATGGCTGACCGTCAACGAATCGCCCTGGACGCTGCAACAGCACCCGTTTTCGTTTCTTTCCAGCGATCAATCGCCGGACCGTGTCGAGTTCGGCATCAAAGCGCTGGGGGACTTCACCGAGACCGTGGGCGACATCTCGCCCGGAAAACGAGCCTATCTGGAAGGCCCCTACGGGTCATTCCGAATCGACTCCGATGCCGATGGAGCGATCTTCATCGTCGGCGGAATCGGCGTGACGCCGGTGATGAGTATTTTAAAAAGTTGTCGCGACCGAATGGACAGCCGTCCCTTTTGGCTCCTCTATGCCAACCCGAGTTGGGAAGAGATTCCGTTCCGGAAAGAACTGGAACGGATCGCCCGCGACTTCCGCTTGACGATCGTCCATGTCTTGGAATCGCCGCCGGACGGCTGGCAGGGGGAGACCGGAATCGTCACCAAGGAACTACTCGAACGACAAATTGCCAAGACCTCCCTCGAGAATCCTCGCTACCTCACCTGTGGCCCCGACCCGATGATGGACGTGGTCGAAGCATCCTTGATTCAGTTGGGGGTGCCCCACTTCAGGTTTGTCTCTGAGCGATTCGCTTGGGTATGAACGCGATCCTGTCAAAGGAGAACACCGATGGGACATCTCTGGGCCGAACGGCTGGCGTATCTCCTCGCCATGATTCTCGTTGCCGTCACCATTTGGTTCGCGTGGACGCGATGAGCAACGCTGTCGCCTCAGGGTTTTCAGACAGAGCCCAGTTTTCCCCTAGCGACAGTTCACGCCCGAACCGTGGAGGCTTGGCACAGGTGCCACGCGAAGTTTCATGGGATCGAAAAGTGCCGCTGTCCCGTGACCCACACGTGGCTCATTCCTTGACGTAAGCCTCCGGGGGCTGAATGTCGTCCGGTGCGCGTTTTGCCAAACTGACGAACTCGTCGATACAGGGCGGGCAACAGAAGGTGTATTGCTCGCCAGCGATCACCCAAACACATGTGGCGTTTGCTTTGGTTTGCGTGATCGGGCACAGACGGTCTCCCGCTTGCGGATCCAAATCGTGCTCCGCCTGAAATCCCGAATAAGCTTGCGACGCGGTCAAACTGCCGTTGGCGACGATATCCGCCGCGCTGTATGCGCCTGCCGGCTCGAGATACAGCTGTCTCTCCGCGTCGTCCTCCACCTTGGACGGCATGGCCAACTGTTGGTGCGTGTCGTCATGCCCGTCCCGATCGTCTGGCCATGCGAACCCCACGCGGTAACGTTCTCCCTTGATCCGCAGCGATGTCACCGTGACGTGCAACGCTCGGTCGCGCAGCGCCTGGGGTAACTCCCCAACAAACTGCGACGTCCTCCCCGCGGTGTCTCCCGGCTGGGGATCGGCGCGAAGCTCAACCCGAGTGACTTCGTTGTCGATCCCGCGAACGTAGCCAACGAGCTGTTGATCCTCCACGTCAATCAACTGGTCCGTGGTCGCCCCCAACATGATCAAACGGATCATTCCGCCCGCTTCAATCAGCGCCTCGGCATGGTAACGGTCGTCCCCGAGAGAAACGATCACGCCACCCTGCTCTCCCGGCGGGTGAGCGTGCCGGCCGCCCTCGCGATTGTCTGTGGTCCGTGTGACGACCCACAGGCCGAGCACCAAGACCAGAATCGAGGCAAGCAAGATATCCGCGGGCGTCACCGAGCCGATCAACGGCGCGCGGCGCGAACGGTCAGATCGGTTTGCACCCTCTCGCATCGAACAGTCACCGCATCGTGTAGAGGTAAGCGGCCATATCGCGGGCTTCCTTCTCCGAGACGCCCATCTCCGGCATGGCGGTCAACGGATTGACCTCCGTTGGGTGCTGCAGCCAGCGGTTCAGGTTCTCCGGAGTATTGGCGAGCACGCCAGCGATATACATTTGATCGACAAAGTCTTCCAACTTGGGGCCGACACGGCCGGTCGCACGGCGGATGCCGGGGATCGTATGACACGCGCCGCACCCGTAGTCGGTAATCAGACGCCGCCCCCGTTCCCGATCTGCATCTCCCATTGGCCAGACCGGTTGAACCGGAAACCGAGTCGAACCACGGTAGCCAACGTCAAAGGCGACCGCGGTGACCAACGAGAGAGCGAGCACAGAAAATACCAACATCGTACGAGTCATCGGCGTACGGCTCATGATATTGTCCCTCCCAATCGTCGCACCCTCACTTGGTTTCCCGCCTGCTGTCCCCCTGGATCCTGAATCGCTCGGGCGAACAATCCCACCGCGGCGAGGACGTACGGTAGACAAGCCGGCATCCACATGATCAGTCCCGCCAACTGCTGGTCCTCCAGCGGAGAGATCCCCCACAGTTCGCAGCGCCCGATGTACTCGGGATACCACGGCGCCGGAGCGATGGTCATGAAGACGCCCAGCACGGTGGCGTGCAGCGTCGTGGTGAACAAGTACAACACCGCCAAGCCACCATGGATTGGACTCCGGATGGCCGGGTCAAGCAACGGCTGCCAAAAGAGGCAGGCGACGACGAAGAACGTCAGGTGCTGGGCGTCGTGAATCAACGGCTGCTGCACCGCCGCACCGTACAGCACCGGCAGATGCCACACCCAGAGTCCGAACGCATGCAGCCCCCAGATCGCGGTCAACGATCCGAGGTGTCGTTGAACGATCCCGCCCAGCCGACGTGGCCAACGAGCCGTGAACCGGCGCCAAGCTGGTGGAAGCCCGCAAAAGCAGACGCGTGACGGGGCGCCCAGAATCAACAGGGGAGCCGCCACGGTCATCAAGACCATGTGCTGGACCATGTGGGCCGATGCCAACTGTTCGCCGAGTGGATCCAAGGGCGAGATCAAGGCGGCGGCGGTCACGAGGATTCCGGCCGCGAAGCAGCAAGCCTGGACCGCCGTCCCTACCGGCCGATTGCCGCGGCCCCGCTGCAGCTGGTTCCATCCCCGGGCATAAAGCCAAGCGACCACGGCTAGGTTCATCAGGATCACCGGATCGGTGTTCCAATCGCGCCACGTCACGCAGCGGTCCAGAGGCGCCCCGTGCGCGAGGGCCTCGCTGGCGAACAAAAACATCGATGCCGCGCCGCCAACAGCGACGATCCAGGACTTCGACGACATGCTCAGCACCCCGCCAGAAAATACAGAACCGGGATGCTCTCCACCAAAATGATCAACACAAAAAGGGTACCCGCGAGCAACCCGGCTTTCGACATAAAGAGATCCGTTCGTTCGTCCCGCGATCGCTCCGCATCCGACCCTCGTTGTTGACGATAGGCGTGAAACGCGACCCACGTTCCAGCCACGGCGACCAGCGCCGTAACGATCGTGACCGAGACCACGCCCCAAGCCACCGCGGTGACGCCGAGAAATTCCGACTCATGAATGCCGGAGATGCATCCCCATTCGGCTATCATTGCGACGGCAACCAGATGAACCAACCAGGCGATCGCTGGACCAAACAAGCCGAATGACAAGCGTCCAGGTCCCGCAGCCGCGGTTGTTGACCGACCGGTCATCTCAAAGGGCTCCCGATGATTTGTCACAAAAAAAGGGGGGAAAGGGAAAGCGTGGCGAAGACAACCACGGCGATCACCACCGCGAATGACCAGTACAACCGACTCACCTCCATGTGCAGCCGCAGATGCGCAAGCACCGGCGGTCCGCCCCACAGCAACCGCCACTGACCGGCGATCGCGAAGGCGATCCCCACGGATATCAATATCGACATCGCCCCACCGATCACGAATACCAGCGACGCATAGGCACTCGTCTGCGGCACAAACCCCAGGTGGGACCAGTCCCAAAACTGCGCCGCGAGGTACGCGAGCCCGGCGCCGGCGGTCACACTGAAACTGGCACCCACACGTTGGATGCTTCCAGCGTGAAGTTGGCGAAACCCCCAACGCTGCACAAGAGCGCCGCCGAGCACCGCCGCAACGGCAACCGCTCCCGGCAACAGGTCCGGTGGCTTCAACCCTTGCGAAGGCCACTGTTCCGAGAACAAGCGGATGTAAAAGTAGGAATAAATCAGAGCGGCGAAGGAGGAACCGATGATCGTCAGCAAGCCCAGCATCCCCCACCAACCGACCGAAGCGGTCCCCGTGGGAATGACCGGCAGCCCTGTTCGTTCAGCCAAATCGCTTCGTTCAAGCATCCGCAAAGTGACGCGGTGGGGGCGGAGCCAATTGGCCACACATACGACCAATATCAAAACGGCGACGGAAGCCAGTATGTACGACTGCGCCAAGACGCCCGCCGCCGCTGCCAACGTTGCTGCCGCGGTCCAAAAGGGAATGTATGTGGGGGAGGGCAGAAACTGGATCGCCTGGGGCCGCGTGTCGGTAGCGTCGGTCACCAACGTGCCCCGCCAGTGCTGAGGCTCCGCTGACAACTGCCGACGTAAATCCCTCACCGCCTCGAGTTCCGACGCCGCTTCCGGTTCCCACAACGGATGCCGGCCGCCCACGACCGGAAAATCGACGAACGAATAGGAAAGCGGCGGCGACGCCGACGCCCACTCGAGTGAATCTGCATTCCAAGGGTTGTTCCCCGACCTCTGGCCGCGGCGCAGACTGTAGGCCACGTCGACCAGAAACAGCAGTACCCCCATCCCCAACAGCCCCGCCCCGGTCGTTGTCACCATGTTATAGCCGTCGAGTTCCAGCTCCGGCCGATAGGTATAGACACGCCGCGGCAGGCCTAAGAACCCCATGATGTGCATCGGGAAAAAGGTGATGTTGAAGCCCAGGAACATTGCCAAAAAACTCCAACGTCCCAGTTGCTCATGCATCTTCCGACCCGTCACCTTGGGCAGCCAGTAGTAAAGCCCCGCGAAAATCGGAAACAGTACCCCACCGATCAACACGTAATGAAAGTGAGCGACCACAAAGTACGTGTCATGAACCTGTTGATCGAATGGCACCACCGCCACCATCACACCGGTCAAGCCCCCCAGTACGAACAGAAACACGAACCCGAGCGCGAAGCAGAGTGGCGCCTTCAGCTCGGGACCGCTCCCCCACAAGGTCGCGATCCAGGCGAACACCTGTACGCCGCTGGCGATCGCGATCATCAGGCTCGCGCCGGTAAAAAACGCCATGGACAAATCGGGTAGCCCCGTCGCGAACATGTGATGGACCCACAAGCCGAAGCTGACAAACCCAGTGACCAGGATCGCCACCGCGATCAAGACGTACCCGACCACCGGTCGCCGAGAGAATGCCGGAATCACCATCGAGATGATTCCGCTCGCCGGCAAGAACATGATGTACACCTCGGGATGCCCGAAGAACCAGAACAGGTGCTGCCAGAGCAGGTCACTGCCGCCCCGCTGGACATCAAAAATGGCGGTGTCGAACACCCGGTCGAGCTCCAACAGCACGGTCGCCGTCAGCAAGACCGTGAAGGCGACCAGGATCATCACCCCGACGACCAACAGCGTCAGAACGAACAGCGGCATCCGGCCCAACGTCATGCCCGGAGCGCGGAACTTCAAGATTGTGACCACGATCTCCACCGCCGCGGTCAGCCCCGCCACCTCCACCAGACTCAAGCCCAGAAGCCAGAAGTCGGTCGAAACGCCCGTGAACCGCGATGTCGAAAGGGGCGTGTAGCCGAACCAGCCCACGTCCGGGACCGAGCCAAATAGAAAGCTGGCGTAGAACAGCAAACCGCCGAACAGATAGACCCAATAGCCGAAGGCGGTCAGCCGAGGAAAGGCGACGTCGCGAGCCCCGATCATCAGCGGCAACAGGTACAAGGCCAAGCCTTCCAGGAAGGGGACCGCAAACAGGAACATCATCGTCGAGCCGTGCATCGTGAACAGCTCGTTGAAGACCTGAGGGCCGAGAAAATCGTTCTCCGCGACGGTCAACTGGATCCGCATCAACAACGCCAGGACGCCACCGATCAAAAAAAACAGAAATGCGGTGACCATGAACCGCACCCCGATCAGCTGGTTGTTGACCTCGGAGAGCACCCCCGGAAACCCACGGGCAGGTGCCCAGGTGCGGCGAAGTTGCTGTTCGGCTTCGAAGCTCGGCGACACCGGCAGGCCTTTTACTGGAGACTTTCGAGATAATCGAGCAGCGGGTGCAGGTCCTCGGCCGGGATGTGTGTCCGCGGCATCAGGTTCCCCGGTTTGATCGCTTGCGGGTTGCTGATCCAGCCGCCGAGGTTGCCGCGATTGTTCGGCAGCAATCCGGCACCGATCCTTTCGCGGCTGCCGACGTGGGTCAGGTCAGGCCCCCGCGGCCCGGTCGCTTCCGTCCCCGCGATCGCGTGGCAGGAGTCGCAACCGACGTCGAAAAAGACCTCGCGGCCGCGGCGAATCGAGTCGGTCTGTTCGACCTTCGGCGCCCGTTGGCGATCGGCCACCCAGGCGTCAAATTCGTCACGGGGCAAGACGCGGACATGCAGCCCCATCAAGGCATGCTGGACGCCACAGTACTCGGCGCACTGGCCGCGGAACGTCCCCGTACGGTTTGACGCCAGCCAGGTTGTGTTGATCTTCCCCGGCAGCATGTCCATCTTGCCTTGCAAGTTGGGGACCCACAGGCTGTGGATGACGTCCGCCGAGGTCAACTCCACCCGCACCGGCTCGCCCACCGGGATGATGATCTCGTTGGCCGTTACGATTTGGTGCTCCGGGTAGCGGACTTCCCACCACCACATGTGCCCCACCACGCGGATCGTGAAGTCGGGCTCGGGCGTCGCCAAAGCCACCTGCGCGCGGACCGAAACGACGAGCAGGGCGACCAGCACCAATGACGGGACGATGATGCCGCTGACCACGATGAAACGGTGCCCCAGGGGTGACCGGGGAGCGGTGGCCAACGAACCGTCCTGACCCGACGAACCTCGCGCATCGGAGGGCGGTTGCGAAGCCGAAGGGCGACCCCAAATGGCCATCAACAGCAGCCCGATCACGACCACGAAAACGGTGGTGCAGACGGCGAACAGGAACCACCACAACCCGGCGATTTCAGACGAAGCTGAACTGGCCGGATGCAGCATCGATTGCCGGTGGTCCGCATGGCAGCCGGCCAACGCCAGAAAAGCGGTGACCACGCCGAATGCGACGACCCCGAGGGGCCGCTCAATCACGCAGCGGGAAGGTCTGAACAACATGGCAAAACTCGACAAGCGCAATCAATTCGTCCTCATCCAAGCGTCCCTCATAGCTGGGCATCACGATCTCCGGCGGCGGTCGCAGGATATACTCGCGGATCTTCTCGCGCGACAGCTGTCCCCGTAGCAAGGCAAAATCGGTCCCGACCTGGCGTCCCCGTCCGCCGATTGAGTGACAGCTGTTGCAGCCATAGCGCGCGAACAGCAGCCGCCCCGTTTCGGCCTGTGCTGGCAATGCCATGCCGGCCGGAATGGTGGGCGGATGGTCCTCGGGCCATCCGGTGAACGCCGAACGTCGCCGGTAATCGGAGAGGACCAGGATCGCGATGATCAGCAGCACGACAATGACCAGCCAAATCGGCCGCTTGCGAATCCCCCGCAGCGGCGAACGGTCAAGAAATGGCAGCAGTAGCAACCCGATGAAGACCAGGAGGGGAAACGCGACAACGAACCAGGGCGCGATCGCCGGTGGCAGCAGCGCAATCAAACCACTGAACCACCAATACCACCACTCCTCGGCCGGCTGCGAAGCGTCGGTCAAGTTCGCCTCGGGGTGAAGCTCCTGAGGCCCAACCGTCAGTGTGAGCAGTAGCGTCACCGTCACCACCACGGCGGCCATGATTCCGGCCTTGAGCATCGTGAAGGGGAAGAACGTCTCACCCCCTTCTGGCGATGCTGCTTCTTGCTTGTAAAGCTCCTGCTGTTGCTCGGCCGTCGCCACCGGTTCTCGTCGTTCGATGTCGGTGATCGTGCCGCGCATGATCACCAGATACAGATGAACGCCGACGAGCAGGAACATCAACAGCGGCACCAGCAGCACATGCACCGCATAGAGCCGCGTCAACGTGCGCGGACCGATGTCGGGGCCTCCCTGGACGAACAGCAATAACGACTCGCCGATCAGCGGAACACGGTTCAACATGTGAAGCATCACCCGCACCCCGTGGATCGACCGCTCGTCCCATCGCAACAGGTAACCGGTGTAGGACAGCATCAGCACGCAGAAAAACAACAGCACGCCGATGATCCACGTTCCCTCCCGAGGTGACTTGTATCCCCCCAGGAGCAACTGGCGGAAGAGGTGAAACGTGACCATCACCATCATCGCCCCGGCCGACCAGTAATGGAGGCCACGGATGAACCAGCCGAGCGTCTGCTCGTCGCTGATGTAGACGACACTTTCGTACGCCGAATCGGCTGCGGGCGAGTACGTCAGCGCCAACACCGCGCCGGTCAAGACCTGAATCCCCAGCAGCGCGAGCAGCGTGGAGCCGTCGCCGGAATACCAATGGGCGCGCGGCACCCGGCGGTCCAGCAACGAACCGTAGATCGCATGCAGGGCGAAACGGTCGACCACCCACTCTCGGACCTTGCGGGCCATGCGACCCCTCCCGGTGTCAAGTCATCGGCGGCAGCGAGTACAGATCGATTTCCAATATGCCATCGCGAAGCCGGCTGTCGTACCGATACAGCGGCTTTAGGGGTGGCCCGGCCATCGGTTGGCCATCCTTGCCAAAAATCCCTCCGTGGCAAGGGCAAAAAAAACATTCGCTACCGGGGTCGAACGTGAGCGGGCAACTCAGATCGGTACAGTTCCGGGAATAGACGACGACATCCTCCTCCGACCGCCGCCACACATAGACTGACTTGGTGTCGAGTGAACGGGCCCAATCGCCCCGGCCAACAGAAACCGTGACCGGCTCGATTTTCCCGAGCGGAAAATCATCGATCCGACCGGCTGGGCGCCATGCCGGACCGGAACGTCCTTTCCATACCGGGCTCATCGCTGCGACGATTGCGGGCACCGCCATGATCGCCGAACCGATCGCTGCGCCCCCAGCAACCAGCAGCGAACAGCATTTTCTGCGGTCGATCATGACGTCCCCCCGCTGTTGCCAAACGACCCATCCTGAACCCGCCAGGATGAATTCTAAAGCAGATCGTTTCGATTCACACCCGTCGCCCATGCGCGACATCCGCTATGCTACGTTCTCCGTCTCCCGGCCAACCCTCGTTTTCCTGGGATCAACCGTGTTCTCCCTAGACTCCGATCGCGTTTTGTTCCCGTCATCGGTGGTGCCGGTGTGCGCGTTGGTCCTGGCCGGCGCGTTGAGTTTTGGGGTGGGACGCTGGGCCAGCGGTGATGAATCGGTCGGGAATGAGTCGGTTCATGTGACCCGTTTGGGTTCGTCGGTCGGGTTGCGGTCGTTTGCTCCGGGCCGCTGGGGGTTGGTCCGCGTTTCCGTTAGGAATGAATCGGATGCGGCGGCGGTGGTGCGAGCGACGGTGCATTGGAAATCGGCGCCCGAACTTCGCTTCGGCCGCGACGTGTGGGTGCCGGGGCGGGCGACCCGCGAGACGACCATTCCCGTGCACCTGCCTCGGGACCTGGGACCGGCCAATCAGGTTGAGGTTGTCGGTCGTGTCGTTTCGGGGGCTGCCGAAGCGGATGGGACCAGCGGCACGCATTTGAAGCAAGTCTTCCCGCCGGGAGGGACCGCGTTTCTGCACGATGGAACCGTCGATCCGATGCAGGACGATGACCCATTGCAAGACCTGGCGTATGAAGCCTTGTTGGCGATGCTCAAGACGCGCGGCTTGCCACGGATGATCGCCTCCCCGAACGAGCGACTGCTGCCAGCGACGATCGAAGGCTGGGATCCAGTGCGACAGGTCGTGGTTGCCGGTCAACGCTTGAAACAGGAGCCAGGAGCGGCCGCGGCGCTCCGCCGATGGGTCTCCGAGGGGGGCCGGATGTGGATCCAGTTGAACCGATCCGACGTGGCGACGGTGCAGGCGCTGTTTGGTTCCAGCCTCGGAATGGCTGTCGTGGACCGCGTCCCACTGACG
>CAYWXT010000098.1:0-18227 GCA_964462125.1 uncultured Pirellulaceae bacterium | reverse complement strand
GCTCCCTTCAAGCTCAAACTGGGAGAATTGGCCGAGGTGGAACGGCGGTGTGGCGCTGGGGGCGGCGGCCAAAATGGGATTCCTGGAGAAGGGCTACCGGGGACGCTCGATCCTGAGGAGCCGGAGGCGGCTCGGGTGATGCGGGCCCGTATGAGAGTTCTGCATCATCCGAAAACGACGGAGGAGACATACGTCAACTGGCTTCTGCGATTCATACGGCATTTGGATGATGATCAGGTTCAGAATTACGGCGAGCCGGAAATCGGTCAGTTCCTAACCGATTTGGCCGTGGCGGGGGAAGTCACCGCGGGAACGCAAAACCAAGCTCTCTCCGCCTTGCTTTTTTACTACGGAAAAGTTGTGGGTCGTGACTTGAAGTTCATCCAGCGCGTGCGTGCCAAGGCGAGTCAATACCGTCCGGTTGTGCTGAGCAAACGCGAAGTGGCTGAGTTGATGAGCTTCATGCGTGGAACGAAGGCGACGATGTTTCATTTGATGTACGGAAGTGGGCTACGGCATCGCGAATGTCGCTGTTTGCGGATCAAGGACGTTTGCTTCGACACGGGCCATATCGTCGTCCGCAATGGCAAAGGGCAAGAGGATCGTGTGACGGTGCTTCCAGAATTCGTTGTGGAACCACTGCAACGCTGCATCGAGACAGCCAAATCGATCCATCGAGATGATCTGCAAGATGGCTTCGGCCGGGTCTACCTACCCTTCGCACTGCACCGCAAGTATCCCAACGCGGATCGCGAAATTGGGTGGCAATACGTGTTCCCTGCTCGGCAACTTTCGCCAGATCCTCGAAGCGGTGTCATCCGCCGCCATCATGTCCATGAAAGTACTTTCGCTGACGCGATGCGGAAAGCATTGCGACGCACCTCGATCACGAAACCGGCGACACCACATACTTTGCGACATTCTTTTGCGACTCACATGCTTGAAGATGGAGCTGACATTCGCACGGTGCAGGAACTGCTTGGGCACAAGGACGTGAAGACGACGATGATCTACACGCACGTCATGAATCGGCCTGGGCTGGCGGTGACCAGTCCGCTGGATCGAATGGCATCGGCGACGTGACATCGGCGACGTGACATCGGCAACGGATGGTTGACCGCCAGCACCACAACCGCTCATCGGCTAACGGTAACGACCGGCGAGGTTAGCAGGCACGCGGGCGAGGTTAGCAGGCACGCGGGCGAGGTTAGCAGGCACGCGGGATCAACACGAATCCTGGAATTCGTTTCCGCTCGATGGACCGTAGGTCTAGATACGCTGACCACTGACAGCACGCGATTACCCCGTGCTTATTCTCACCGGTCGTCACCTTCGGCAAGGTGGGTGGCACCCACTTATTCTCGCCGGCTCGGATGGATGTTTTCGCCCGTTGGCGAGATCGCGTCGCCGTGTATTCTCGCCGGTTCGCACTCCCTGTGTCAACATTCGGGGGGCTTCGGGAAGTGGCTGCTCGAAACGCAGTGTAGAGAAGTTCGCACCCACAACAGTGCTCGGCCGACTTCGCCGATCGATTCCGATGACGTCATCGAGCAAGGGTCCGTCCGAACCCAGTGGCTGGCTGTGGCCATCGCGAAAGACGCACCAGAACGAAGGCTCATGCTCGTAGGGCCTTGGCTGACTTGCCCTGAAGCTGCCCGACTAGGACTCGAACCTAGAACGACGGAACCAGAATCCGCTGTGTTGCCAATTACACCATCGGGCAGGAGGTGGGGGAGGGGCGGGCGGTCCTTGCAAAGGCGCGCGTCGCATCCCGGGCCGCAGGGGCATCCCGGGCCGCAGGGGCATCCCGGGCCGCAGGGGAGCTCCCCGCGCCAGCTCGCTTGCAGCAAGGTAGGGGGCAGCTCGATATTGGTCAAGCCGATTTCCCCATTGTGGGCCGGCGCGGGGCTTCTACAATCAGTGGTCTCCAGCTGAATCTCGACCCCAGGTCAACGTTCGATGTTTCTCACGCTCGGGTCCCCATGGCGTTTCTTTCGACCAATACCAACGGCAACGGGATCGAGCGGTTTGAGTTGGGGCCGCTGGAGACATCGATCGGCCGGCATCCGGGGTGTGATATCGTGGTCGACGCGGGGGCAGTCAGCCGCTACCACGCGAAGTTGGTCCGGGAGGGGGAGGAGTACACGGTTGAGGATCTGGGCAGCCGCAATGGGACGTTTTTGAACGGCCAGTTGTTGACGGCGCCGCAACAGCTGCAGGAGGGGGACCGCATCCGGATCAGTGATGTGGAGCTGATCTTTCACCAGGAGACGACGCCGCCCTTCTCGCAGTCTGGGTCGGAGATGACCTTTGAGGGATCGAGCTTCGGGATCGTGATGGTCGACGATCACGAAACCAAGTCGGCTCCGGGGGCGAAGGTGGAGTACTACTCCAGTGAGGGTGGTCTCAAGATGACCGCCACGGCGGAGGCCAAGTTGGCGGCGCTGACGAAGATCAACCGCAACCTGACCGGGGCACTCGCGCTCGACGACGTGCTGCCCAAGATCTTGGAAAGTCTGTTCGACATCTTCCCGTCGGCTGACCGCGGGTTTGTGGTGATGAAAGATCCCGACGGGGTGTTGGTTCCCAAGTGGGTCAAACTGCGTCACGAGCGCGATGAGACAGAAACGATCCGCATCAGCCGGACGATCATCCACAAGGCGATGCGGTCGGGGGAAGCGGTCCTGTCGTTCGATGCGATGGACGACAGCCGTTTTGACAGCAGCGAATCGATCGCCGATTTCTCCATCCGCTCGCTGGTCTGCGCCCCGCTGCACGACGATGAGGGAAACCCGATCGGGGCGCTTCAGATCGATTCGACTCGGGGTCGGGGCCAGTTTCGCGACGAGGATGTCGACCTGCTCGCCGGCGTTGCGGCTCAAGCCGGGGTTCTGATCAACAATGCGCGGATGCACGAGCAGGCGCTCCGGCAGCGGGAGGTGGAACAGGACTTGAAGTTGGCCACCGAGGTCCAGCAAGCGTTTTTGCCGCAGAAGCCACCCGAGGCAGACGGTTTTCGCGTCCGGAGCTTTTACCGGGCCGCCCATCACATCGGCGGCGATTACTTCGACTATGTCCCACTTCCCGACGGCCGGGTGGCGATCATCCTCGCAGACGTGGTCGGCCATGGCGTCGCAGCGGCGATGTACATGGCGAAGCTGTCGGCCGAGGCCCGCTTTTGCCTTGCCAGTGACCGGGACACGGGCAAGGCGATCGGACGGCTCAACGACCGCATGAGCCGGTTGCATGTCGAACGGTTCGTCACGCTGTTGGTGATGGTGATCGAACCTGGCCAGGAAACCGTAACGGTCGTCAACGCGGGCCATATGGCTCCGATCGTGCGGCGGTCTGCTGACGGAAGCCTGGTCGAACCGGGCAGCGAGGAATCAGGATTGCCGATCGCGATCGACGAGGGGATGGAATACGAGTCGGTCGAGTTTCCGATGGGGCGGGGCGACATGGCCGTGCTGTACACCGATGGGTTGAACGAAGCGATGGACAGCCGAGATCGCGAGTTCGGGATCGACAAGATTCGTGCGTTGGTCGCCCAAGGGGGGGACGCGGAGACGGTCAAGGATCGGATCGTCAACGCCGTGTTCGAGCATCTCGGCGGGGCGGTCCCGATTGACGACATGTGCTTGGTCGTCGCCGAACGGATTTCGACCGACCCGGTTCCCGCCGCCCTAAAGTCGCCCAGCGGGGGCACAACGACGACCGGGGAGGAGCCCGACAAGACGCTCGGCGAAGAAGAGTCGAAATGAGCAACAGCGACCGCCCCGTCCGCTACGTCGTCCGTTTCACGGGGCATGTCCAAGGGGTCGGGTTCCGCGCCACGGCGGCCCACCAAACGCGGGGGCTCGGCGTTGACGGCTTCATCCGCAACGAGCCCGACGGTTCGGTGAGAATGGATGTCGAGGGGCCGGAATCGAGCCTGCAAGAACTGCTGCGGCGGATCGAGCAAGCAATGGGGAGTCACCTCGATCAAACGTCGGTCGACGAGTGCCCGCCTCTGAAGCGGCGGGGTGGATTTCAGATCGAGCCGTGATCGGCGACCGCCCGGAGCAGGTCCTGCGACGGCAGCAGTTCCAGCGCCGCCGCCGAACCGGTCATGCCCTGGAGTGCCGGATGCTTGGCGAGCAACAGCGGCAACATCGGGGTCGGCGCGTTTCGGAGACGCGCCAGCTGCCGTTCGGTCGACTCCCTCCCGGCGGGGTCGGCGGAATCGTGCGCTTCGGATGCCTCGCGGCGCTGCTCGAGGATCAGCCGGTTCAAAGCGGGACCGAAGGGGCCATAGGGGAGCTGGTCCAATCGCTCGCTACGCTGGGCGAAGTAGTCCTCAAGCGAGTCGTTTGGCTGCCACCGGATCTGGTCATCCTGTGCCGCGGCGCGTTCGAAGTCGCGGGACTGTTCATGAATATCGATCAGGAGACCCCGCGCCAGCGGCGCCGCGTCGTAGTCGTCCCGGATCACCTCCGCTTCCAAAATCGCCCGTTCCGTTTCTCCCCGGAACCACTCGGCTCGCCAATGATCGGTCTTGAGCAGCACCGATGCGGGGTGCAATCGCTTGGCCAGGCGGAGTGAATCGAGTGCTTGGGGGAGGCAGTCCAGGAGCAGCAACAGCAGGCCATACTGGTGATGCACTTGCCAGTGATTGGTGGCGACCATGCTGAGTTCGCGAAGTTCGCGCAGGGCGCCGTCGTATTGGTAGAGCGTCTGCCACTGCAGCATTGCCTTGGCAAGCCTGGCATCGACCGACATGTTCGACAGCTTCAACGCGGCATCGACACCATTGCGTGCGGTCTCGATCTGCTCGGTCGCCTCCGCCCCGGAGCTCTGGGCGGCCAGTGTGATCGAGGTCAAGGCGATCCCTGCGTGGGAGGCAGCAAGGTTCGGATCCTCCTCGCTGGCGTGCCGGAAACAGTCCAGGGCCCGCCGGAGCCCGGCGACGCTGTCGGGATCGGCGTACGTTCGGGCCTTGACCAAGCAGCCGTAGGCATCGCCGGCGGGTTGGTCTTCACAGGCGGCGGAGGTCTCCAGGGTACAGCCGATGGCCTGGGCGATCGTGCCGGCGATCCTGGTTTGCTCGATGAAGTTCTCGCCCCCGTCCAACAGAACCGACTCGCCCCACAACTGCGTGCCGGTGGCGGCGGAGACGATTTGCAGGTTGAATGCGATCTGGGGTTCGGAGTCAGCCTCGCCAGGCAAATCGGAACCTCCCGAGACGCGATGAAAGGTCCCACTGAGCACCGCGTCGACCTCCATCTCTTTGCCGATCCTGCGAAATTCCGCTGGGGTCGAGGCGATCTGGGGAACGAATTTCGGGACGGTGACCACATCCAAGCGGCTAAGTTCGTTGACGATCATTCCCGAGAGCAACTCACCGGAGAGGAGAGTGCGGTCCCCGGCCGGGCCCATCGGAAAGCTGATCTCCTCCGCCGCAGTTTCGTCAATCAACGTCAAGACCGCGAGCGAGCGGATCCCTTTCAAATCGGTCAGCTGGTACCGCTTTAACCAACCGCCGGCGGCGATGCCGAGGATACCGCCGGCAGCGGCTTCGAGCAGGCGGCGCCGGCTGAGGGAGGGAGCGTCCCGGTTCCACTGGCCCGACTCGGTAGCGAGATCGCCAAAGGGACGGCGAAGTTGGGCGGCGATTTCGGAGGCCGATGGAGGACGATCGTGGGGCTCTTTGGCCAAACAGCGATCGATCACGTCGGCGAGGGCCGGGTCGGCACCCCTTCGGTTTGGGGCTCCCGTTGGGGCTTCTCGAAGCACCGCGGCGAACCGCTCGGCGGGAGTTGCCCCGTCGAAGGCGCGTGTGCCGTAGAAGGCTTCGTGGAGGATGCAACCGAGACCAAAGATATCGGCGGCGTGCGTGACCGCCTCCCCACGCGCCTGCTCCGGCGCCAAGTAGCCCGGGGTCCCCAAAATGACTCCTGAGCGAGTCCGGTGGTCCCCCGCCTCTGGATCGGTGTCCTGATCGCTCTCGAACCCGCTGCGGGGGGCGCGTGAGAGCCCGAAGTCGAAGAGTTTGACCATCGAGTCCAATGATGGCGAATCCAGCGACGCGTCCGACGGGTCGCCGGCAGGATGCGAGTCGCCAGCGGCCGCGGTGTCGGCAGCGACGGCGTCGCTGCCGCCGACCGCGTCGCTCCCTGAGCTCGATCCGCTGCGTGGCAGGAGCATGATGTTTTGCGGTTTGAGGTCACGATGGATGACCCCGGCGGCGTGGGCGGCGGCCAATGCGTCGGCAATCTGGGCCCCCAGACGCCGGACCACCCCCGGGCTCATTGATTCGCCTTGCAGCCGCTGCTCCAGTGTTTCCCCCCGCAGGAACTCCATCACGGCGTAAGGCAGCCCGGAGATCACACCGACATCAAACAGCTCGACGATGTTGGGGTGGCTCAACGACGCCACCGCCTTGGCCTCGCGCTCGAAGCGTTCGGCCAGCTCGCGCTGACGACTCCCGGCGGCGGCCAGGAATTTGATCGCCACGAGTCGATCGAGCCGCAGATCGATCGCTTCATAGACGGCCCCCATCCCGCCTCGGCCGACTGGCCGACCGATTTGGTACGGGCCAATCACATCACCCTGGCGGGGCAGGCGCTCTGTTGGCGCCTCTCCTCGCTGGCCGGCGCCGCCGGTGGGGGTTCGGTGGGCAGGGAATCTGCCGGCCGAGCCAAAGCCTGCCGACGGGGACGGTGAGCTGCCCACCGCTGCCAGACGCGGCCGGTTTCGGGTTTGGGGGCTCCCCGAGACGCTCGGCGGCGAATCGCTCGGCAGCGAGCCGTTTGGCGTCGAGCCGCGTGGGTCGGGGCCACTTGGAATCGCTTCATCCGATTCGAGTTCCGGGATTTCGAGTTCCGGGATCCCGAATGGTGCGAAGAGCGTCTCTGCCCGGAAATCCTGTTCGACCTCCGCCCGCACCGCCTCCAACTCACGGCGCAGCAACTCCGCAGACCCTCCCCCGCGCTGGGCGACGATCTGGTCGATCGAATCACCCTCGCCTTCGCGGAGCCGCGATTCGAATTCGAGACAGATGGCGTCGATACGCGCCAATTCTCGAGCTGAGAGATCGCTGAATTCCATATAGTTTCAATGCCCAATTGGACCGGTCGCCCGCCCGTCGTCCCTTTTCATCCTGCACGCCATTTCAAGCTTAACCGTTTCGCCGTCGGCACGGGGGTTTTGGACCGGGCCTATTCCTCCGCGTTCTCAGACCAAGTCTTACGAATCAACTGCAGCCGGCGTTCGGTGGCCCGCTTGCTGATTCCCAGCCGGCTCGCGATCTCGTCGACCAGGAACCCGTCCATCCGCATCACGGCAATCTGCCGCAGCTGTTCATCCGGGAGTTTGGTCAGCAGGGCATCGCAAGCCTCGGCCAGTTCCGCCTTGAGGTCGGGGCCAGTGTCGTCATCGGTGACTCCGCCGATCCCTCCGCCGCGATCGACATCGCGTGGGTCGACGAAGACCGACTCGCCGCGAACCGCTCCCCCCCCTCGTTTCTGCCGCGTTTCATGTCTCAGGTGGGCATTCACCTTGCGGCTGGTCAGGGTGATCAGCAGCCCCCACAGGTTGTCCGGGCCACTGAGGTCGGGGAAACGGTCGAGCCGAACACCGGCGATGAAGCTGTGAAAGGCTGACAGGGCGATATCTTCCTCGTCGCCGGTCCGCTTCAAGTTCGGTGGCAAACGCTTGGACGCGACCCGGACGAGCGGCTGGAAATACCGTTCCCATAGGGTCGCGGTTGCCTGTTCGTCCCCGGCGCGGACGCGGTCGAGCAGGGCGGCGAATTCGGTGGTAGAGCTCTCCATAGGCGCATCATGACAAATGCCAATGCCGCTGAGTACAGTGCTTCGAGACTCCCCGGCCCCCTCACCTTGTTCATCGAAGGAATGGAAAACTTGCGACGACAGCCTGGCAGCCTGTGCTAGGGGCGGGGGAAGGTCATTCCGCCGCATCACGATCGCGATGCCCCTCCCGAGGAACGGCGTAGTGATAGTAACCGATCATCATCTCGTCCCAGGTTTGGTCACCCCAACGAACGGTCTTGCTTGGGTCGGGGTTGTGCAGGTTCTGGTCGCTGTTGTCGAACACCGCACGGCACAACACCCGGCTGCCGGGCTCAATCGGCATCGGTTCGGCCAACGCGTAGGTCGTCTGCCAATTGAAGTCATAGGCGGGAACGTCGAGCAACGTTGTCCGCTTCCCCGACGGCGTTTGCAACTCGTATCGAAACGCCTTGCCCCGAACATGCATGTGGGGACTCATGCTGAGCAGCTTCGCTTGTGGGGGAAATTTCGGGCCCCGAGCGTCGACCTCGTGCGCAGGTTCCTGCGGCGGAATTTCGAACCGCGTTTGCAGCGCGCTGGTCGTGACGATTTCATGGGTGACCGAATCGGCGTCAGCCAAGACGAGTCCGAACTGGCTTTGGTCCTGCTGCGGCGTCCCCACCGGCGTGTAGTGGACCTGGAAGATCAGTTCGCTCCCGGCCGGAATCCGCTTCGCATGCCCTGGCGGTGAGGGCTCCAACCGCCCCCCAGGAACATAACCGGCCAAGAAGCCTCGGGCGCCGTTTAGTCCGCCACGCGTCCCCTTCGGACGGGCGAAGACGAGGATATGGTGGACGACCTCTCGATTTCCCGGCAGCAGCTCCATCGATTTCACCCACACGTCCTGGTCGAATTCCGGATCGACCTTGAAGTATTGGTATCGGACCGCGCCGGTGGCCGGAACCTCGAACGGTTCCGGACTGACCGGGACAACCAAGTCGGGTTCCCGAGGGAGTTGCCAGCCGGCCACTTTCTCGGGAGCCAGCGGCAGATCGGACAGATCGCCAGCCGGCGCCCCGGCGTCAGCCCAACGGACCAGCATCTCTTTCTCACCACTCGTCATGCTGCGGTCGTTGGCGAACGTGCCATGCTCCGGAGAGGCGTGCCACGGGGGCATGCGACCCTTGGTCACCGTCTCGGCGATCATGTCGGCCCAACCGGCGACCTCCTCGTACTCGGTCAACGCAAACGGACCGATCTCCCCCTCGCGATGACACTCGACGCACCGCCGCATCAGGATCTCAGCGACCTGGCCGCCGTAGGTGACGTCACTGGTTTCATCGACCGATTTCCGGCGGCCGATGATACAGCCCACCGCGTCGGCCCGCGAGAGACTGACCGGACGCCCCGCCAGGAGCTCCTCCACCGCCTCTTGCAAATCCTCCCGCTGGGGCGCGTCCCGCACATACCCGATGCCGTACTGGTCATCGACCCGACCTTGATAGCGAAGCGAACGTTGGCGGTCGAACAGAAAGATCTCCG
The DNA here is from genome assembly GCA_964462125.1 of uncultured Pirellulaceae bacterium. Taxonomy (GTDB): domain Bacteria; phylum Planctomycetota; class Planctomycetia; order Pirellulales; family Pirellulaceae; genus JAWLFY01. The sequence goes on along the minus strand of CAYWXT010000098.1, from coordinate 8,916 downwards.
GCGTCCGCGTCGCCCCCAGCTCGTCAGCGAACCGGCCCCCCGCATCCTTGAGCACCGGGTACTCCAACCCCTGACGTGTCGCGAACGCGGCGATCTCCTCCAGTGAATCTTGGCGGTTGCTCATCACCGCCACCACCTGCAGCCCCTCGTCCCCGTACTTGCTCTGAAGCTCATTCAGCCGTACCGAGTAAAGCTTGGCCAAGGGGCACTCGGTCCCCAAGAATGCCACCGCGATGATCGAGTCGTCCGCAAAGTCATCGAGCTGCCACGTTCGGCCTCGAAAATCGACCATGTCGACCCGCGTTAAGCTAACCGGAGAGGTGGCTCCCGCGGAGTCGAACAGGCCCCCGGACGCACAGGCGACAGCGAGCGTGATGCAGAGAATCTTCGGGGCAAGCACATTCCTAGAGGCAAGCATCGTGTTCGGTTCCTTCACACGGTTGCGACAAATTCCAATGCAACTGAAGATACCCGAACCATTGTGGCTAGGGTTCAGCGAGCCGGGAAAGTCCGAATGAACCGCAATTCTCCGCTGCAACAGGCAATCGACCGCTGGATGCCGGGATCCCCGCGGATTGTCACCGCCGATCCGATCGGCGGTGGATGCATCAGCGAAGCGATGCGGGTCGTCGTCGAATCGACCGCGGGCGAGCGGACAACCTTATTCGTCAAATCGAACGCGGCCACCTTTGCCGAAAACTTTCGTTGCGAGTGCGACGGGCTGCAGCGGTTGGCCGATTCTGCAGCGATCGAAGTCCCGCAACCGATCGCCTCGGGCGAGGTGGCTCAGCGGGCCTGGTTGATTCTAGGCTGGATCGAGGAGGCTCGTCCCCGCCCCGAATTCTACGCGACCTTCGGCCGCCAGCTCGCTCAGCTGCACCGGGCAACTCGGGGAAACGTGATCGGGCTTGACTACGACAACTTTCTCGGTTCCGCGCGGCAGCCCAATCAGGCAGCCGACTCCTGGGCCGAGTTCGTCGCCGACCGCCGACTGGGGTTCCAGCTGCGATGGGCCACCGACCAGGGACTCGGCGGTGCGGCGCTCCGACGCGACGTCGAAGCGGTCCTCCGGCAGCTTCCCGATCGGCTCGCCGGACGCGACGAGCAAACGTCGCTGTTGCACGGCGACCTGTGGAGCGGCAACTATCTGGCCGCTGCCGATGGCCGACCGGTGATCGTCGACCCCGCTGTCTACCACGGCTGCCGCGAGGCTGAATTCGGCATGCTGCGCCTCTTCGGCGGGTGCCCGGAGTCGTTCTACCAAGCCTATCAGGAGGCCTGGCCCATGCCGGACGGTTGGCAGCGGCGGGTAAACGTCTATGTTTTGTATCATCTGCTGAACCACCTGAATCTGTTCGGCGGCGGTTACGCCAACCAGTGCCGTCACGTGGCCGCCGAAATCCTCCGCGATTGACCCCCCATCGCCCCCCGGCGCGTCCCGCGCGTGAGGGCCCGGTGCAGGCGCCCGGAGAGGGCTCACGCACCGTCCAGGGTGACGAAGTCAACCCACGCTTCCTGATTTCAAAGGTCCGCACTCATGCTCGCCGCCCGCGTGATTCCCTGTCTCGATGTCCATGGCGGCCGCGTCGTCAAAGGAACCAACTTCGTCAACCTGCGAGACGCCGGGGACCCGGTGGAGGTTGCTCGGCGGTATGAAACGGAAGGGGCGGACGAGCTGGTCTACCTCGACATCACCGCCAGTCACGAAAAGCGAGAGATCATACTGGACGTCGTCCGCCGCACCGCCGAACAGGTATTCATGCCGCTGACCGTCGGGGGCGGGGTGCGGACGATTGACGACGTCCGCGCCCTGCTGGCAGCCGGCAGCGACAAAGTTTCGATCAATTCCGCCGCCTGCACCCACCCCGACTTCGTCCGCCAGGCCGCCGACCATTTCGGCAGCCAGTGCATCGTCGTTAACATCGACCCCAAACGGGTTCAGCAGGACGGCAAGGAATTTTGGGAAGTCCACATCAACGGCGGCCGCAAACCGACCGGGCTCGAGGCGGTCGCCTGGGCACGCGAGGTCGAGCGGCTGGGCGCCGGCGAGATCGTCTTGACCAGTATGGACGCCGACGGAACCTGCGAAGGCTACGACTTGCCGATCACCTCGGCGGTCAGTGAAGCGGTGTCCGTCCCGGTGATCGCCAGCGGCGGGGCGGGGCATCCCCAGCACCTGGTCGACGCGATCCTGCTAGGCAAGGCCGATGCCGTGCTCGCCGCCAGTATCTTCCACTTCGGCCAGTTCACCATCGAAGAAACCAAACAAACCATGCGCCACGCCGGGATCCCAGTGCGGCTGTGAGCCCCGTGCGGCTGTGAGCCCAGTGCGGTTGTGAGCCCAGTGCATGACCCGTGCAACCTCGAAAAGCGAGACCATGACGGAAACAAATTTCAACCAGAGCGAAATCGAAGAACGCGACTACCTCCAGCACATTACCGCGAAGGTCGCAGCAGAACTCGATGCGGTCAGCAAGCAGGTCAACTCGAGACACACCGAAATGCTCGATTTGAAAACCTACCTGCAGGAGAGCAAGGCAGACATGGATCATGCCGAGAAAGCCTCGGTGAGGCAGTCGGTCGACATGATGTCCAGCATCGGCGAACACAGTGTTGAGCGGACCCGGCGATTGTTCAAGCAGCTCAAAGGGGGCAAGTATGAATATTCCGATGTGTTTCCGCTGATTTATCTCAAAATGCTGACCGATGGCACTTCTGTGATGAGTCACATCAAGCACGTCGTGATCGACGAAATGCAGGATTACACCCCCGTTCAATATGAAGTCATCGCCAACTTATACGGGTGCAAGAAAACGATCCTTGGCGACCACAACCAATCTGTCAGCCCGCTCAGTTCCTCCTCCGCCGAAGCGATCCAGGAGATTCTCGCCGAGTCCGAGTGCATGTATATGCACAAGAGCTACCGTTCGACGCTGCAGATCACCGAACTGGCCCAGCGGATCCATCACAACCCAAATCTCGTCCCGATCGAACGACATGGGGATACGCCCGCGATCGTCGCCTGTACGCGCGCGATGCACAGCTTATGCCTGACTCACACGGGCGAGCTGACGCGATTTTTGAAGACCGCTTCCCAGCCGTCGTAAGTTTCGTGCCCTTCGCGGTGAATCCTCCTGCATGCTGAATCTACAGGCTGGGCAGCCTGTGCGACATGTCAGCAACCGGCTTCCTGGACCCCCGGGTATTCCTGAACGTCTCGTGTCTGCCTTTCAGACCATCCCGACCGCTTTTCGCCAGACCCAAAAGACGGCCAGCATCAAGACGAGAACGCCCGCGGTCACCGGATGGCTCCAAATCGCCACCCGACGCATGGTCGGGGGCGGCAGGGGCAAGCTCGCGAGTTGCTCCATGACGCGATCGATCTGGTCCGGTCGCACGGAGTCTCCCTGAGATACCAACGCCAGCTCGTCCAACACGCTCGGACGCGCCGGTGTGCCCGGATGCTCCGACGCGTCGCCGCGGACCAACAGCGACGTCTCCAGGCTGGCCGCCGTCTGCCGGCAGACGAGTTGCAATTCATGCCGGCCCGGTTCGCCCGGCTCGTACCGGCCATGATAAACACCCCAGTCGTCTCCTTCGGAAACAAGCCGCACCGATTCGGACTGTCCCGACGGGGCAGTGACCCGCGCCACCACCTCGCCCCCCTGCAAAGGTTCGCCCGCTTCGTCCATGACATGCGCGACCAGAGAAACGAACCGCCCGAGTTCAGGCTGCTCGGGGGTGTGATACATCCGCATCAATTCGCCATCGGCCATGTTTCGTTGGTACGCCATCCAACGCACGATCTGGCCCCAGAACCGGTAGTGGTACTTGTCCTCGACCCCCTCGCGCCACCGCCACGCCCCATCGGTCCCCATGAACAGCACTTTCCCCGCACCGTAGCTCTGGGTGACCAACAACGGCAAACTCCCAAAGCGGTTCGCCTGGTCGCGATGGACGGCAAGTACGTCCGCGCCAGGCTTGGCCCGCAGCACCGGCGCGTACCATTGGAATTCGGGCAGCTCGTCCCAGACCCGCGCGTTCTCCTCCGGGGAGTCATCCAGGCGGGTCAACAGACTCCGATGGCCGCTCTCGGTCAGTCGCAGCTGCCCTGGCGTCGCCGACCCAACGCCGGCCGGCTGCGTTTCATCCAGCCGGACGGGGAACAGGTCGCCGAGCTCGGTTGGCAGCAGGCTCAGTTGCCGTCCCTGCCAACCGGGGATCAGGACCAATCCGCTCGCCTGGCGTTGCACCAAGCCTCGGACCAGCTCGCACTCGGCTTCGGTCAACTGCCCCGACTCCACGCCAACGTCGCCAAGAATGACCACGTCGAACTCGGCCAACGACTCGATCGTTTCCGGAAACGAGCGGATGTAATCGCTGGCCCCGCCGCCGACCTGATCGAGCTTCGGATGAAACAGCAGGCACGAAAGCTCCACCCCTGGGTCGCGCGACAGGGCATTGCGCAGGTAGCGATATTCCCACCGTGGGTACGATTCGACGACCAACACCCGGAGGTGTTCCTCACGAACGGTGATCTGTGCGGTGGCCCGGTTGTTTTCCGCCACCACCTCCTCGGGCTCCCGCGGTACGTCGAGCGTTACGACGTAGTTACCGGTTCGCTGCGGTTCCCACACCAAAGCATCGTCGGTTCGTCCCATCGCGCCGATCGTGATCTCTTGCGTCACCGTTTCGTCTTTTAGCGACGCCGGCTCTCGGTCGGAACTGTCCCCGCTTTGTTCGGTAACGGTCATCGTCACCGTCGTCGTCACATCACGCGGCAGCCAGCTCTCGATCGAAACGGGGACACGCAGCGATTTGCCCAGCGGCGCGAACGTCGGGACGTCAAAGTCGGCCAGTTCCAAGTCGGGCAAACGCGTCGGGCTGCCGACCGGGACGGTGAAAATGGGAATTCCCCGTGCCTGCAATCGTGCCGCTGCCTCGACCGGAGGGCGACCCCGATTCCAGTCCCCGTCGGAGATCAACACAACACCGAGCAGCGGCTCGACACGCTTGGCAAGCTCCAGCAGCGGCGATCCCAGGTCCGTTCCCGAAACGTCCCCGCGAGCGCCGTCGGCTGCGGCGGACTCCTCCCCACCGGCGATCGGCTCGATGATCACGTTCAATTCCTCATCGAGTCCCCGCCAGAGTTCCGGCTCGATCAAGGGGCGAGCCGCTTCGGCGCGGGAGATCCAACGGCCAGGGGTGTCTCCGCTTTCCTCCCCCGCGGCCACGTCTTCGGTCTTCATGCTCGGCGACTGGTCATGCAGTACCGCGATCGTTGGGTCCTGCAACGAGCGGTAGGACTGGACCCACTCGGGCTGATTCAGCAATACCACGACCGATGCGATGACCACCGTTCGCAGCAACTCCAGTCCCCCAACGCTCCACGCACCGCCACTGCGCCGCCAGGCGACCCATCCAAATCCGATCGCAGCCAACACCACCGTGACCGAGGCGGCCCAGGTCAGCGGCGTCCCCGCCCAGACCAACTCCGACGCCGTCAGCTCCCAGACCGACGGTTCCACGCCATGGATCCCGGCGCTCTCGTTCATGACGCCCACTCCCCAGCGGCCCGTGGCTTGGCTGGCTCACCTGGGAACTTGGCTGACTTACCTGGGAACAGCGTCCCCCGCGCTGCCGCCTCGCGTCCCCTGCGTTTGGGCAGACTCAACGCCGCCTCGAGCAGCAGGGCCGCGACCATCACGAGCAAGAACAACCGCCAGATCTCACGAACCAGCGACGAGTCACTTCCAGCCACGTCATCCACACGGCTCCACGGCACACCGTCAAACAGCGCCGCGAGCCGCTCCGACGGAACGACGCTCGAGTCGTCTTCCTCTGGCGGACGGTTGACGACGATCCATCGCTCTTGATGTCGATAGACCCCGGCGTGCTCGTGGTACTGCGACGTGACCGCGCGGGGATCCCCGGCAACCTGCTCCCAGCCGCCCGCCGCAACGGTCTCCATGGACTCTGGATCCAACTCCCCGGCGGCCATCTGGCGGACCGCGCCCCATGACCGCGCCCCGGCCGCCGCGGCTCGCTGGATCATGGCGTACAGCACAACGCCGTTGGCTTCCAGCGTCGAATCGTTGGGATCGGCGGTGGTGGTGCAGAAGTAAACGTTCCGGCCCTCCGTCGCGGCGCGAACCAAAAACGGCTCCCCGCCGTCGAGCGTTGCCAAGGTCACCCCGTTTCCCGTCAATCCACAGTGCCGCGCGACCTCAAGTTCCCCCATCGGTAACGTCACGCCGCCGCCGGTGTCGGATAACAAGTCTTCGTCGCCGGTCCAACTGACAACGCGGCCCTTGGTGTCCTCCCGCTCGTGCCACTGGGTCCACTGCAGCCCAGCCCACCGATGCCCCCCCGGATCTTGCGGCGGGAAAAAAATCACCCGACCACCACGTCGGACAAACGCGAGCAACTCCCCAGCGTCGTCCTTGGCCGGAATCGTCGACTGCCACAACACCAACCCCGTTAAATCCCAGTCAACAGCGAGCAGATCTTCCGCGGCGACAACCTCGGCGGTACAGACCACCGATGAATCGGGGGCGATCGACGCGGCCAGCTCCAGCGGCCGGATCGCCTGAGGATCGTCGGCAACGATCAGGGTACGCCGCTCCGCGGGCTCGTCATAAACGAAGTAAGACTGATTGTCTGCCGGGTTGGCATCACCAGGGATGGAAACTCGCCCCCAACCTCGGTGTTGAGATTCATCGAGCGGAATCACGTGGTCGATCCGTTCCAGCTCGCCGCCGGTGAGCTCGACGTCAAACTCCGACCGCGCACCGTCCAACAGCAACCCGATCGGGAGCACTTGTTTCCCGCCATCCCGTCGGCTCGCGCGTGCACCGTTGTCCCCACCGGTTGGTTCGATCCACAGCGACAATAAAAGTTCCGGCCCCGACTCCCCCTCCACGCGCCGCGTGTCGGTGACCCGGATCGATCGATTTCCTTCGACCGAGTCCGGGTAGGTCAACAGATGCAACCGGACCGTCGGCGGCAATTCGAGCAGTCGCCCGCGGAGCGTCTGCCAGCGGCCGCTCTCGTCCTGCCAATCACGGCGCCGCAGGTCGGAGCAGACCCAGACGTCACAGGCACCCGGCTGCTGGTCGCCAACGTAGTCGAGCACCCCGTCGAACAACGCCGACAGATCCGTCGTCGCATCCGCCAGCTGGGCCTCCGGTTGCTCTGCCAGCGCAGCGGCCGAGGGAACCTCGATCGGCCCGCTCTCGGTGATCAGCACGATCCGGTTCGGAGGCATCACCTCCATCGCTTCCGACAAGCGGGCCAGCGCCGCCTCCCACTTCGAACGCCCCCCACGACCCAGCTGGCCCATGCTCGGTGAACGGTCCAGCACCACGATCGCGGTGTTGACCTGGGTGCCGGAAGCCAAACCCAACCAACCGCTGGCGAGCGGCCGACTGATGACCAGCAGCAATCCGATCAGCGCCAAGGTGCGCATCAACAAGACCAACCATTGCCGCAAGCGGGCATGTCCTGCCGACATCCGGGTCGCCGTCAGCAGAAACGACATCGCTCCCCAGCCGACCGTCTGGTAACGCCGTTGATTGATCAGATGAATCACGATCGGCAGCGCAATCAGTGGGATCGCCCACAGCATTGCCGGTTGCAAGAACGTCATCGCAGCTCTCACGAAGCGGCGGGCGAGGCAACCGCTTGGTCGACCCCGCCTGCAACCGTTTCTTCAACCAAACGGCGGACGATCTGGCGGGCATCGATCCCTTCGCTCTGCGCCGCGAAGGTCGTGATCATCCGGTGGGTCAATACCGGTTCGGCCACCGCCTCGACGTCTTCCAAGCGGACCATGTACTGTCCGTGCAACGCGGCCCGCGTCTTGCCGCCGAGAATCAGATATTGCACCGCCCGTGGACCGGCTCCCCAGGAGACAAGCGGGCGCAGCCAGTCCGGCGCCGCCTCCGCCTCGGGCCGAGTCTTTCGCACCAGCCGGACCGCGAATTGGTAGATGTGCTCGGGAACCGGAACACGCCGTACCAGATGTTGGAAGTCCAAGATCTCCTGGGCATGCAACAGGGGCTCCAGCGTCGGTAACGAATCGCCCGTGGTCGTCCGCGCGATCTCAATCTCCTCGGCCTCCGATGGATAGTCGAGTTCGATCAGAAACATGAACCGGTCCAACTGCGCCTCAGGCAGCGGATAGGTCCCCTCCTGTTCCACCGGGTTCTGCGTCGCCAGAACAAGGAACGGTTCGTCCAAGGTATAGCTCGTCCCCAACACCGTCACCCGGTGCTCCTGCATCGCCTCCAACATCGCCGCCTGCGTCTTCGGCGGCGCCCGGTTGATCTCGTCGGCCAACACGATGTTGGCGAACACCGGCCCAGGAACGAACTTGAACTCCCGACGCCCATCCGCGGTGTCCTGCAAGATGTCGGTCCCGGTGATGTCCATCGGCATCAAATCCGGGGTGAACTGGACCCGGTTGAAGGCCAACGACATCGTCTCGGCGAGCTTGCTCACAAGCAGCGTCTTGGCCAACCCGGGAACGCCCATCAACAGGCTGTGCCCCCGCGCAAAGAGGCATATCGCCAACTGGTCGATCACCCCCGTCTGGCCGATGATCACCCGCGCCAGCTCCCGCTTCAGCCGCGCGTAAGCCTGCTGAAGCTCCTCGATCCGACCCACATCATCCGAACTGAGCGGCTCGGCAGCAGATTCACTCGTCAATTCCCAGACTCCAGCGCGGAACAACAGCGGTGTGGAATCCCATAGGCTAACCGCGCCGTCACATTCCGACAATTACGGGAAAGTGGGCAGTGGGCAGTGGGCCGTTCGGGGAAGCTAGCCACCACCACAATCCGGCTCGGAGTACGTCCGTTTCGCCGAAACGGACGTCAAAGCGGCGAAAACGCAACCAGTGCCAAAACGCACCGG
>CAYWXT010000097.1:0-18431 GCA_964462125.1 uncultured Pirellulaceae bacterium | reverse complement strand
AATTGACGGTGACTTGACTGATCCACTCTGGCTCCCCTCTCCTCCCGAACTTGTTTGGGGGAGAGGGGACAGCGGACAGTTATTTCCCTACCGTTCCTTACCCGACCGAGCAGGATTCTGCGACACTAATTGACCGAGCGTTGCTAGGACGCCCTGCAGCGGATGTCCTGACGTATAAAACGGCCCCTGTGGCGCGCAGCCAAACCCTCCCCGGGCGCCAGAGCGACACCAGCGCCCGACCCTCACCAGCGCCCGGCCCTCCCGCGGGACGCGCGGGAGGGTGATCACTCGACAATCACCTCAACCCTCAGCCGCTGCTCCCGCCGGTGTCACTCGTTCCACCCGGCTGCGCCTCCTCGATCCGCTGCAAGTAATCGGTGTAGTCTCGCGATTCGCGAGGGGCATAGTTCAGATTCCGAAGAAGCCCGGTCAGCCGGGTGAAAAACGCGCGAGCCTCGTCCTTGTCGCTGAACAGGTAATCGCGGCCGACGTATCGGCCGATCAACTGCAGCGTCTCCTTCTGACGCGACAGCGGTGCGGAGACATCCACCGGATCGAAGGCGTCCTGCTGTAGATAGGCCGCATCTAGCAGCAGCGATTTTTGGTAAGTGACGAAGTCCTCCAGCGAAATGCCCTCCTCGCCGGTCACCTGCATCATTTCGTGTACGGAGTTTCCCTCCCGCAGTAACTGGGCAAGCGAGCTCACCAATTCAGTCCAGCCCGGGTCGACCTCGCGATCAAAGTAGTCCTGAAGCTGCTCCCAGTAGCGGGACCAGGAGGTCAAGGGATCGATCGCCGGATAGGCGCGTTTGTAGGCCCGCTCGTGCGAAAGGCCGAGAAACGCCTTGACCGTTCCCAACGTCGACTGCGTCACCGGCTCTTCAAAGTTGCCCCCTGCAGGGGAGACTGTGCCGATCAGGGTGAGACTCCCCGTCGCCTCCCCGCGTCTGGCGAGCACGCCGGCTCGTTCGTACACCGCTTTGATCGCCGAGTCGAGATAGGCGGGAAAGGCCTCCTCCCCTGGGATCTCCTCCAGCCGACCGGACGTTTCACGCATCGCCTGCGCCCAACGTGACGTGGAGTCTGCCAACACCAGCACGTCGAGTCCCATCTGACGGTAGTACTCCCCGAGTGTGATGCCTGTGTAAATCGAGGCCTCGCGGGCGGCGACCGGCATCGAGGAGGTGTTGCAGACGATGACGGTCCGGTCCATCAGCGAACTGCCGGTGCGAGGATCCTGGGCATGAGAAAACTCGTTGATCGCGTCGACGACCTCCCCGGCACGCTCCCCGCAAGCGACCACGATCACCACGTCCGCGTCGGAGTAGCGGGCGATCAGCGTCTGCAGCACGGTTTTGCCGGCGCCAAAGGGACCTGGAATGCAGGCGGTTCCGCCGCGCGCGACAGGGAAAAACGTGTCGATGATGCGAATCGTGGTGACCAACAGGTCCGCCGGATACTGCCGCTGGACAAGCTGTTCTCGCAATAAGTCCGACGGCAGCGGGATCCGCACCGGCCACTGCTGTCTCATCGTCACCGCGTGATCTCCCCCGGCGCTGCGAACCCGAGCGACCGGTTCGTCGATCGTGAAGCTGCCACCGTGGATCCAGGTTAATTCCAGCGGCCCGGCGGCATCAAAGGGGACCATGATCTTGTGTTCGATCGCCCGTTCTTGCACGGTTCCAAGAACGTCGCCGGCTCGGAGCCGGTCGCCGGTCCGCCGTGTTGGCACAAACGACCATTTTTGTCCCGTGTCGAGGGAATCCACATCGCGTCCCCGGCGGAGAAAAATACCGTCGCGGCTTGCCAACGTCTCCAGCGGGTTCTGCAGCCCGTCATAGACCGATCCCAACAGCCCCGGCCCCAGCGTTGCGGAAAGCAAATGGTGGGTCAGTTCCACACGATCCCCAACGCGAACGCCGTCGGTCTCCTCGAAAACCTGCAAATCCGCCTCTTTACCATCGATGCGGAGCACTTCTGACTTCAAACGCTCCTCGCCGACGCAGACATACGCCACTTCGTTCTTGACGAGATTCCCGTCGGGGACCGCGATCGAAACGATGTTGCCGTTGACACCGGTGACGTGGGGTTCATCAGAAGGAGTCGACATAGTCGCCAAGCGTCTCCGTCAGAAGGGTGTCAAATCGCTGCTTGCCCAGCGAAGCGCTCAGCCGCGTCCAGCGGTCGATGATTTCCCAGCGTGCGAGGTAGAGCAGGACGGTCTCGAACGAAAAATGAAATCGGTCGGCCATCCGGCTCCAATGCGTCCACGTCGCGCGCAGCAACTGCTGTTCGACCTGCAACGATTCGTTCGCTTCCAGATGCCGGCGAGCGACGGAAACCCAGGGATGCTGCCGGCCCAATCGAAAATCGGGATCTTCCCAGTACATCCGAATCTGCTCCACCCACTGGCCAACCCCGGCCGGTGGCGGCATCCCCAGACGCCGCCGGCGCAGCGCACTGGTGATCGTCCGCACGTCCATGCGGTAGGCGATGATGCCTCGCGCCACCGGCGGCTGAATCGTCTGCATCAACCTTTCATACTCCTGCTGAATTTCCCGATCGGTGTGTCCGGCTGGGTGCCGGTCCCAGTGCAAAAACCGCTGCAGCTGATCGACCACCTCCGCGTCCTGCGGGCGAAGCATCCCCAGCCGGGTTTGCAAGCGGCGCCGTGAAATCGGCAGCTGGTTGACCTCAAACGTCCGGGGCATGTGCGGAAGACTCGCGATCAACGTCCAATAGTCACTTGGATGCCGGGGGAACCAATCCTGGAGACGCGTCACTGAATGATGCCTTCCATCATGGCCCGGAATCTGGGTACGAGATGCCGCAGCAGCAAATCGCTCACTGCCCGGTCGGTCAGATCGATCTCCACGTCCTCCTCCTGCAGTTGAATTCGTATCCCGGGCGCCTTGTCGTCCCGCTCCCCGATCTCCACCCCCTCCTGCAAAATCTCTTTGGTCACCGAGACAACGAAGTGGCTGAGTGTCCCCTCCTTGACCTCCTCCGGCGCGCGACGCAGTTGCTCCAGCCCGATGACGTCCTTGGGCAACAGAAGTTGGGCGCGCTGCGATTCAGGGGGCGCTGCCCGGCGGCCGACCTCGAGAATCAATTGTTTCAAGACATCCTCGTCGCTCAGTTCGCGGGCAACGAGATGCCGAACGCGGTCGGCAAACTGTTCCACGAGTTCGGACTTGAGCCGGAGCACCGCATCGCGACCCGCCAAGCGTACCGCTTCCTCCCCAGCGGTCCGTGTCTGCCTCGCGTCCTCACGCGCCTGCTGCCGGATTTCCTCCGCTTCGCGATGGGCGTCCTGCAATTGCTTCTCAGCACGGCTGCGGGCTTGCTCGAACAACGCCTCCGCTCGGCTTTGGCCTTCCTCGACCCCTTCCTCTCGCAGTCGCTGGATCAATTCCTCCACCCCGGAGGATTCCTTGTCCGTATTCATGTTGACCGACTCGCTCGCTGTTGGCGTTTCTCATTCCACCGATCGGTTATCCCGCTCCGCCGCCTTCAATCCCCGCACTGATGATCAGTCCGAAGATGAAGGCGAACACCGCGAAGCCTTCGACAATGGCCGCCGGGGCAATCGACAAGCCAAAAATCTCCGGCTTGCTCTTGGTGGCGTTGATCGCCGACGCAATGCAGGCTCCCTGAAGAATCCCACTGACGAGCAACGCCAGACCGACCAACAGGCCGATGGCGAACAAGCCGGAACTCGTCTCCTCGGAAACGGGACGATTCAGCTGCATCGTGACCACAATTCCGTAGATCGCCTGGGACGAAGGAAGCGCCGATGCCCCGACCAATCGCCCGTACCCGCTATCGACATCGAGCAGCGCTCCACAGGCGGCCTGCCCGCCGCGGGCACACCCCACAATGCTGCCGATCGCTCCCAACGCCGTCGGCAAGAAGATCCCGGCCCAGCCGAGCTCAAGAATCCAATAGTTGTCCATCGTCATGTCGCCTTTCTGCGTAAGGGCTGGTACGGATATCCCTCGTCGGTGAGCCCCCAACCAAAGAACTCGATGCAGTTGAGACGCAGGCCGTGGACGACGCCGCCCATGACCGCCAGGGCGAGGTTCATCCCGTGGCCGAACACGACCACCAAGATCGCCAGCAATGTTCCGATCCCGGCACTGGCACTCGCCCGCGACGTCAGCTCATTGAAGGTGACGGCAAGCTGCGTGCTGGCCAACCCCAAGGCAAACAGCCGCAGGTAGCTCAACACATCGCCAAAGGCGCGGGTGATCTTGGCGAGCGCCATGCCCCCCTCAGCCAGCCGCCATCCATGATTCGAAAGCTTGGCGGTGCGCCAAGGCCGGTCGCTGCTGAAAAGAAGGATCGCCGCCAATCCGCCCGCCATCGTCCACCCCCCGTACAAAACGAGTTCCTCGCCCGGTGCGCTGCCGCTTTCGCCAAGCCCGAGCGCGAGCCCGCCAAACAATACGGCTATCCAACCAAGCGGTGAGAGCATCTGGGGCCGCCACCGCGCCAACCAAGCAACGCTCAGGTTGGCCAGTGCGAGATGCACAACGCCAACGATGATGGAAACTCGCATCATCAAGTCCGTATCCGCAGCATCCATCACGTGCAAGCGGTCGAGCAGCCATCCGCTTGGCGCTGGACGCCCAAAGTAGCTCCCGACCAACACCCCGTAGGCGATCGACGCGACCACGACGGCCACGGCCAGCTTGCGGACACGGACCCGCCCCGAGGTGCGTCCCAGCTTCCGCCACAGCGCGAACAATAGACCGCCCAGCACGAGCGCGTATCCCGCATCGGCCATGATCATCGCAAAGAAGATGCTGAGCGAAACGAACACGATGCCGGAAGGGTCCCAAGCATGGTACGCCGGGGTGATGTAGAACGTCACCGCTTCCTGCCCACCAGCGGTCAGTGGTGGGTTCTCCAGTAACGTGGGCGGCGAATCATCCGCGGCGGGCGGCTCGATCGTCAGGGCCAGCGAGCGGTCGGCGGCGAAGCGGCGGAGTCGATCGAGTTCACGCGTCGGTGCCCAACCGCGAAGCGCGAATAGATGCGGATCGTCCACCGCCAGCTGCGCGGCATGCCGCCGCGCGGCTTGATCATCCGCGAGCGCGATCGACCGTTGGATGCAGTCGCGCCAACGGGTCAGTGTCACACGCTGCCAATGCAGTTCCTCCAGTTCCCCGTCGATGCGCTCCAGCTGCTTGCTCAATTCGGATAGCGGACGAGGGTCCACATCAACGCGCGGAGCCGGCATCTCCTCCGGCTCGCTCGGGCTGACGACCACCACGTAGGCAAACCGGTGGTCGCGGCAGACGACCTGCCACGTCAGATCGCGATCGGCCAGCGACAGCAAGCGGTAATGCGGAACGGCATAGAACCAGAGCTGCAACTCGCCCAATTCTCCCTCCTCAGGGAGCTGGAAATCGCCCCACGGCTGAAGCGTCTCCATCGCCGCCACGAGCTCGTCGCGTTCCTGGCGAAGTTGCCCCTGCCGCTGTTCAATCCGCCCGGCCTCTTGAACCACCTCCTCCAAACGAAACTCCCGGTAGCTCTTCACCGGGCGGCGGCGGGTCGGACTACCCAGCAGGAACTTCAGGGCGCGGTGGGTTTCGACCGAGACGTCGGCGACCGGACGCTTTCGCGGACCATCTCCGCTCAAATCGACCAGATGAACACAGCCCAACTCTTGAAGGGCATCGACCACCGAAGGTTTTTGGGAGGCAACGCCGTACAGCGTGATCTTGGAGAGTGGGACGATCGCCATCAGAGCGGCTCCCCGCTCGGCCGCCTGCGGCGCTGTTTGGCCTTGGCGATCTTCGCGCGAATCACCGCGGCGCGTTCGGCATCCGCCAGGTAGATCTGGATGTGTTGGATGTTCTCCTCCGCCCGTGGGATGAGGACCTTCTCAAACAGGTTGACCCTCTGCGTGATCCGCTGGACCGCCTCGTCCAACCGCCGTGCCCTTTCCCGTTCGATGTTGCGGCGAATCGTCAATCGACTAACGCTCTGCAAAAACTCGACGAGAAAGTCGACCCAGAATGGATTCGCCAGCATTGAATATTCAGCGAAACGAAAGGTGACGTCCTGCAGGCGCGGAAGCCGGGTGCCAAGCATGTTCTCCTCCGCAACCTCCACGGACTCCACGTGGACAAGCCCCGACAAATCCTGCTCGCTGGCGCCGAGCAGCGCCAACAGCCCGCGTTGTGAGGCGACCATCGCCTCCAATTCCTGCTCGGTCTCCGCCAGGATGCGTCGCGCCCGCCGGTAGTCGGCAATCAACTGCTGCCGCTTCAGGTCCAATGAGGGCATGAACCGCTGGTACGTTTCCAGGCGGTCACGTTCCCGTTTAAGCGAGCTCTTGTTCAGCGCGATCACCATCTCAGGATGCCTCATCCGACGCGACACTGTCCCCACTTCGTTTGTGGTAATACTTCTCCACCAACGATTCCTTCATCAACAGCTCGTCCGCGTCAAAGCATTCCCGCAACGTCTGCCAGCACAGATCGAGTGCATCGTCGAGGGGCATCGAGACCCCGATGTCCATGAACCGGTCGACGAACAACTTGCCGAAACGAAGCGATTTGCGATCGAACGCGGACAGATCGAAAGCCATCGCCTGCTTTTTCTCCGCTTCCTTGGCCGCAGAATAGAGGCGGATCATCGTGTTCGTCACTTGCGCATGGTCCTCGCGGGTGACCTTCCCGATCACCTGCTGCTTCAACCGCGAAAGCGAACCGAAGGGGTCGATCATGCCGTGCCGCAGATAGAGCTGACCTTCGGTGATGTAGCCGGTATTGTCGGGAACGGGGTGAGTGACGTCGTCCCCTGGCATGGTCGTCACGGTCAAGATCGTCACCGAACCGGCGCCTTTGTAGTCGCAGGCCCGTTCGTACCGCTGGGCCAGCTGCGTGTACAGATCCCCCATGTAGCCACGGTTCGACGGAATCCGTTCCATCGCAATGCCGATCTCCTTCAACGCATCGGCATAAGCGGTCATATCGGTCAGCAGCACGAGCACACGCTTTCCCTCTTCAACCGCAAAACGCTCCGCAACCTTCAAGGCCAAGTCGGGAACGAGCAGCCGCTCGACGATCGGGTCGGAAGCCTGGTTCACGTACATCACCGTGCGGCTCATGATCCCTTCGTTCTCGAACTTCGAACGGAAGAAATGAAAATCGTCGAAGATCAGCCCGAGGCCTCCAAAGACGACGACGTCGGCGTCCGCCTGGATGCCGACCCGGGCGAGCAATTGGTTGTATGGTTCTCCCGCTACCGAGAAAATCGGGATCTTCTGGCTCTCGACCAAGCAGTTGAACAGATCGATCATCGGCACCCGCGTGTGGATCATCTTCTTGGGAACGATCCGCATCATGGGATTCACGGACGGGCCGCCGGCAGACATCGCCGGCTCATTCGACAAATCGGGGCCCCCGTCGGCCGGTTCGCCCGATCCGCGAAAGACGCGCCCCAGGATGTTGGGGGAATAGGTCACCTGTACCGGATGCCCCAGAAAACGAACCCAGGCGCGCGTCGAAAGCCCCCTTCCGCCGGCGAAGACCTGCAGCGAAACGACATCGCGATCGAGTTCGATGACTTGTCCCAGCGATGTTCGACCATCCCAATTCTCGACGATCCCCAGGTCACCAAATCCAACGCCGGTGGCGCGCACCTTGAGGATATCGCCGACAATGGCCAGGACATTCGTGTACCGTACCAGGTCCGGAATCATCTCGCGCGGCTCATGGACATCAGGTCCCATTTCAATGGAAATACGCCTTCAGTACGTACTGGCTCAACATCCGTTGAGTATTGAAAAACGCGCCGTTGAGTGCAATCGACTGCCGCATCATGCTTACAAACCGTTCCGGGTGGTCGCAGAAGATCGGAACGACCTCGCTTTCCAATTTCTCGTACAGCGACGCGGCATCCCGACGCCCGTCATCGCGGCGGTCCGGGATCCTCGCATCCTCTCCAATCGACCATCCCGTCAAGCCCTCAATGCACCCTTCCAGCCACCAACCATCCGGGATGCTCAGCGAAGGAACACCGTTTAGAGCCGCCTTCATTCCGCTTGTTCCAGACGCTTCCAACGGCGGTTCGGGCGTGTTGAGCCAAACGTCAACACCGCCGGTGATCAGCTTTCCAAACTCCAGGTCGTAATCCTCGAGAAAGACGATCTCGACCGCACCGCTCAGCTCGCGGCGAGCCCGGAAGACTTGGCGGATCAAATCCTTGCCGCCCCCGTCGCGCGGATGGGCCTTGCCGGCATAGATGAGCTGCATCCCACCGGCTTGCTCGGCAATTCGCGTCAGTCGGTCGAAATCGCGAAACAGCAAATCGGGGCGTTTGTACCCGGTCATCCGCCGGGCATAGCCAACGGTCAACGTCTCCGGATTCATCCCCGTGCCGGTCTCCTCGCGAACCCGCAGCAAAAGCTGCTGCTTCTGCTGCTGGTGGGCAGCCCAGATCTCATCGATCGAAATCCCTTGGGCGTAGCGAAGGCTGTAGTTGTCCTCGCGCCAGCCGGGGATGTGAAGATCGAACAGCTTCTGAAATGCCGGACCGACCCAGGAACTCGCGTGCACGCCGTTGGTGATCGAGTCGATGACATATTGGCCGAACATATGCTGCGAGACCAAGCCGTGCCGCTTCGCCACCCCATTGACGTAATGGCTGACGTTGAGTGCCAGATAGGTCAGGTTCAAAACCCCCTCACAACAAAACACGTCTTTCATCTCATAGACGTCGTGCCGGCCGAGAACCTTCATCACCAGTTCCATCGGAAACTGGTCATGGCCGGCGGGAACCGGCGTATGCGTGGTGAAGACGCACTTCTGACGAACCGGTTCGACGTCATCGTGCGTCAGGTCGCTGCGACCGAATCGCCGCGCCTGCTCGTCCAACAATTCCAAGGCGAGCAGGCTGGCGTGACCTTCATTCATGTGGAAACGTCGGAACTGGCCCTGCGAGATCGCGCGCAGCATTCGCACTCCGCCGATTCCAAGCACCACCTCCTGGCACAGCCGATAGTGATCGTCGCCGCCGTACAGGCGATCGGTGATGGTCCGGTCCCACTCGGAGTTCTCCGGAAGATCGGCATCGAGCAAATAGACCGGCACCGCGAAACCGCTGACGCCGCGCACCACGTACTCCCAGGCCCGCAGTTGGACCGCCCGCCCCTCGATCGTCACCGACACCCGATGCGAAAGCTCCGTCAGTCGCTGGTCCGGCAACCACGGATCCGGCTCCTCATGCTGGTTCCCATTGGCGTCCAGATGCTGACGAAAATAGCCCTTCCGATGCACGAGCGACACCGCAACCATCGGCACCGCCATGTCGGCCGCCGAGCGAATCGTATCACCGGCCAGGGCGCCCAATCCGCCCGCGTATGTCGGGATGCTGGATTCCAGAGCGATCTCCATCGAGAAATAGGCGATGTGGTGATCACCGTCGCCCCCTTCCCGCTGCCACCGTTTCGTCGCGTCACTGATGGTCGCCTCACTCATCGGTTGATTCCTGACTCGATTGCCGCTGCGTCCCGGCGTCGAAAAGGGTGTCCTGAATGCCGGCGCGGAGCTTGATCTCTTTGACCGCACAATAGAGCACCGGGACAACGAACATCGTCAGCATGGCGATGACCATCCCGCCAAAACTGGGAATCGCCATCGGAACCATGATGTCGGAGCCACGCCCGGTCGAGGTCAGCACCGGCAGCAGGGCCAGGATCGTCGTGGCGGTGGTCATCAGCATCGGTCGCACACGCCGCTGGCCCGCTTCCACCGTCGCGTCGCGTGCTGCCTCGATGCTCGCGATCTGTCGGTGACGGAAACTCTGGTTCAAATAAGTTGCGATCACAACTCCATCGTCGGTCGCAATTCCAAACAACGCCAGAAAGCCGACCCAAACAGCCACACTGAGGTTGAGCGTGTGCACCTGAAACAGAGTCTGCATGTCGGCGCCGAACACCTCAAAATCGAGGAACCACGGCTGTCCATAGAGCCAGATCATCAAGAACCCGCCCGCCCAAGCCACGATGATGCCGCTGAAGACTAACAAGGTCGTTATCGCGTCCCTGAATTGAAAGTAGAGAATGACAAAGATGAGGAACAGGGCCAGGGGGAGAACGACCATTAGTGTCCGCTGCGAACGCACCTGGTTTTCATAACTGCCCGCAAAGGTGTAGCTGACTCCCGAGGGGATCGCGAGTTCGCCGGTGTCGATCTTCTCCTGCAGATAACGCTGCGACGCTTCGACCACGTCCACCTCTGCATTCCCCGGCTTCATGTCGAACAGGACGTACCCGACCAGAAAAGTGTCCTCGCTTTTGATCGATTGTGGGCCGCGGACGTAGCGGATGTCGGCGACCTGCTGCAGCGGAATCTGGGCACCGCCGGGACCGGAGACCAGGATGCGACCGAGAGTTTCCGCGCTGTCTCTCAGCTCCCGCAGATAGCGGACGCGGACCGGATACCGCTCACGCCCCTCGATCGTCGTGGTCAGCCGGCGACCGCCGATCGCCACTTCGATGACATCTTGAACCTGCTGAATCTGCAGGCCATAGCGGGCGATCGCCTTGCGGTCGATCTCGATCTCCACGTAGGGCTTGCCCACAATGCGGTCGGCAACCACGGCTGAAGGCTCGACCGATGGCACCTCCTTCAAGTACCGTTCGATCTCCATCGCAACCCGCTCGATGGTCGGCAGATCGGGGCCGCGGACTTTCACTCCCATGGGGGCCCGCATTCCGCTTTGCAACATCACAATCCGGGCCGCGATCGGTTGCAGTTTTGGCGCCGAGGTGGTGCCGGGGATCTCGGCGGCCTCGGCGATCTCTCGCCAGATGTCGTCTGCGGTTTGAATATGATCCCGCCACATCCGATAGGGCCGGCCAGCGGGGTCGGGAATCAACTCGCCGCGATCATCGCGAACAAACGCTTCCCGCTCCTCGTCATAGCGGAAATTCCGCCGCTGACCTTCTTGGTCCGTCAGATACTCGGGATGATAGCTGATAATCGTTTCAATCATCGAAATCGGCGCCGGGTCGAGCGGACTTTCGACCCGCCCCAACTTGCCGACGGCGAGCTTGACCTCCGGGATCGCGGAAATCCGCTGATCCTGCTGCTGGATGACATCGATCGCCTCGCCGATCGAAGCATGCGCCATCGTGGTCGGCATCCAGAGAAACGACCCCTCGTCGAGCGAAGGCATGAACTCCTGGCCCAACCCATCCCAACTGTTCCCCAACGTCCATTCGAGTTTCGTAACCAGGGATGCGGCTTCGATATCACCATCCCACAATCGCTGACGAAGCCCTCCCAAGCGGTACTTGTAACGCTCGACCGGCGATAGCTCCTGAACGCGATCCTCGCTCAACGTCTGGCCGTCGTACTCTTGCGGAATCCGGTCCAGGAGGATGACCGGTCCCAGCCAAGCACCCGCACCGAGCAGGACCACCAGGGCCGGCAATGAAAGGAACAGCAGTTTGTGACCGAGCGCCCACCGCAAAATGGGCGTATAGAGATGCCGTTGAAAGACCTCGAACAACAGCAACACGCCGCCGATCAGCACAGCAACGAACACGAAGTTGCGTAGAAACCCAAGCTCCGGGCCGAGCGGTAGCCAGTTCTCGGTGAGCAGGATTCCGACCAACAACACCGCGCCGCCGCTGACCAACCTCGGCCCGAGTCCCCTCACGTTCTGCGGCAGAAACGCTTCGGCGAGCTGAAAACTTCCCAGCGCCACGAGGATCACCCCCGCCCACCACGCCAGCCAGATCCCGGTGGCGATGCCCACCAGGATCAGAACGACGTAACCCGCCTGCCGCAGCCACCGGGTCCGCACTTTCCCGGCCAGCAGCAGGTGGGCCATCGGCGGAAGGATCGTCAAGGCCACGGCGACCGAAGCGATCAGCACGAACGTTTTGGTGAAGGCCAGGGGACGAAACAGCTTCCCTTCGGCAGCGACCATCGTAAACACTGGAAGGAAACTGATCACGGTCGTGGCAATCGCGGTCAGCACGGCGCTGCCCACCTCCGTCGAGGCGCGCAGGATCACCTCCAGCCGGTCCTCCTTCGGTCTGGCCTCCTCCAGATGCTTGAGGATGTTCTCGTTGACGATGATCCCCATGTCGACGATCGTGCCGATGGCGATCGCAATGCCGGAGAGCGCCACGATGTTCGCATCGACGCCATAGGTTTTCATCGCGATGAAGCAGATCAGCACCGCCAACGGTAATAACCCGCTGATCAACAGCGAGCTGCGAAAGTGCATCAGCGTGACCAGTACGACGATCACCGTCACCAGGATCTGCTGCACCAGGGCCGTGTTCAGCGTGCCCAGCGTCTCGTAGATCAGTCCGGTGCGGTCATAGAACGGAACCACGGTGACCTGGCTGATCGTGGCCCACTGCGGCCACTGCTCCCGAGGCGTGTTCCTCAGCCACTGCAGCCACTGGTCTTGATCGATCTCATTGTCCCGAAGCCCTTGGAAGCCGTGGCTGCGGGCAAACTCGCGAACCTCGCTGCGGCTCACGCGGCGGAAATCGATCTGCGCTTTCGCCGGCAGTCCCGCTGCGATCTCGTCGATCTTCGCCTTGACGTTTTTGATCGCTTCCAACGGGTTGTAGCCGTAACGGACCACGACGACGCCGCCGACCGCTTCGGCCCCTTCCTTGTCGAGCACCCCGCGGCGGAGCGCCGGACCCAGCGTCACTTTGCCGAGGTCCTTGATGTAGATCGGCACGTTGTCCTCGACCCGGACAACCGTGTTCTCCAAGTCCTGCAAGCTCTCGACCAAGCCAACCCCGCGGACGACATACTCCACCTGGTTCATCTCGATGGTCCGCGCCCCGACGTCGAGATTTGAGCCGCGCACGGCGCCGTAGATCTGGTGCAGATCGACGCGGGCGGCGCGCATCGCGTCCGGGTCGACATCGATCTGGTACTCCTGAACGAATCCGCCAATGGAGGCGACTTCCGAGATCCCTTCTGCGGCCAGCAAACCGTATCGGACATACCAGTCTTGGGCCGTCCGCAGTTCGTGCAGATCCCAGCCGCCGGCCGGGTTGCCGTCGGGATCCCGACCTTCCAAGGTGTACCAATAGACTTGCCCCAACGCGGTGGCATCCGGCCCCAGCGCCGGCTGCACCCCTTCCGGCAACGTCCCCGCCGGAAGGCTGCTGAGCTTCTCCAGGACACGGCTCCGCGACCAATAGAACTCGATGTCCTCCTCGAAAATGACATAGATCGACGAGAAGCCGAACATCGAGTTGCTGCGTACCGTCTTCACCCCCGGGATGCCCAGCAGCGAGACGGTGAGCGGATAGTTGATTTGGTCCTCGACGTCCTGCGGGCTCCGGCCTGCCCACTCGGTAAAGACAATCTGCTGGTTCTCGCCGATGTCCGGGATCGCGTCGACGGGAACCGGGGCGCGGGGGAGATTCCCGAGATCCCAGTCAAATGGGGCCACCATCACACCCCAGCTGATGATACCCAACATCACCAGCACCACGACCAGCTTGTTTTCCAAGCAGAACCGAATGAGCCCCTCGAGCAACGACGGACGAGGCGCAACGCCCCCGCCGCTCGGACTCCTTCCGGTCGGTTCCTCGTCGCGACTACTCATCCAGCGGCTCCTCCTGCGGCTGATCAGCCGCACCGCTGGCGATCTTTTCAAATCGGTCGTGGCATTTCAGCATCGTCGCGCCGAAATAAGGATTGCGAATCTCTTCGGATTGCTGCAACCACCACGCCCCCAGATTCTCCATCGCCATGGGACAATGAACGCGGTAGACGGGTCCGGCCGACCCGGCGCCGAAGCGATAGACCAATGCTTCCATCTCCCCGGAGAGCTGAGAAAAGGTCTGCCGCAACTCCGGCAATTCCTCCTGCTCTTCAAGGGCCTCAATTATGATCTGGAGATTCGTTCGTTCGCGGTGCCAGTGTTCTCGCGCCGGTTCGGAAAGTTCCTGATCACTGACACCCTCGACGGCCGAGTGGAGCGCTGCCAAGGCGTCACGCGCGGCCGCCATGTCATCGTTGGCCAGTGCCGTCTGCATTGTGAAGTAGCCTCGCAGAACGTCTGCGATTTGCTCCACAAACGACTCCGGTACGTCCACTCGCTCGGCAATGCCCACCGCGTCGCCGGCATGTTCCGCGTGCTCGGCATGCTCTTGTTGAGGGTCCAGCAGCTGTTCGTGGACACGCTCCATCGTGCGCTCCGTCTGCTCGGCGATCTGCTGGGCCGTCTCGAGGTCGACCGCCTGCTGGCCTTCAATCGCATCGTTGCGGAGCAGCATTCCGAGCTCGTTCCACACCATCGCCGCGTGGCCGCCAACGAGTTCGGGATCGACAGCGTTCACGGTTTGTCCAAACTGCTGGTACGCTTCGCGCGTGCGTCCCAGGTTCGCCGCGTCCCGGTCGACCTCCACCGTATCCAGCAACTCTTGGTACGCGCTCTCCAACTGCTGCAACTGCGCAAGAAACTCTGGGGAGACCTGCGGCATCGGCTCGGCCGAGGGCTGTTCGGCATCGGGAGTCGGCGCGCCATGATCGTGCTGATGGCCGCCCCCACCACCCCCTTCCGGCGTCATCATGCTCGGTCGGGCTTGGATCTGAAGCGCGCTGTCGATCTTGAAACTGCCGTTTGCCACCACGAGATCCCCTTCTTCGAGTCCGCTGCGAACCAGATAGTGGTCCCCGGCTCGCGGACCGATCACGATCTCCCGCCCTTCATACGTCGGCTGTTCCGTATCGGGCAGCTCGACGTAGACGACCGCTCGCGTGCCGGTCCACAGCACCGCCGAGGCGGGAATGACCAGCGGCGGGGTCGATACGAGCTCGTCCTCGGAGACGTAGCCGAGCGACTCCGCCCGCACCAGCGGCATCCCGCAGATGTCACACTCCCCCGGCTCGTCCTTGACGATCTCCGGGTGCATCGGGCTGATCCATTTGCCCGCCAGTTCCGCGTCGATCACGCGGCCGCCGCTGGCAACCTCCGCCTCGGCGGTTGCGCGAACGAACATGCTCGGCTTCAGCTTCCTCTCCGGGTTGGGAACGTTGACCCGGACCTTCACCGTGCGGGTGCGGTCGTCCAGTATCGGATCGATGAAAGCGATCCGTCCGCTAAACGTCTCTCCCGGGTACGCTTCGGTCGCGAAGCTCACCTGCTGGCCATATCGCAGCCAAACGAGATCCGATTCGTAGGCGTCCAGCTCGACCCAAACCTGGCTGAGATCAGCGACGGCGTAGATCTGCTCCCCCGTCTCGACGTAATCCCCCTCCCGCTTGAGCTTTTCAACGACCACGCCGCCGGTCGGAGCATAGAGCGTCAGATGACTGCGGGGACGGTCCTGCTGCTCGATCTGCTCAATCTGTTCCTCGGTCATCCCGAGCAGCCGCAGCTTCTCCCGGGCGGACTCGACGAGATCGACCCTGCCGGTCAGGCGACTTCCCGACTGCGCACGCTCCCCGGCCGACCGCAGCCCCTGAATCAATTCCTGCTGCGCACTGTATAACTCGGGGCTGTAGATATAGGCCATGTGGTCGCCCTCGCGGACCTCCACGCCGGTGTAATCGACGTACAAGCGATCGAGCCGGCCCGGCATCCAGGCGGTGATGCGTCTCAGACGCGTCTCGTCGTATTCGACCTTGCCCACCATCCGGACCGCTGTCTCGACGAACCGCCGCTCCACCGGCCGCACCTGGACGTTCATCAACTCCCGGGCCGCCGGGCTGATTTCCAGCTGCCGCAAACCCGTCAGTGTCGCCCCGCTGCGGCTGACCGGTATCAGGTCCATCCCGCAAATCGGACACTTCCCCGGCCCCGGTTTTTGAATTTGGGGATGCATCGAGCAGGTCCAACTCTGGACGCCATCCTGCTGGTCATGCCCAGTCGCCTCCACCTGAACGTCGCCGGGGACCACACCACGCTGGCCCGTGGGGAGCAACAGCCAAGCGACAAGAAACCCGATGCCGATCAGCACCGCCGCTTTCGCAACCGTCATCCAACCCTGCCGCGCGCGCAGCTTTTCTCTCCAGTGTTCGATGATGGCGTCTCTTCGCATCGCAATCCCTCTCGTTGGTTCCCCCGCGTCATTGCCGCGCTGCGTGTTCCTACCTGCACGCTAGCCGTGCGGGGACGCACGATCGCGAACGGGTGAAAAGCCAACCCGACGACACTGGTAAGCCGTGAGCCTAACAGTTGGATTCGCTGAACGTCCATTATTCGCGGCTCCACGCTGCCCATTGCTCGCAGTGCAAGCTGCGTGCCGCTATGCTGGGACGGTCATTTCTGCCCGTCCAGTGGGCTCCATCTGTCCGCTCTCTCCCCTGGCAAATTCATGTTGCCAACACATCACCTCAAGCCAACACCCTACGTCCGGGTCGCATGCATCCTCGTCCTCGTCGCTGGTGGCGCCAGCGTCGTGAGAGTCCTCCCCGGGACTGGCTCGCACGCCTCGGCCGCGGAGCCGGAAGTCCCCTCCAGAGGACAAACCGATGAGTCTGGTTCATCCCAGGCATTGGCCCTGTTCGAACGCCGGATCTTGCCCATCTTGAAGGCGGACCAACCTTCGAGCTGCACCGAGTGCCACATCAGCAGCGTCGATCTGAAAAACTACATCGATCCCGACCAAGCCAAAACGTTCAGCTCCCTGGTCGCCGCGGGGCTGGTCGACGTGGAAGATCCCGACGCGTCGAAAATCCTCCGATTCATCGCCCGCAGCCCAGCCCAATCGGAATTGACCACGGAGAAGATGCGGGAGGAAGAGTACGAAGCATTCCGGGCGTGGATTCGCGCCGCGGTGAAGGAACCCAAGCTTCTCGCTGCCAAACCAGACGATGAAGACCTGCTGGGCGCACCGTTGCCAGCGGAGGTGATCCGGCACGCCCGAAAAGACCGCGTCCTTTCGTCGTTCATCGAGAACATCTGGTCCGAGGTCGGCCGCTGTGCCGCTTGCCATTCACCCGATCGGAACCAGGAGACGGTTGAGGAATGGGGCGAACAGGTCTCCTGGATCAAGCTCGGCGATCCCCAGGCGACGCTGCGGCACATGCTCGAGGAGGAACTGATCGATCGGGAAGCGCCGGCAAAGAGTCAGCTGCTCACCAAACCCACGTTGCAGGAAGAACATGGCGGCGGACAGAAGATGATCATCGGCGACACGACCTATGTCATGTTCCGGCGGTTTTTGGATGACTATGCCGCTGTGGTCGCCGGGGACTACCGGCGCGCCGACGAACTTCCCCAACCGTCCCCGGAGGTGTCGCGCGTCAGCGAGATCTGGCTGCATCTGAATGACGTGCCCGAGGAGTTCGACCAGATCACGCTACGGGTTAACCTGCACCGCTGGCTGGAGGACGAGGGACGCTATTCCGAGGAGCGTTGGGCGACTGCTGATCGCGCCGTCTTTGGCAAGGGAAATCGCTGGGGATACCATCTGACACTCACCGCGCCGCGCGATTCACCCCGTGCCGGAAAGATTGTCCGCCGACAGGAACTTCCGCCCGGACGCTACCTCGCCAAGATCTACCTGGACCGCGAAGGGAACTTGCAGAAGCAGTATCCGTACGAGCTGGGCGAGCGCGAACTGTATGGCAAAATGGAAATCGAAAGCCGCTGGCAATCCGGTTACGGTCGCAGCACGCAGGCAAGGTTTCCCGCGAAGTAGGACTCCCAATGCAACCGTTACCCGGGCAACGATTGCCAGCACTGGGAGGGGGACCGCCGCCGAAGTACCACGCCTCCCCGTGTGCTGCGCCTTCCCGTGTGCTGCGCCTTCCCGTGTGCTGCGCCTTCCCGTGTGCTGCGCCTCCCAGTGTGCTGCCGGGTCGGGCGCGCTGTCCGGCTTCCGCATCAACCCTCCTGCTGATCGATCTTTGCGAAGTACTCCTCCGGGCGTTCCCGGACCGGGTCTTCGCAGCCATCGCAGCAGACGAGGACGTCGCGGTCCTCCACGGTCACCTTGATCGGCGTTCCCATCGACCCGAGCGGTTTTCCTGACACCGGGCAGATCTCTTGCTGTTCCGCCAGCTCCTGGTCCTCGGGGGAGAGTTTGGCCAGGGCCACCTCGATCTCATTTCCCTCCCCGTCGCTCTGGGCTTGATCGCCATTGGCATGCTCGTCGGGATCCTGCTCGTCGGGAGCGGGGTCTTCAAGGCCATCGATCGGCGGAGCGGCGTCCTCGTTGGGCTGACCGCAGCCGGCCAAGCCCAACGTGATGACGGTGGAGGCGAGGAGGATCGTGCCAAGTGCGAGAAAATTCGAGCGTAACATAAGGGATGCTCCTTGCCTGGAGAGGAAGTGTCGAGCGTAATTGCTCTCGCTGATTATGCAGGCGGAGGGTGGGCCGGGACAAGGTAGGCAACGTGCGGTCAATCCCTATCGCCTAGGCTCTGTCAGAAAACACCCATCGCACCATGATTAGAAGTGCGGCCGCCCTC
>CAYWXT010000096.1:0-18566 GCA_964462125.1 uncultured Pirellulaceae bacterium | reverse complement strand
CAATCCCGATCTCCGCCCGCTCGGCGGGAACATACGAACCGGCTTGCGCCAGCAGCGTGATCAACGCGACCTGGCGGATATAGGTGCTCTTGCCCGCCATGTTGGGGCCGGTGATCAACAGGATCATGCCGGCTTCCGGGGAATGAACGCAGTCGTTGGGGACGAACTCGCCTTGCGGCAGGGTCACGTCGAGGACCGGATGCCGGCCAGCCTCAATGCGAACGACCGAATCTTCGGTAAGCGCCGGACGAACCCAGCCGCGGGTGCTGGCAACCTCAGCCATGGCGGCGAGGGTGTCGAGCTCGGCCATCGCTGCCGCGACCTCCTGGAGCACGGGTAGGTGACGCTGGGTGTCGGAACGGAGCGATTGAAATAACTGCTGCTCCCGCACCGCCGCTTGCTCGTCCGCCGCCAATACCTTCTCCTCGTACTCTTTCAGCTCCGGGGTGACGTAACGCTCGCAGTTCTTCAGCGTCTGTTTGCGAATGTAAGACGCCGGAATCTTCTCCTTGTGCGTGTTGGTTACCTCCAGGTAGTACCCGAAGACTTTGTTGTAGCCGACCTTCAGTTTCGTGATCCCGGTCTCGTCCATCTGCTGCTGTTGATAAGCAGCGATCCATTCCTTGCCACCTCGACCCAGCTCGCGGAGGTTGTCGAGTTCTTCATCGAACCCGGGGCGAATGAAGTTCCCGTCCGATGCCGACAGCGGGCACTCCTCGGCAAGAGCGGATTCGAGGGCGTCGCGGAGTTCGGTACAGGGATGCAGTTGGGCTTCGATCGCCACCAATCGTTCCGCCTGAAAGCCCGCCAATGTCTCCTTGAGCCCCGGCAGACCAGCCAGGGTCCGGGCGATCTGCTGCAAGTCCCGGGGGCCGGTGCGGCCGGTGGCGACGCGGGCGAGCAACCGCGTCAGGTCAAACGTCTTCCGCAGAGAGTCACGAATCCTGGTGCGCGTCGGAACCTCCGCAGACAGCTCCTGGACCGCATCGTGCCGGGCTTCAATGCCGTCGCGCTGGATCAGCGGGGCTGCGATCCAGTCACCCAGCAATCGCGACCCCATCGGCGTGCAGGTACAGTCGATCACATCCAAAAGTGAGCCCTCGCGGGAATTCGTCCGCAGTGTCCGCGTGACTTCTAAGTTGCGACGGGTCGAGGCGTCGATCTGCAAGACCGCCGTTCGCTGGTGGGCCACCAGTGAACGGAAATGATCCAAACTTCCGCGTTGGGTGTCCTGGAGGTAGGTCAGCACGGCACCGGCGGCGCGAATCGCCGGTCCGTCCTCCCTGCCGAAACCAAAGCCTTCCAAATTGTGCACCGAGAACTGTTTGCAAAGTGCTTCCCGCGAGGCGTCTTCGGCGAACGTCCAGGCAGGCCGCGACGTCCAGGCCCACGGAGCGGTCGTGTCGGGGCTGAAGCTGCCGTCGTCTTCGCGGTACAGCACCTCGGCTGGGCCAATACGGGCGAGTTCGTCCTCCAGCCTCGATTTGGGAAACGTTCCCGCCTCAAACCGGCCGCTGGACAGTTCCGCCCAGGCGATCCCCACCGGCCGATCGGATTCCCCGCCGGCCCGCTGGTCGTCCACAGGCAGAACCGCGGCGACATAGTTGGCCTCCCGAGGGTCGAGCAGCCCGTCATCGGTCAGGGTTCCAGCGCTGACGACCCGCGTGATCTCCCGCTTGACCAACCCCTTGGCCTGCTTCGGGTCCTCCATCTGCTCGCAGACCGCCGCCCGGTAGCCAGCGTGGATCAACTTGTGCAGATAAGCATCGAGTTGATGGTGCGGGAACCCCGCCATCGCCGTCGGGTTATCGCTCTCTTTATCGCGGCTGGTCAGGGTCAGCCCCAACACGCGGGCCGCAACGACTGCATCATCGAGGAACAACTCGTAGAAGTCGCCCATGCGAAACAGCAGCAGCGCGTCCCCGCACGCTGCCTTCGCCTCATGATATTGCCGCATCATCGGAGTCATGGCCGCAATCCTAGCGGGCGTCGTGCCGCCGGGACAGCCGCGGGCCCCTACAATTGTCACCGGCTCCTACATTTCCGAATACGGCTTCGCGACCAGCACGAACTTGTCGATTCGGCTGACCGTGCCGGCGTACTTGGGGTCCTCGCTGAGCACCTTCCAGTCGGGGTGGACACGGAAGGCGTCCCAGGCCTCGCCGCGGGCCTGTTCATTGGGGTAGACGGTGAGGTAGGTCAAACTTGGCATCTGCGGGCCGATCATGCACTGGCCGAGAAAGATCGGTTGGATGCCGCAATCGAGGAAGATCGGAACCTCACCCGAATTAAACATATTGACCTTCAGGTTCCCCAAACGCTCGTTGGCGCTCTCGTAGACGCGCAGCTCGTAAACACGGTCGTCGTTCTCGAGCGTTCCGCTGGGGATCGACAGCTGCCGCATGGCATCCATGGCGACCAGCAGCTCGCTCTGGATCCGTTGGTAAGGCGGGTCCTTGGGACCGCGTGCAAGGTACTCCTTCGCCGCCTCCTGGTACTCGGGATCGGCCTCCACCGCCGCGGCCGCCTCCGTCATTCGCTCGGGGGCGTCGTAAGGGATCACCACGACGATCCGCGGGCTCGCCGATTCATCGGTCGGAGTGTTGGTGAAGACTCCCACCGGTCCAATGTCCTTGCGAGCCAAAGCAGGCAGCAGGGCATCGCGAAGGTACGCATCGACTGCCGCTTCGTCCCCGTCGTCACCGAGCAGATACGTACGGACCTCGTAGTACTCGCGTGAATCGTCCGAAAGCGCCGGGGATGCGGTCACCATGCCAAGGGCGATCATCAGGGGAAGCAGGGACAGGGAACGGAGCATAGCAATCCTCAGGGAGTGGGCAAGACAGGTTGTCGATTTAGGCATCGTGAGAGAACAAGCGAAGCGTTTGGTCAAGGGTTGCGATGTCATCACCGTCCGCTTGCTGGGCTGGTGGTGGATCGAATGTTCTCAGCGCCTCATCGGTCAGTTCGTTCTCCTCCGGCAGCGACCGTCGCGGGCCTGCTGGCGATACCGGTTCGCCCCCGTCCAACAGCCGCAATTTCGGAGCGGAATCCAGTGGGCCCGAATCCTTGTCCCGCTCAAGCGTCCAGCGTTCCCCTTCGCCCCCTTCACCCCCGACGGCCTCAGCGGAGCTCTCCAGCTGGTTCAACTCGTTGACGATCAACAGGGCGTCGAGTGCCGTGACGGCCCCATCGCCGTTGACGTCATAGCCATAGCCGGGGTCACCGAAGCCGACTTCACCGGGCCCGTAGGTGTTTAAGTAGTTGACGATCAACAGGGCATCGAGGGCGGTCACGTCCCCGTCATCGTTGACGTCATACGGCTCGTCTTCATTGTGAAAGGGCGTCGAATTCTCAAGCACCTCGATGATGAAGGGGGCCTCTTGCGGTGGATGCACCTGCCCGGCGTCCTGGGCGGAGATTACTAACTGGATCTCCTCTTGGTCCCGAAGCTCGACCCACACGCCGTCGGCTAATTTGAGTGTGCTACTGGCAATCTCAAAACGGTCATCGTTGACGGTGAAAGCGACCCCGGCGCTCGGGACGATACCGTCGACCGTCACCTCGCCAACCACATCACCGGGGCGGAGTTCGACCACCGAGTCCCCGGTCAACCCGATCGATTGAGGCTGCTCCGGGGCATCGATGACGTTCACCGTGAAGGGTTGGGTAAAGCTGTCGCCGTGGACCAAGTCGGTGACCGTCAGCTCCACCACGACCTCTTGCTCTTGCTCATAATCGAGCGCCTCTCCTTCGACCAGCCGCAGTTCGCCGAATTCAACTTCGAATCGCGGATCATCGACCGTGAACTGGTAGAACCCTTCGCCGTCCCTCCCCTCGACGTCCAACTCGGCGATGACGTCTCCAACCGCGTTCTCCGGGACCGAGCCGGATTCGGGCGAGATCCCGGTGATCGGATCGGGGGCTGGGGTGACGACGATTTCCAACTCGGCGCTCGTCCCGGCCCGGCCGTCATGCAGCATCACGGGGACCGTGTCGGTGCCTTCGAAATCGGGGCCGGGTACATAGTGAATGGCGCCCGTGGCGGTCACGGTCGCGGTGCCGTTGGCGGCCGCGCCGGTTTGTACCAGAACCAAGGCATCGTCATCGGCATCGACGGCCCCCTCCAACGCCGCCGGTGCCGGCTCGTCGAGGATGTGGTCCTCACGGACGCTCCAGCTTGGGATGGAATCGAATGTCGGCGGGGCGTTCTCCCCGGCCACGTGGACCCCGAACCGGACCGCCGGTGGAGACTGGCCGTCGGTGACGGCAAGCCGATGGGCGGCGGGCCGTTCGAAGGCGACCTGGTTCAGTCCACTGGAACCGACCATGATCAACCCGTCGAGTTGCCCCTGGGGGATTAAGGCGGCGGGGTCTCCGAGCGATGAGAGGTCGACGTCCAACTCGGCCAGTGACAACCCATCGCGGAGGTCGATCAGCTGAAGCTCGTCCCCGCTGGGCGAGATGGTGAATAAAATCTCTCGCGAACCATCGAGCGCGACCGGACCGGTCACCTCGGCCAATTCGTGAAGCGGCGCGAAGTCCGCATCAACGTCGAACACGCTCACCCCGCCGGTGTCGCTGCGGGCAACCAGCAAGCCTGACGCGTCGTCAAACGCCAGCAACTCGGTGGTCCCTGGGACCGAAACCGGAGGGTCGGAAATGACCGTCGCTGTCGGGTTGCTCCAGAGGGCCATGTCGAGCCCATCATCCCCCGGCCATGCGACCACCGACCGCTGGCCGGAGTCGGAGCTCAACAGCTGCGCCCCGTCGGGGAGCTCGACTCCCGTGGCCGTTACGCTGAGCTTGCCCTCCTCGGTCGACGCATCCAGGCCGTAGACGACCGAGCCCTCCGACGATTGCCGCAACAGGAGGCCCTGCCCATCGGCGTCGACCGCCAGATCGGCCCACGGCGTGTCCATGTCCGCTCCCGCGATCTCGGCCGGGCTCGTCTGCTCCAACTGTGGATCGACCAACCATGCCGTTGGACCTTCGTCGTCGCCTCCAATGACCAACAACTTGCCGTCAGTCAGGGGGGCCATTCGTTTCAACCCGGCGCCGACCGTAATCGAGCTCCAATCGCCCGATTCCAGATCCGCCACCACGACACTTTCGGGCGTCAAGGTCCAGCTCGCCTGGGCGGTGCTGAGCGTCTGGATGGGATCGGTCAAGGGAATCGGTGAACCGGTCGAACCGGCCTGCAGCGGAAATGTCGGTGTCTGCGTCGACGTCCCATTGAACAGCCGCACGACCTGGGGACCATCCTCCACGCCGTCGAACGAGAACGACCCATCCTCCTCCGTGCGAGCGACCCGTTCGTCGCCGTCGAGCTGACCGTTGTCGTTCTCATCCAGGTAAACCAGCCGCTGGGCCAGCCCGGTTTCGGCGGCCTCGGGACGAAGCGTCACATCGGAATCTTCGAACACCATCCCCGAAATCGATGCCAGTACCCGCCGATCGGTGAGCCGTTCGATCAGCAGACGGCGCCGCTTGCGGCGCCCCGACGAGCCGAAGACCTTGTATCGATGGTGCATAAAAAGACCGGAAACAGGAACGGAATCGAACTCGGAGCCCCGACCACTTGGCGGGACCGGGGGTCACTGGCACATCATATGAACGAATCGGGGCCCGACTTGGACACGTGAAAATCAGCCAAAGTTCCCCCCCGGGACGCTGATACAAACCCCGACGAACGATCCGACATGTTTCGGATTCATCGTTCCAACTGGAGCCTGCGAGGGTTTATCATAACGGATCTGGGCGGTGATCAACGTCTGTTCGCGGGATGGGACCCATTCGCGGCACACACCGGCACCCCCCAAGACCAGGCTTTCCCCTTTTTCGCGAGCCATCTCATGAATGCAGCGACCCTCCGATCTCCGCTCCTCTGCACCCGCCGCGGACTCGTGCCCTTCGTTGCCCTCCTCTCGGTGCTCTCACTCCCTGGTGCCGGCGAGATCAGCGCCCAGGAGGTCGCCTTCACCAAGGACGTCGCCCCCATCTTCGTGACGCACTGCACGAATTGTCACATCCGTGGCCGAAAGGGCGGATTCCAGATGCAGTCCTTCGACCAGCTGATCTCATCGGGACAGGTCACCGCCGGGAAACCCGATGAGAGCGAGCTGATCCGACTCGTTTCCTCAGGCGAGATGCCACCGAAGAGCGAGGTTCCTGAGGCCGATGTCGACACGCTCCGTCGCTGGGTCGAAGCCGGGGCAACCTTTGACGGTTCCGACAGCGAAGCGATGCTGACGTCGATCGCGAAACCCTCCGGTGACTCTCGGCCAGGACCGGTGAACCAGGGCGATGCTGAGGGCTATGCAGGTCAAGCCACTGGAGGGACCGGCACGGCCGGAGGCGGCTACTCAGGGGCGGAGGAGGAGACCTATGGCGGCGCCGAAGACGAAATGATGGAGGACGAAACGGGCTATGGTGGAACCGCCTACGATGGTGCCGGCGGTGGTGGCACCGGCTATGGGGGCGGCACCGGCTACGGGGGCCGCTCGCAAGGCGGCTCATTCCTCGCCCTGCTGAAGGAACGCTTTGCCCCGGTCGAGCCAAACACCCTGCTTTCCCTCAGCGAATCCGGCGATGTTCCCACGGGGCCGGTGCTGGGCCACGAGGCCGAGTTGGCTTTTGCCGCAGGAAATCTCCCCGCCGCCGTGCAGCTCTACCTCGGTCATATCGTCGCCGAATTCGACCAAGCATCCGAAGCAATCGATTCGGTTCGCTACAGCGGCGCGCTGCGGCGACCGGTGTGGAACACCCGCTGGGGCGTCTCCCTGATGGTCCGGGGCGATACCTCGATCGAAGACTTCGCCCCGATCGAAGTCGGTTTCGCCGACGGGAACAACCGAATGGCCGCTCGCGGCCGCCAAGGCGGCTACGGGGGCGGGGTCGCGACGCCCGGTGGGGCTGGCGAAGAATTCGATTATGGCGACGACTATGGCGACACGGCGATGGAAGAACAGATGACCGAGGATATTGACTACGGCAACACCCTCGGTGGAGAAACCGAGCCCGCCGGCCGGCAACCAGCCGAGCCGGAGGTGCCCGAGGTCGAGATCCAGATGCTCGACGAGTCGGTCCGCACTCGCTTTGAAAACGTTCTCGGTTTGGTCGCCAAGAAGGTCGAGGCGGCGTTCGGTAGCCGCTATCGAGATGGCCAGTTCGGGAATGCCCTGACCGGAGTCGCCGAAGTCGAGATGCCAACGCCAGACTCAACCGCCCCCAACCGACGCCGCGGCGGGAACCCCGCAGGCCGCCGTGGTGCAGCACAAACAGGCACCCCGAGCGGAATGCCAACCCCCGGCAGTGGCGCAGCGACCGCTGGAGCCGGAATGCCGACGCCCGGGGACGGTATGGCCGATGCTCGACCGACCGCCGGGACGGCGGAAGCCGAGGTGCCCGGCTTCTCCCAACGCCAGTTCGCCGAGATGGCCCCCTACGCCTCAGCCGAAGTGCCGATGTGGACGCCCGGATTCCTCTTCTTGGGCGAGGGGGCGTCGGGAGCGATGGTCAAGACGGCCGAAGAACAAGGCATGGAGCTGCTGCTGCACTTCGACGTCGCGGTCAAAACAGGGCGAGATGGCACGGTGCAGAACATCTCTCGATGCCGCATCGTGCATGTCGCCTCCGGAAAAACCGTTGGCGTTTCGAAGTCGCTGGACAGCGAAGAAGCGATGCAGCTGGTCGAATTCGAACGATCCACCGAGGAGGAATACGTCGAGAAACAACTTCAAAATCTGTTGGACATCGTCGACGATAAACTCGCCCTTGCCCCCATGCCGAAGTTGACCCCAGAGGTTGCCAAACGGCGCGTCGCTTCCCTGATCGGTAACCCCGGCACGCCACCGCTGAGGACGCTCGCCGAAATTCGGCTCTACCAAGCCCAGGGGCTGCTCACCGAATCCGAGGTCGAAGCTGCATTCGAAATCGCCGCCGGCGACGACGGGCTGGTGCTGCTGCACGGCCCTGCCGAAGAGAGACAGTCGGTGGTTCGCAAAATGGCCACCACCCGGTAAAGGCACTCGCAGCGAATTCCGTGGGACAGATCTCCCTGTGACTTCGGCGACCGTGGCGAGCCTTACCGCTGGTCAAGCGGGACATACGGCCGTTCGGTCGGCCCGGTGTAGATCTGCCGCGGCCGATTGATTCGCTTCCCCGGGTTCTTGTGCATCTCGCTCCAATGGGCGATCCAGCCGGGGAGCCGGCCGATGGCAAACAGCACCGTGAACATCTGGACCGGAATCCCCAGGGCGCGATAGATCACACCGGAGTAGAAGTCGACGTTGGGATAGAGGTTTCGCTCGATGAAGTATTCATCGCGGAGTGCCACCTCCTCCAATTGCTGCGCCACGTCGAACAGCGGGTCGCGGATGTGAAGCTTGTTCAGCAGCTTATCGCAACTGGCCTTGATGATCGTCGCCCGCGGATCGCGATTTTTGTAAACCCGATGGCCGAAGCCCATCAGCCGAAAGCCGTGATCCTTGTCCTTGGCCATGTCGACAAACTTCTTTACGTTCCCACCATCGGCGACAATCCGCTCGAGCATGCTGACGCAGGCCTCATTGGCGCCGCCATGCAGCGGACCCCACAGCGCCCCGATCCCCGCCGAGATGGAGGCAAACAAGTTCGCGTTGCTGCTGCCGACCATCCGCACGGTCGACGTGCTGCAGTTCTGTTCGTGGTCGGCGTGGACGATCAAGAGAAGATTGAGCGCCTCGGCGAAGTCGGGGTCGATCGGATAGTCCTCGGCCGGGGTGGCAAACATCATGTGCAGAAAATTCTCGCAGTAACTCAGCGAGTTGCAGGGATACATGAAGGGCTGGCCGATCGATTTCTTGTAACTGTAAGCTGCGATCGTCGGCAGTTTCGCCAGCAGCCGATAGATCGACATCTCGACCTGCTCCGGATCGTTGACGTCCATCGCGTCTTGGTAGAACGTCGACAGGGCCCCCACCACGCTGCTCAGAATCCCCATCGGGTGGGCGTCGCGAGGGAATCCGTTGTAGAACGACCGCATGTCTTCATGCAGCATCGTGTGGTCGCGGATGCCACAACGGAAGGCTTCCGCCTGCTTTGCGTCCGGCAGCTCGCCATAGATCAGCAGGTAGGCGGTTTCAACAAAATCCGAGTGCCCGGCCAGCTGCTCGATCGGATAACCGCGATAGCGGAGGATGCCGCGTTCGCCGTCGAGAAAGGTGATCGCGCTGCGGGTGCTGCCGGTGTTGACGTAACCTTCGTCCAAGGTGATCAGCTGCGTGGTCGCCCGAAGACGGCCGATGTCAACCGCCTGTTCCCCCTCGCTCCCTTCGATGATCGGCATCTCGATCTCGGTGTCGCCGCGAATCAGTTTCGCGGTTTCGGTCTCTTGCACTTCGAGGTCGGCGGGGATGCTCATCAGGAATTCCGCTGGGTAGCCGGGTGGGACACAAGGTGGGGGAGCGACCGGTCCGGTCGGATGACATCAAGTTGGCCGTTGGGAGACGGTAACAACCGTCGTTAAGAGTGTAGCGATACGTCATCGGAGCGACAATCAGCCGGCCTGCTGATCGGGGACCAAGACGCGGCGAATCCGAAGCGATTCAATTTTTCGACTCGAGGCTTGAAGGATCTCGATCTCGGCGTTTCCCAGTGCAATTCGGTCACCCTCCATCGGGATCGAACCGGTGTGATAGAGTACGTAGCCGGCAATCGTCTCGTAATCGTCGCTTTCGGGAAGGTTCCAGCCGAGCAATTCATTGAGGTCATCGATCATCACCCGGCCGTCCGCCTCGACGGTGTTCTCGTCGATGACCTCGATCGCGAACTCCTCCTCCTCGTCCGACTCGTCGACGATCTCCCCGACAATCTCCTCCAACGCGTCTTCGATCGTGACGACGCCGGCGGTCTGTTGGAATTCATCGACCACGATCGCCATATGGCTGCGGCTGTGCAGGAACTCGCGAAGCAGCAGTTCGACCGAGCGGTCCTTGGGGACGGTCCACGGCTTGCGAACCAATCGGCCGACCGGTACCTGGGGCTTGCCACCGGCGGCCAGAATGGGGAACAGGTCCTTGACGTAGAGAATGCCGATCACATGGTCGAGATTCTCTTCGTACACAGGAAACCGAGTGCGCCCCGCTTCGGCCACCATGGGCAAGACGTCGTCCCAATCGGCGGCGGCGTCGATCGCATCGACGTCCCCGCGCGGCGTCATGATGTGTCCCACGGTGTCTTCGTGCAGGGCCATGATCGCCTGGATCATCTCACGCACCCCAGGACCGAAGAAGCCCTCCCGCGTGCCGGCGGCCACGATCGTGCGGATCTCGTCCTCCAGTTGCTCCTCGTCCTCGCTCTGGCTTTCCGGCATCCCTGCCAGGCGACGTGTGACGATCTCGACCAGTTCGCCAGGGGCGGCGAGAGGCCTCATCACGATCGAAAGAGCCCGCCAAAAGGGCCAGGTGTGGTACAGCACCGGCGTGGAAGCGAAACGGGTCACCGCTGCGGGCAACCAGGAATGGATGAACATCATCAAGCCGGCGGCGGCCAGTGCCCAATACGCCAACTCGCCGCCGGTCGGCCGGCGGTCGCCCATGAAGATCGCCGCCGTGCCAGCGATCAGAAACATCAAAGTTCCGATCATGCGGAGATATTCGCTGCCGCGGATCGCCGCATCCTGATGGTCGAGGACCGCACCGAAACGCTCGCGGTTGCGGCGCATTCGACAAAACGCTTCCAGCGATCGGCCGGCAAACCGGTCGAGCAACTCGCGACCGAGCCCGCCGATGCCGCTGAGCAGGAACCCGACCGCGGAAACGGCCCACCAGAAGAACGAATCGGTCACACAGAACTCCCTGACCCCGCCTGGACTGAGCGGCGATCCGCATCAGCACCGAAGTGGCGAATTTGCTCCAGCCCCAGTTCCGTCAAGATCGACTGCTCGGCGCGTCGCATCTCGCGGCGGTCGGCCGGATCGTGGTCCTCCATCCCGGTCACATGCAGCACTCCATGAACGACGTACAGCAACAGTTCCTCGGCAACGCCCCACTCGGCCTTCGAGCAGGCGGCCCCGAGCCGCGCCGCCTCACGCCGCGCCGTCTCGAGGCTGACGACCAACTCACCCTCGACCCACGGTGGCTGCCAACGGTAGCCGAAGCTGATCACGTCGGTGGCATAGTCGTGATCGAGATGCCGGCGATTGATCTCGCGAATCGAAGCGTCGTCGGTGATCCGGACGCCGAGCTCTCCAGATCGACCGCGGCGAAACCGGGCCGCGGCGGCCACCGCGGCGCGCACGGCGGACCGCGCCAGCGGAAGATCGATCTCGTCATCGACCAGGATCGACACCTGGAGACGCTCGGGCGGTGAGGGAGGCTCTTCGGCCTCCTCAGGCGGTTTGCTGGTCGGGATATTTGACACGGGCATGATAGATGGAGGTGAGGGACTTCACGAGACTCTGCCGAATCCGATACAGCTGCTTAAACGTCAGACCACATTCGTTGAATTGACCGTCGGCAACCTTCTTCTGCGTGATCGCGTCGACCAACCCTTGAATCCGGGCGGGGGTCGGATCGACCAGCGTGCGGCTGGCGCTCTCCACCGCATCGGCCATCATCAAAACGGCCGACTCCAACGTCTGCGGCTTGGGCCCCGGATAACGAAAGTCCTTGTCGCTGACCGATTCGCCATTCGGATTCGCCTCGCTCCGCTTCGCCGCTTCACGATAGAAATACTCGACCAGCGTGGTGCCGTGATGTTGCAGGATGAAATCGATGATCCGTTGCGGGAGATGGTGACTGCGGGCCAGGTCCGCTCCGTCCTTGACGTGCGCGATGATCACCAACGTACTCATCGCCGGTTGCAGCGTGTCGTGCTGGTTCGCCCCCGCCCCTTGGTTCTCGATGAAGTACTCGGGCTTGAACATCTTGCCGATGTCGTGGAAGTAGGCGCCGACGCGGACCAGCAGGCCATGCGCCCCGATCGCGTCGGCAGCCGCCTCGCCGATCGAGGCCACATTAATGCTGTGGTTGTAGGTCCCGGGAGCGCGCTGGGCCAATCGCCGCAACAAAGGATGACTGGCATCGCCGAGTTCGAGCAGGCTCAAATCGGTTTGCACGCCAAACGCCTTTTCCACCAGCCGCAGCAGCCCGTTCATGGCGGTGGCGGAAACCAAGATCCAAGCCCCCGCCCGCAGCGCCTCCCGAGCCAGCCCGGCCAGCACCATGTTCAATTGCGGCCCGCGGTACAACGACTCACCTTCCTGCCCTGGACTGCCGATCGACAAGGTCTCGCCGGTCACAATCCCGACACCGACCACCGTGGCGACGGTGATCATCCCGGCGACCAATCCGACATACAGCAGATGGGTGCGACTGCGGATCCGTCCGACCAGCAGGGCACAGCTGGCGCAGGCAGCGGCCAAGGTGACCAACTCCGCCAAATCACCCCCGACCAACAACGTGACGCTGAGGCTGACCGCGACCATCAACAACAACGCCAACTCGCGGCCGTAGACGACCGCCGCCAAAATCGACGCCATCACCAAAGGGATCAATTCGATCCGCCATTGGTCCCGGGCTCCGAAATATCCGAGTGTCACCGCAACCGCGAACACCGTCACCAGCCGGCCGAGCTTGCCGCGGTCCAGCAGCAGCGATCGGTCGTCGACGAAAAAGATGTAGGAGCCGCACAATAAATACAGCGCCGCGATCATTCCAGCGTAGCCGGCCGCACGGATCAGCTGGTCGGACAGCCCCATGCGGCTCACCAGCGTCTCCCACTCCCGCCGCAGCAGCGTCATCTCGTCGAGGGTCAGTGGCTTGCCAGCGGTCGCCAGCTTTGACTGCCCCGTGCGGTACTTGATCATCACCGGTTCGACTGCCGCGGCCGCTGACGACCTGGCCTGCTCGCTCAACTCGTCGTCGTACTTCAGCGTCTCGTATTCGGGTAAGCGGTGGACGATCCAGTCGGTGATCATCGATCCAACCTGCGGCGCCTGGTCCCGGTCGAATCGCTGCGCGAACTGCTCCCGCAGCCGCGTCCGCAGGTCCTCGCCAACCTGCGCGATCCGGACCTCGCTCAGTTCGACCGGCTCAACCTCATCCGGCTGGTTCGCCTGAATCACACGGATCAACCGCTGGTTCCCCTGCTCCGGGGTGTGCTGGTTCGACTGCAACAGGCCATGCCGGTAGATCGGCACCATCGCAGCGTCGAGCGCCGCTTCGACTTCATTGAGCTCCGGATCGGCCGAAAGCACCGACTTGAGCACCTCGAACTGCTCCTCCGGTGAGGCGTCCGGCGCCGCGTCATCGTCCATGTCATAAAACTGGGCAAACGCCCGCCGCCGTTCCGGACTCATTTGCTCGTACGAAGGGGCGTCGAGCAGCAAGAATAACTGGTCCTTCAACGCCCCCCGCAACTGTGCCAATGGCTGGGTGCGGTTGCGATAGAACGGCAACACCTCCCGCCGACGCTGCTCCCGCACAATCTCGGTCGCCTCCCGATCCTCGACCTCAAAGGTCACCCGCGTGATCAGGTCTCGCGAGGGGATGTCGCCGTGACGGTAGGCGAAGGGGGGAGTCCAACTCCGGCACAGCAACAACACCGCCATCGCACCGAGCAGGCAAATCCCGGCCAGTGTCGCCCAGTCCGATTTGTCGCCGCGGTTCCACCACTCGATCAAACGAGGTTTGGGAATCCCCAGCGATTCGATCCGCTCCCTCCCCGCTCGCTGTTTTTTTACGCCGTTCATGGCAACCGATCAGTGGTTGTTGGCCGATGGAGGGTGGGGTGAACGGTCCAAACCTTCGGACTCGTAAGCCTCGACGATCTGTTGGACCAAACGGTGGCGGACGATATCGGAGGCTTCGAGCCGAACCACGCCGATCGTGCGGATCCGCGACAGCCGCCGCAACGCGTCGGTCAGTCCGCTGGTCACCCCCCGAGGCAAGTCCTGCTGGGAGTCATCGCCGCTGACGACCATCTTGCTTCGTTCCCCCATCCGTGTCAGGAACATCTTCATCTGACCAACCGTGGTGTTTTGAGTCTCATCCAAAATGATGAAGGCATCGTTCAGGGTCCGTCCACGCATGTAGGCCAGCGGGATCACCTCAATCACGTCCTGTTCCATCAACGAACGCGTCTGGTCGAAATCAACCATCTCGCCTAGCGCATCGAACAGCGGCCTCAGGTAGGGGTTGAGCTTGGCCCGCAAGTCGCCAGGAAGAAACCCCAGGCTCTCGCCAGCCTCGACGGCCGGTCGAACCAGCACGATCTTGCGGACCTCCCCCGCCTTGAGTGACTCCACCGCCGTGGCGACCGCCAAAAAGGTCTTGCCACACCCCGCCGGGCCGGCAGCGAACGTCAGGTCAAAACGACGGATCGCCTCCACGTACCGCGCCTGGCCCGGCGTGCGGGGATTGACGCGACGCCCGGCGTGCTGGATGTCAATCTCCCGTCCGTTGACCGCAGTCGCCGTCCCCTCGACCGCTGCCCCCTCCTCGACCGCTGCCGTCTCGACATCGGACAAACTCAACGTCCCCTTCTTCCGCGACAGGTGCCGGAGCTTCTCCAGCGTCCGTGTCGCTTGGTGCACGGCCTCTCCGTTGCCCGAGATACAGATCCGTCCGTTGCGGTGCGTGATCGTCACGCCGAACAGATTGCGGAGCTTGCGGAGGTGTTGATCCCGCGGCCCGAACAAGGTCAAAATCTCTTCCGGGCTGGCGATCGACAGGGTCGCTTCGGTCATTCAGGTTCCTGCGAGGATCGGTTCTCAGTCGCCATCGATTCTATACGTTCCCAGGGGGCGAAGGCCAACGCTCCACCCCCACTCCACTCAAGCCGCCGCCGCGAAACAAAGAAAAGCCGGCATGACCGCCGCAATCAGCGAATCGGTCACGTCCCACACGCCACCGAGTCCCGGCAGCCAACTCCCGCTGTCCTTCACTCCCGCCGACCGCTTGATCAACGATTCCGCCAAATCTCCCATCATACCGGCCATTGCCAAGACCGGCCCTAAAACGATTGCCCAGATGAGCGACGGAGAGCCCGCCGACACGAGGGACCCTTGCTTCATGCCGTCGGCCGAACTGGAAAGTACCCACGGAAATCCCCAGCCCAAGCAGGCCGCTGCAACGAGCGTCGAGACGAGGATTCCGCCGATCGCCCCCTCCCACGTCTTCCCGGGACTCAACCACGGGATCAACTTGTGACGCCCCACCAGTTTCCCCACAAAATAGGCCCCCGCATCGGCACTCTTGGTCACCACAATCGTCGTCACCAATGCTGCCAAACCCCAGCGGCTGTCCCCGATCCCGCGGAGCGCAAACAATAGGGCCATCGGAAGCCCGACGTAATGGGACACAAAAACGCCCGCTACGGCTCGCTCGATGACTCGAGAAGGATGCCCCCGAAACCGGAGCATCTCACGTAGCAATACGACGAATATCCCCGCCACCGCCGCGATCGCGATCCACCCCAAACGACCCACCGGACAATCCGCTGGATACGCCGCCCCCCCGATCGCCCACACGAGCGGAACCGCAGAGGACAACGTGATCAACGCCGTGACCACCAACGTCACCGAGCGGTCAATCGCGCGGCTGCTGGTGGCCAAAAGTCCCGCCATGTCCCAGGCGGTGCCTAGGGAAAAAAACAGCAACAACGGCAGCAACCAGAGGCCGTCGGCGCCTGGCCACGAAGGGAAGTGGGCGTCCAGGTACAACAAACCCGATGCGATCGCGATCAATATCGCGGAGGTCCGCAGGCGATCAATCAGCAACCGGACACCCCTCGGCGATCGACGTCACTCGTTGACATTCAGCCCCCCAAACCGTCGCTGTCGCGCCGCAAAGTCCCCAATCGCTCCCCGGAAGTCCTCGCGGCTGAACTCCGGCCAACACTTCTCGCTCACCCACAGCTCCGCATAACTCAACTGCCACAACAGAAAATTGCTGATCCGCATGTCGCCGCCGGTGCGGATCAATAGATCGACCTCCGGAAGTCCGGCCGTGTCCAGCCACGCGGCAACGCTCGCCTCCTCGATCGATTCCAACCCCAGTTCGCCCGCAGCGACCGCGCGCGCGATCCTGCGGACCGCCCGGGTGATCTCATCGCGACCTCCGTAGTCGATGGCGAGCACCAATTGGGTGCCGGCATTGCCAGCGGACATCTCGATCGTGCGGTCCATCTCTGCGATCACCCCCGCCGGCAATCGATCACGGCGGCCGATGCACCGCAACCGCAATCCCTGCGACATGATCGTGCGGCGCTCCTCGACCAGGTACTGCTCCAACAGGTGCATCAGAAAATCGAGCTCCTGGCGAGGCCGCTTCCAGTTCTCACTGGACAGGCAATACAACGTCACCGCCTCGATGCCGAGCTCGGCAGAGCTCTCACTGACCATCCGCACCGTTCCCACCCCGCGACGATGTCCCTCGACACGCGGCAACCCCCGAGACTGGGCCCAGCGGCCGTTGCCGTCCATGATCATCGCGATGTGCTGCGGCTGACGCCGTGCCAAACCTCCTCCCGACGATTCCGCCGACGGATTCGCTCCGCCAGGCTGATTCGACGCACCGGCGAGGTTGCTCGCAGCCGACAAAGCGGGGTCCGAAGGTGATCGGGATAGTTTCGAGGCGGTCATTGCTCAGCCGACCGAGGCGAGTGCCAAACCGGAAGCGGCATCG
The DNA here is from genome assembly GCA_964462125.1 of uncultured Pirellulaceae bacterium. Taxonomy (GTDB): domain Bacteria; phylum Planctomycetota; class Planctomycetia; order Pirellulales; family Pirellulaceae; genus JAWLFY01. Next base: position 1,896 of record CAYWXT010000096.1, on the reverse strand, counting down.
GTGAAAATCGTTTGCGCCCGATCAGGACCGACCGACAAGATCCCCACCGGAACACCGACCAACGCCTCGATCCGCTTCACATAGGTGAGCGCTCCGGCCGGAAAATCCTCCATCCGCCGGACGTCATCGACCGGCATGTTCCACCCCGGAATCGTCTCGTAAATCGGACGGCATCGTCGCAACTCGTCAGCATGACACGGGAGCCGCTCAATCCGCTCCCCATCCAATTCATAGGCCACGCAAACCCGCAGCTCATCGAAATGAGCCAGCACGTCCATCATCATCAACGCTAACCGCGTCGCACCGCTGAGGCGAGCCGTGTAGCGGACCGCTACGGCGTCGAACCAACCACAGCGCCGTGGCCGCCCCGTGGTCGTGCCAAACTCGTTCCCGAGCCGGCGGATCTTCTCCCCGGTCGAATCCTCCAACTCCGTCGGGAACGGGCCGCCCCCGACGCGGGTGCTGTACGCCTTGCATACCCCGATCACGTGGTCGATCCAACGCGGCGGCACCCCAGCCCCGGCACACACCCCGACCCCGCTGCTGTTGCTGCTGGTCACAAACGGATACGTCCCGTGATCGATATCGAGCAACGCCCCTTGCGCCCCTTCGAACAAAATCTTCCGGTCCGCTTCGGCCGCGTCAAGCAGAAATTCGGTCGTGTCCCCAATCATCCCCCGCAACCGCTCGGCCCAGGATGTCGCCAACGGGATCACCGTCTCCGGGGCGATCGTCTGCAACTGTTCGTCACTCGCTCCCAATCCGCGAAGCACCTCGGTTTTCTGCTCCGCCACCGTCCGTAACCGCTCGTCACGCTGGGGCTGGACCAAATCCGCCATCCGAATCGCGTGCGTCCGACCCACCTTGTCGCGGTAACAAGGGCCAATCCCACGGTTGGTCGTGCCGATCGACTCGCCGCGGACATGCGTGGAATTGATCCGCTGGTCTTCCAGAAAATGCCAGGGCATCACCAGGTGCGCCCGCTCGCTGATCCGCAGGTTTCGCTCAACGGAAAACCCGCGCTCCTTCAATCCGTCGATCTCGTCGAGAATCGTGCTCGGGTTGATCACCACCCCCGGCGTGATCAGGTTCTGCACCTCGGCGTGCAAAATTCCGCTGGGGATGTGATGCAATTTGTAGGTTTGGTCGCCAGCGACGACCGTATGCCCCGCATTGGCCCCCCCTTGGTAGCGAACCACCAGGTCGAATTGCGGTGCCAGCAGATCAACGAGCTTCCCCTTCGCCTCGTCCCCCCACTGCAAACCGATGACGCACGTTCCCGACACCCGATCTAGCTCCCGAATTCCATGAATTTCGACGCCCCCCTGCCACCGCGCAAGCTGACAAGCGTAGGTACTTCGACCGACGCTGACAAGATAGTTCCCAGTTGGCAGGTATCAGTTGGCCGTTGCCAGCCAGAAGGGTGAGGGGATCGCGTTCACCCACCCGCTGATAACTGACAACTGACGACTGCCAACTGATGAAAGGACTGGACAGACCTCGCCGCTTCGACATCCGTTCGAAGTACATCCGTCCCGCCGGGCCGGATCGTAGCGATGCCTGGACGTGCTCCGCTGCCAGGGCGTCTTGGCACTGGTTGGCGTCTCGCCGCTTCGACGTCCGTTTCGGAGTACATCCGTCCCGCCGGGCCGGATCGTAGCGATGCCTGGACGTGCTCCGGCGCCGAGGCGTCTTGGCAAAGTTTGCGTCTTCGCCGCTTCAACGTCCGTTTCGGAGTACATCCGTCTCGCCGAGCCGGATCGTAGCGATGCCTGGACGTTTTCCGCTGCCGGGGCGTATTGGCACTGGTTGGCGTCTCGCCGCTTCGACGTCCGCTTCGAAGTACATCCGTCTCGCCGAGCCGGATCGTAGCGATGCCTGGACGTGCTCCGGCGC
>CAYWXT010000095.1:0-18575 GCA_964462125.1 uncultured Pirellulaceae bacterium | reverse complement strand
CCCTCGCCGCGGCTTCAATGAGGCCGCGTTCATTTGAACGCGGAAAGTTGGCGACACTCCCGAACGCACCAATTGGAAACAGGCTTCAATGAGGCCGCGTTCATTTGAACGCGGAAAGATGATAACCCAGCCTAGAATCGCATAGAATCGTCCCGCTTCAATGAGGCCGCGTTCATTTGAACGCGGAAAGAGCCCGGGTGGGCGGTTCCGTGATTGTCGCGGAAAATGCTCCACTTTGCGAGCGGTCGGTGCTGGGGGCTTCAATTGCTGCCTCGTGGGGTGCGCCCATTCGATGTAAACCTCCTTTTACTCTGGATTTAGTGACTTGCGAGCGGGGGCCGGGATTTTCACACCACCACGCCGCTCGCGACGGTTCTGCGACGATTCGCTCCCCTTTCCCCCCTTGCGCTCCTCAACGGGTCACGAAAACCGGATAGTTCTCCAGTTCCCCGCTGACGACGCGCGCCAGCAGCCGGGTCTGGATCTCCAGCAACCTGCGGTAGCTGACACGATAATCGAACAACGGATGCGTCACCAATTGGTCCATTCGCTGTTCATAGGCCCGGAACAATGCCTTCCTGCCAGATTCCGTCAGGGTGACGCCCCGGCCCGCCGGCACGATGTGTTCCGGATAGACCATCCGGTTGTTGATCGCGTGCAATACAACCGAGTCAGCGATCAGCGGTCGGAATGGCTCCATCAGGTCCAGCGACAAGGCGGGACGCCCGGGACGGGGAAGATGATAAAAGCCGAGATAGGGGTCGAACCCGACCGCCGATGCCGTCACGGTAAGATCCTTCGCCAGCAGACTGTAGGCCAAGGACAATAGCGCATTGACCGGATCGCGGGGTGGGCGGCGGTTGCGGCCGCGGAAGTCAAAGCCGAACTGCGGTGGCTGGCCGAGCGCATTGAGCGGGTCAAGTGGCTCCTCCCCCGGCTTCAACATTCCGGCGAAGTGCTGGAAGTAGATTCTGGCTGCCGTTCCCTCGATTCCGAGTAACCGCGCGGCTGAGTCCGCACGGGTGGCGCGGTGGGCCAAACGTTTCAACTCGGCGATCGGCCGGCTCGGCGGGTCGATGTGGTTTCGCATCAGCAGCACCCGCTGGTTGCGGATCTTTCCCGACACCAAGGCCTGGGCGATCTGCAGTGACTGCGGCGCGTCGTCCGCCAGCCGAAATTGCTGGCGACGCAACAGGATGTTTTTCAACCCGCTTCCTTGCAGCATGCCGTGGAAGTAGCCGTGCATCGAGTGCATCACCAGCGGGATCCCCTGTTCGCACAGCTTCTGCATCACCTGGGTCGTCACCTGGATGTTGCCGAACAGGTTGACCTGGTTGATCTCCCGAAGCCGGACCTCCTGAACCACCTTGCCGTTCTCCTTGACCTCCAGCAGTTCCGATTTGCGGCCGACGTAGAGACCTTGGGTGTTCAGGTACAGCGGCCGCAGGTCATCGCGTGGGGTGGCGGGGAGTCGCACCACTGGTGGATCTTGCCCGAGTTCGTCCCGGGCGCGGCAGCGGTTGGTTTCATCCGGCAGGCAGATTGCCACCAGGGAACAGCGTGGGCACTTGGGGCTGGCGATCAACGGCGGTGGCGGGGCGGGAAGCTCGGCGATCTGTCGCGCCTCGGCGACCGTCGTTTCGGTCAACTGGATCAGCTCGTCGTCGATCGGGATCCGGACTCGTTGTCGGGTCGAGTTGAAGTACAAAATTCCTTCGTCACAGCTGAATCCGTTCTCGCGCAGCACCAGTGCCTGGAGGCAGATCTGGATCCGTTCCGGGTCCCAGGCGGTGAGGGTTCCGTCGCCGCGGCGTTTGGGGTTTCCCTTTTTGTAATCGACCGGTGTCGCCTGTTCCCCCTTGGCCTCGATCAGGTCCAACTTGGCGACCACGCCGAGTGCATCACTGGCCAGAGTCACGCTGCGGGCGTGAATCTGTTCCTCCTCCAAGGCGGTTGCGGCAGATTCAGTCTCGGCCTCGGTGTCGCTCGATTCGCTTTCCGCGGACTCTGTCTTGTCATCACCGAAGTCGAGCGGCAGGGTTGCCGGAGCGTTGAGCCGGTCGGTTTTCTGGTCGACCCGCTGATGGACCTGGCCGCCGTCGAGCGTATCGCGATTGTGTTCGAACTGGCCCTCGACGTGCATCAGGTAGAACAGCCGGGGACAGTAGGCGGCTTCGTTGATCATCCGCGCGGGGAGGAACCGGTCGTCGCGGTCGGGCGCATCCGACGTGGGCGGGGCGAGGTCCGGTGGCGGAGGGTTTTGGTTCGTGTTGGTCGTGTCGTCCCCAGGGGAATGGTCGAACTTGCGGATCATGGTGCGTCTCAATCACGGGAAGGTGGAGGATTACTTCCGTGCCGAGGTGGAGACGGCCATGTCAGGGTTCGAGGACCGGGTGACGGCGTCAGACGATCAGGCAGGGGCTGGCGACGTTGGTATAGGGCTGTCCCAGGGCTTCGATGACCCGTTCGCCGCGGCCGGCAGCCGGTCCAAGGTCGATCAGCAAAACCTGGTCGTGGGCGTTGTTGATGATCGCCTTCAGTTCACCCTTCAGCCGGGTCAGGTCCGACTCGCTGAGCTGGCACTCGAAAACGGAGTACTGAAGGTGGTCACCCCAATTCCGCATGGTACGAAACACTTTGCGAAGCCGTTTGTCGTCGCGGATGTCGTAGGTAACGAGAAAGATCTTGCGCATGATGGAGCGGCGGGGTCGGCGGAGTGTCGCAGGGATCGAATCGCCCCCCAGCGGCAGTGGTCTACCGAACGGTTTCATACGGTACCAATACCACTGGGGGCCGATCCCCCCTGCCACTGTAGTTCAACCAACTTGAGAAAGAGCGAAATTTCTGGCATGCGTCCGATGGCGGTGACGGTTCATCTCGGCGACAGCGCCAAGGGTTCGTATTGTACGGATTTCGGATTGCGGTGAGTGTTTTCCCCACACAAAACGCTCGTCGTATTCGATGCCGTGTCTTTCAAGTGAACCCGGCGTTGAAACGCTGGGCTACCGTCGTGGGGTCACTACGTGACCGAAATCGCGTGTCGCGGGTCGCAATGATGCGACATCCAGCGGGATGCGTTCCCGGCGTGGTGGCCCGGTGTGGCGTGCAAACGATTCACGTGACTTGCTGTGCCGGTGTGAAATTTCGATAGTACTTACTTGTCATGATTCTTTCGCAACGGAAAATCGCCTCGATTTCCATCTGCTCCATTTTTTCGCGATCGGGTTTGGGTTCGTGCAGGTCGGAGAAACTCAACAGTGAACGCACCACATCAAGTGAGACTGCCTTTTTCCAGATGGGCCAACTGAACCACGTTCGTTTTCGCCCGATTTCGGTAAACCCAATGGTCTTGGCTCCTGATGAGGTTGGAACCGTCGGCAACATGGCAATGGCCATGAGAGCGAGCCGATTCCCTCCTCGGCTGGACCCGGTTTTTTCTTTGGATGGATCGACCCACTGAAGCGCATACCCGTGATACTCGGAGGGGTCCCACCGGAGGGCGCATTCACTGTCCATGAGCGTCCACGATTCAAAAAGTGCGTGTTCGAGATCGTCACGCGTTGTCGCTTCGCATATTCGACGCGCATACGCGAGGAGTCCATTGCCGGCCGAATCGCCGGACCGTACCATCCGCAATTGCGTGTCACCAAACTGACCGGCGTCATCTTCGACGCTTTCTGCTCCGATTCCAGCGATCATGTCAACCTGCTCGCGCATTTCCGTCCGCGATTGATTCACGGCGGCACGTGCAGCGAGTCGTAGGCGGCTGGCATCGAACGGAAGTTTGGCATCGAGTGACCAAATGTCACTGTGTGCCTGTTTCAGTGCCACATCCAACTGTGCGACGAGCTCCGATGCGGAGGCTGCATGGTTGAAAAGACGTGGTGACCATGTGCCGCCATAGCGATCCCACATGAGCGTTACGCGGTCGTTTGAATTCCAATCCGTGAGCGCTTTCAGAACGCCCAATGCGGCGAGAAACCCTAGCGGATTGCTGCCGTCGATTCCGGGAAGCAGCAAGCCGTGCCGCTGTTCCGTGGCCTTCGTCGAGCGATCGCTCACGTCCATCACGTTGTTCATGCGTTCGTCTCTACAGATTCGGGTGAAGCTTCGTGGTCGTAGCGGCCTGCCGCTTCGGCAGCGCTGGCTTGTTGGTCCGCGAGCCGGAGGACAGCTTCCAAGTAGGCAAGTCCCCACCAGCCAAAGTGTCGCGTCAGGTTCCAGAACCGGTCGGTGATCCCCGAGTCGATGCGATGGGATGGAACCCACTCCTGTCGCTGCTCCGATTCGACGCTAGAACGCTGGTCTTTCACCTCCACATCGATGGCCGGCAGTTCATCGTCGATCACGACCGGTGCGAAAGGTCGCGCGTAACCGTGGTGAGCCCCGATCAGATGCAGAACAAGCTCGCAAGTACGGGGGTCCTCGCTGATCCCAAGATGCTCCGCGAGTTGTACACTCAGCATTTCATGCCGGAAGCCGTTGGGGAGCCCGGCGCGTTCTCGTGCTTCACGGGCTTGTTCAAGCGATTTCGGTAGACTCTCCGACTTGGCAAGCAGAGAGTTGGCGACGCCCGCCATGAGCCAGGCATCGGTTCGATCGGCGCGATGGAGCATGGCTTGGAAACGTTCATCCGCTTTTCCCAGATCGTGGTATTGCGCGGCGAGTCGAAACGCGTGCTCAAGCGACGTGAAAGGAAAGTTCTCAAGCGTGTTCGCTACCGATTGCTCGACATGGTGGAGGTGATCTTGCAGGAACACTCGTCTTGCTCTGGAACCGTCGTCGTCGCCGTCGTCCATCGCCGGTAGGAACCAATCGGTGCTGGATCCGATCGGTCGTCGCGAGACGAGCACCACGCCACGTCCATCGGGGTAGTGCTCGATCGTCATATCGATTGCTAGATGATCCAGGATTCGTGGAAGTGGTCGGTCGGACTCCTGGAGCTGGGCTTTGAATCCGACCAACAACTCACGCCACAACTGGCGAGTCGGCGGGTCATCCGCTTGGATTGCATTCAGCAAGTCCTGATAGGCAGAATCTGGAAACCGGTCTCGCAAGCTGGGATGGATTCGAAGAAGCGCGCGGTCCCGGGCGTGCCAGGCTCGTTCGGCATGGTCAGTAATGGGGAGTTGCGTCGTGGCGGCCGCGTCGTCGGTGTTTGCGGTTTCTTCGGGAAAGTGCCCCAGCTCCTTGGAATCCACCAGCGAGGTCGGGAGGACGAGCGTGTCACCGGGGCGCAGGTCAGACGGCGAAGCGAGCAACTGGCTGTTTCTCATTCCCCGCCAGAGCACGCCAACGCGATCCTGCGGCACCTGAGATGACGTCGTCTTGGAACCTTGCTTGCCCCCATTCTCTGGCTCAGGAATGCCCAAGACGTCGCCATGGTCAGCCGCCTCGTCCGGCGGTTGTTGTGAAAGCCAGCGGCGAAGTCGGGAGATCGGGATTCGGATGCACTCCGCTGACGTCGGCGGCGCCAAGGCCACTACGTCGCACCAAGCTGCTCGGCTCATGTCTTCGTCGTCGACCAGATCGGCTCGCCAACAAACCTGAACGTCCGGCTCACTTCCTTGGGGGCCATGAATAAACAGCGATGGTTCAGGGTCTGGGCTGGGCCGCGGCGACGTTTGGCACCACAGATCAATGTAGGCGGGAAGCATCACTGGGGCGTTTAGTGATGTGGAGGGGGAATGAAGCTTCGCTGTAGGTTCCGCCGAGTCGTCGTCTTGTTTGAGCAAACGTTCAAATTCGTCGATTCCGAAGTCGACAACGCCTTCCTTTTCGCGGAAGTTCAACCAGTTCCAGGTTCGCGCCATCGCGTTGCCATAGATCCGATAGGACGGGTTCTTGTCATCAAGTTTCGCTTCCGGCTTGGCGTCCTTTTTATTAATGAGAATGACGCCGCGCGCCTGGATATCACGTCCCGCACGATTCAGTCGGCCAAAACGCTGTCTCAGCGCATCAAGCGAAGCGCATTCGGTGATCAGGACATCAAAGTCATAATCGGCACCAACTTCCAAACACTGGGTCGCGATCACGAAGCTCGTTTGTGTTGAGGTCGGTTGGGGGCGTTTGGACCCAACCAGTGGTTGCAGCCGCTTGGACTGCTGGTCACGGTCCAAGGGCCGCATGGAGCCGATGACGAGTTCAATCACCGCATCGGATGGAATCTTTGGCTTCTTGCTCTTGGCCGCTTCTCGCAGTGCCCGAAGGTCGTCATAGATTGCGCGTGCCGTGCTGATTCGATTGACGATGATCCCAACGGCCACGGGGGTGTCGGATACAGAATCGGTTGCGGCCTTGACTGCCTCCGCTGCGACCTTCTTCGGGGGCGGAAGTTCCGCAGGTTTGGAAGCTTTCAATCGCGTGAGCAGATGGGGAACCTGGCGATCGTGGTCGTCGAGGCAAACGATCCCGCGCGCCTGCATGTCCTCGCTCGGTGTCGCGGTCATCGGCACAACGGTCATGGGACGAACACCGATGAACTCCCTCGCCCATTTTTCGGGATCCAGGTAGGACTGCACATGCTGCAACGTTTGCAAAAACGGCGTGCTGATGTGGGCTTCATCGAGCAGAACGAGACTGTCATAGGCCACCAATGCGGCTTGAATCGGAGCAGCCCCTTGAGAAACGCCGTAGCCGCGAAACAACAGCCGCGATCCAAGCTGGTCGAGCGTCGTGCAGACGACGGTTGGTTGGCTGATCGATCGTGCCCAGCGGTTGTCGCGATAGATTCCTCCCCGGACTTCCAATGCGTCGAGTGGCGGAGTGTCGCTGTCGCCGGGTGCCCCGGCGACGTGACGAAGCGCGTTGGCAACCTTGTGCAGCACGGGCTTATTGCCATCGCGTTCCGCGTTCCAAACGTCGATCGCAATTTGGCGAGCCCGTTGAAAGGCTTCATCGACGATCACGCGCCGATTGACGCAGAAGAAAATCCGCCGAGGAGCGGTCCTTTGTTCGATCGGGAGAGATGCTTGACAGGCGAGAGCGAAGATGGCGATATCGATGCATGCCGTCTTGCCGCTGCCGGTCGGAAGGTCAATCGCCCCCGGCCACTCGGCCTCTACGGCGCGTTCCGCGAGTCGACGTTGCCACGGGTAAGGATCGTGGTCGTGCAACTCGCGAAAGAATGGATCGAAGTCGGTAATGTTTATCGATGTCATGCTTGGCTCTCCCACGGTTTCAAGAGTCCGTACCCCATGAAGCGTCCCGCTCCGAGCAGGATGGGACCAACGACCGGTTCGGCGAACCGCACCAGCACATGGACCTGAGGGCGGGGTGTGTTGGTTCCCTTGGTGGGGTAAAAGGGAAACCCGTCGCCAAGCGGCGCGGAATCGTGGCCGCGGGAATGCTGAGTTCGCAGTCGCCGCTGTTTCGTCAAGGCACGAGCGCCACCGCGATGCCAGCAGGTTCGGTCGACGTCGATCTGAGCCGGCTTGGGCAATCCGATTCGGACGCAGGCGTTCGCGACGATGCCGCGCACCTCGCTTTCCCAGCGATCGCGTTGATGCGGATCGCCACGATCGGCCTTGGGAAACTTGTCGAGCACGACTGGGGTGACCGATGCCCAGGTCGTCGTTCCTGCGGGCGCCTTTGTCCAGGTTTGGGGACGCAGACCGTGGCGGTTGTCGGACCAATCTCGTTTACGAAGGACCCACACGCCGAGTCGACCCAGCTTGAGGGCAATATCCTGCGGTTCGCCCATTCGGTTGAGTAGCAGGCTGCCCAAGACACGACCACGCTCGCGGCGGTCCACGTGTCGTGGAAAGGCGAGTGCGGCGCCGAGCAGGTGACCATCGGCATGTTCGTGGCCGACGGACGGCAAGGGAAGTAATGACAAATGTCCTTGCTGGTCGTCGTTCGGCCCGCCATCGCTGCGGTGACCGCTTACCCAGGTCGGGACGTTTCCCTCGCCGCAGTGGGCCATGATGGTTCCCCGCAGGGCGCGGGTCACCGCCAAGGTGGACACCGCGGGAAGTTGTGGACCACCAACACGTGTGAGGACCAGCAGGTCGGCATCGAAATTCGTATGCCCGCATGGGTGCTCCGTCACGTCATGATCGATGCGCTGGTAGCCAGTCCACAGGCCGAGACGGGGACGCAAGCGTGGCGGTGGAGAAAGTGACTTCTTCCACCTCGTACCGAATGTTTTCTCAAAGTCGGCCTTGGCGTCTTTCAACTTCCGGTTCGCTTGTTTCTTCGCGTGTGCGTCATTCGTAAGTTTTGCCTGACGTGCAGCGAAATCAGCGTCCTCCACCCCCCACATCGCTTCGGCGAAGGCTTCGATCTGTGGAATTTGAGTCTGATCGGGTAGGGAATCGAGAATTCCCGGCCGGATCACTCGGCAATGCCCAGTCGAGATCGCGTCCGAAGGCTTCCAACGCTCGCCGCTCTCGAATTCGGTCGCCTCGTTGGGTTCAACGACCCACATGCAAACCAATGACGATGAATGACCGACCCGGGTGACTTTGGAACAAAGCTCACTGAGTGGATCGCGGTAGGAATCGAGACCGTCCGCATCATCCCAGTGCAATTGACACGGTTGGGAACCGACGTAGCGTCGCGGAAACGTGCGTGGTTGCCGGCCTCGGGTCAGTGCCGGAGCGGACTGCAGCGTTGCCGAAGCGGGGCCCGCTTTGTCGTTGACGGGAACATAAACGGTTGCAAGTGAACGTTCTGCTTCCCCGTCAGCCGGTGGCAGAATCAGTTGAGGGTCATCCAGCGTTTCGAGCCACCGTAGAGCCTGGCCCTGCTGCTCATGTGCCTGTTTGACCTCGTCGGACGCCTCCTGGTCCGGCGGCGTTTCGAACCAGGCTGCGGCCATGGCCATGAAGACGCGTGCCGGATGCGGCGGCCATTCCGCCCGTTCGCGGCTGCTGGGATCCGTCGCGACGACATATCCGGTGAGGTATTCCCAAGCGATGGTGAGTCCCGACATCATTCGCCTCCTTCTCCGCCCTGCTGCGCTGCCAAGCCTTGGCTTTTCGCGACGAGTTTGACTAAGGAATCGGAGGGAGTGAGGTTCAAGGGTTCCTCTCGCCACGGCAGTCCAGCTTGTTTCGCAGCGGCAACGGAGGCGTTCAGCAGTTCAATCGCCTGGTCCGCCGTGACCGTGAATTGGCCGCTGCTGGAGCGGTCGAGCAGGTCCCATGTCAGGTCGGCTTCGGGAAAAAGCAGACAGCGGGAGCGCAGGTCCAAGCCGGATTCATCCGCGAGGGCAGCTGCACACAGCCCCAGTGCGGCGATGACCGTCCGGCCAGCGATGTCTCGCTCGGCACTCCGCTCGCCCTGGACGGGGAAGCGGAGGCGTCGGAGTGCAGGGAGGGAGAGGACGATCGTTTGTTCGGCAGACTCGATCGTGACACCACCGGCAAGATACTCGCCCGTTTGCCGGTCTCGTTCTGAGAGCGAAGGGGTCACGTTGCCGTGGTTTGCCTCGGACGGCCGACCATCCTTGCCGAGCGTGAGCGGCTTCTTGTCTTTGTCTTGCTTTGCTTGAGACTCATCGAGCGTCCACCCGCCATCAGCGGCTTCATAGATGGGACCAGCCTTGAGTTGAATCCCAAGCGGATCGATGCGGCTGGCCGTTTTGGTTCCCAAGACCGCATCGATGCCGACGATTTCGCTGACCATGGCGCGTTCGAACTTGGCGCCCAGGCCGCCTTTGGGGCCGGTGGAGTCCCACATGCCGAGCAGCAGCGCCGTGGGGCAGAGCTCGAACAGCGGGGTGGCGTTTTGGAGGCTGACGCGATCGATTGCCCGTCCGAGGTCGGATTGGCGGAAAGGAACACCGTCGCACAAGCTATCGCGGAGGATTGCATCGGCGATGCGGTGGGGAGCTTGCAGCGAACTGACCTTGCCGACCGGGTCGAGCAGACGCATGTCATCGGGCTGGTCATCGCCGGGAAAGTACGGTTCGAAATCGACTTCGATCACTGGCAGCTTAATTCGACCGTCATCGACTGCTTGTTGGAGTGCCTCTTCCATGCGGTTCGCCTGGCTCTGGACGCTGTCGAGCAGCACGCACGCGACCGGCTCCTCGCGACCGGGAAGGCGCCGTTGTTCGCTGGCGTAGGCAGCGCCGGCATAGGTCGGTGGAAAGACCTTGGTTCCTTCGCCAGCGGCGGGTTGTAAAGTCGCACGGCAACGGAAGGCGGCGGCGCGGTTGGCGACCGCGTCTTGGAGTTTTTCGTGGGTGAGCGTCTCGGGCATGGGTAGTCCTTGGTGGTGAGGGAGAAACTTAGGGGCAACTGTTCCGAGTCGACGGCTGTTCAAAGGGGTAAACGGAGTTATCCCCAGGTGGGTACTCAAAAATTGACTTATTTGGTTTCTTCTTAAGCCATTCCATCCAATTTTTCGGCTCTAATGGGAGTTGGGGACGGGTGATTTTGTTCTCGGACTTTTCCGCTGTTCATCGGCGGCTTCATTGAAGCTTTGGCTTGTTCTTAAGCAATGAAGTGGCTCTTGCCCCCTTTCCGCGTTCAACCGAACGCGGCCTCATTGATGTGTGATTTCGCGACCAGTAGCGCCTTTCGTTAGCGTTGGGATGTAGGGAGTGCCGAACCGCGGACGGCGTATGAAATCGAATGTTGATGGCAGGTGTGGAGATTTCGATGTTGAAACCTGATTCCGATCGATATCCGCGGATGACTCCTGACGAAGCGGCTCGGTTTCGTGAGGCGGTGGCGGAGGAGGAACAAGGCAAGGAAGCGAATGTTGCTGCGGCTCGCGAGCATGTAGCACACGTCTTGGCTCGCTGTGATCGCGTCGCTTCGGTCGTTCGCCAACTGCGCGAATCCCGCGAGGCGGCGAATGTTTCCCTGCGCGATCTCGAAACTCGGACCGGGATTCCGGTGCGCGTGTGGGAACAGCTCGAGACCAGTCAGGCTCCTGATCCGTCGCTTGGGTTGCTGATGCGCTACGCTGAGGCGCTGGGACGCGAACTGGTTGTCGCGCTGAAAGGGGAGAATGAAAGCTCCCGGCGTGATTGAAGGTTGAGACGAGTCCCAACGTTGTGCAAAACCACGTCACCCCTGCCCTTGACGAACGGGAGTTCATAGAAGTGCTCGGGGGTGAGGGGCGGTTTCCGATTGCGGCACGGGCACCACGGTTGGGACTTGCGCGCGCCGCAGGCCCCCTCATCCCCAGCCCTTCTCCCCCGCAAAGCCGGGGGAGAAGGGAGCCAGTGATGTTTGTGTCGATGCCAATGTCCCCCGGGAGTGTCGAGCTCTCAGGCTCGGAGAAGGTGCGATCCGGCCCTCCCGCAAGCGGGAGTGTCGTGTCGGGAGCGTTTAAACTGCACGGCCTCCAAGCAGGAGGGTGGTGTCGAGACGCGAGAACGGAACGACCTTCAAAGCTGAAGGTGAGGGAAAAAGAAAATTGCATGGGTGTTGAGCGATAGCTCGTCTTGGATCTGGGCGACTTCTGACCGATGGTGAGGGAAAAAGAAAATTGCATGGGTGTTGAGCGGGCGGGTGTGGGTTGCGGCGGTTGTGTGTTGTTGCTCTCGACAGGCTGGCAGCCTGTGCTACGGGTGCGTGCTTCGGCTCTCGACAGGCTGGCAGTCTGTGCTACGACGGTATTGCTGTAGCGTTGATTGCAGCTCTTTTTGGATCTGGTCGCGGAGGGATTGGGGTTCGAGGACCTCAGCCGCGCTGCCGAAACTGAGGATCCAGCTTTGGATCTCCAGGGTGCTGGTGAGCTCGAAGGTTGCTTCCGCCGTTCCGTCAGAGTTCACCGTGACGTGTTGTGACTCGTGCATCCGCTTTTCTTGCACGTAGCGGGCGGCGGTGCCGGAGAAGCGAACGCGGACGCGGACCGGCTCGGCGCCGGTAACCACGGCGAAGGCACCGCGGAAGTGCTGGTTCACATCGAACTCGCGGGGGCGGTCGAAGGGGACATGGGTCACGTCCGCTGAAAGCATCCGGTCGACCTTCCACGTCCGGATCTCCTCGTGGTAACAGGAATAGCCGACGACGTAGAGCGTTCCGCGGTGCTCCACCAGACCATAGGGGTGGATGTCATAGGTCACCGGCTCAGTACTACGAGCCGAGCGGTAGGTGACAAAGGTTGCCTTGGCGTCCTCGATCAGTCGGAGCAGTTTCGGATGTCGTTCAGCTTGTGTCGCCATGTTCGGCCCCCTGCGTCATGCATCCCCGTTGTGGGGGCGCCAGGATAACCGCTCCAACAGCGAGCTGGGCGGCAGTGGGACAGCATGTGTCCGTCGGCGGCTTGTTTTTCGCTCTTTCGGGAAAAGTGGGAATTCGATTAAAGTTTCACGGCATCCCGCAAACATGCCTTCGGGAGGGGCGGAGTTGGTGCCGGCAGGAACGTCGGCGATCCGGCCCGAGGCATGGACGACCCGAGTGGCCATGGAGGAGCCAGAGCATGTTGTTGGACCGAATCGATATCGATGCCCACGGACCGCTGCACCGTGTGGAATTGGGGCCGTTGAGCGAGGGGTTGAACGTGGTGCTGGCGCCGGAGGGTGCTGGGAAAACGGCGGTGGTGCGGTTCATCCGCGATTCGCTGGTCACCCGTGATTACCCCATGGGGATGATGAATTCGTCGACCGGCCGGGTGGTGTGGGCGGACCGGCACGGCTTGATCCATTGTCGTCGCGAGCAGGACGGGACGCCTCGCGGTCGCCGCACGATCGAGTTCGAATCCCGGGGCGAGTATCCGCTGCGTTACGACTCCCTGGACCACAGTTGGATCGCCGGGGCGGCGGACACGACCGACGCGAGCCTGGCCCTGCGTTCGATCCAGCTTCCCGAGCCGTTGGTCGACGGAGTGATCACCGACACCTCGGTGACGCATGTGGCCCGCATCGTTTCGGCCTGCCTCTGCCTCGGTCTGGACGGACCACCGTCGGGTCGGCCGAGCAGCAGCGACGGTGATCGGGTGGCGACCGATTCCGCGGGCAACCCACAGCATCCCCAGCGTCACGAGCGGCTTCGCGCGGAGTTGGCGGAAGTCGTCGCGGAGCTAGCGAGCCTTTCTCCGGTGACCGAGGACATTCGGGCGCTCACGGCCCGCCGTGAGACGCTGGCGCGGCGGCTGGAACAGACGGGTGTTGAATCGGTCGCCGCTGGCGATGGGTCACTCGATTGGTTGGACCGCGAGGCGATCGTTGCCGAGCTGCGCCGTCTGGACGAGCGGCTGGCCGCGCAGGGCCGGCTGGAGGGACTGCGTCGTCGCCAGGCGAAACTGGAGCAGCTGCTCGGTGCCACCGAGTCGGCGGCGTCTCCAGAGGCACCGTTGGCGCGGGAGTCGAGCCGCTGGTTGGTCCGCTTGTCGGCGGGTCGATTGCAGCACATCGAATGGAACCGCGAGGGGGACGGTCGTTGGCAACAAGGGCGGGAGGTACCGACCCCTGCGGAGTCCCGGCGGATGTTGGGGGTTCGCCTCGATGGTCGCGAGGAGTCGGATTGCTCGGCGGCCGACCGGGCGTTGGCGGTGCTGGCGGTCCGCATGGCTGCCGCCGATCTCCTGGCCCGCTCCGGGCGTGCGGTGCCGTTGGTCGTCGAAACCTATCGGGAGCTATTCGGATTTCCAGAGGAATCATCCGATGGTTTGGCGCCAGCGTTTTCCGTCGCGCCGTCGTCACGGCAGCCAGAACCAGCGGAGGCGGCTGGCCGGCATCCTTCGCAGCGGATGGCGTTCGGGACCGATCCGATCGCATCGGCGTTGGCGGACTTTGCATCGGCAGGACGCCAGCTGGTCGTGTTGACCAGCAACCCTGCGATGACCGACGCCTTGGACCGTGCCGGTGGTCGTCGTTTTCGCTTGCACGCCGAGCCGGTGGTCCATCCTCACCGTCCCTTATGGAAGTCGCAGTACGCTCGAGAATCGTACGTCGGTCCCCACCCGCACACCGGCGGCGAGCCGTCGGCGGACCCGATGTGGGCCTCCGACTACCAGATCAACCGCGATTTCGATGCCGCCTGGCGTGAGGCGTATGGAATCGACGACCGCCCGGCAGCCTTCCAGCCCAACGCTGGGGAGCGTACTCCGGCGACCGAGCGACCGACGGCGGAGAGCGCATGGCGCGACGGGGTCTATTACGGGCACCGCTACACGACTCACCGGGAGCCGTCCCGGCCGGGCGATCCCACACGCCACCGCGACGTTGGCGATTGGGAGACCACCGCGCCACACTCGACGCCGGCGATGCCCCGCGGTTCGCAGCTTGGTCTGTTCGAGCGGCCACCGGCACCCCAGGCGGACGTTTCGGAGCGGGAAGTGACCAGTCCGTTTTTCTTGACGGTTGACAGTCCGATCGACCAAGCTCCCTCGATCGACGCTGTAATCGCCGCCAGGCTCCGTGGTCTTGGCGTCACCCACGTCATCCACTTGATGAAAGAGGATGCGAATCGGTTGGCCGATACGTTGGGTGTTGCCAACGTGAATGCTGCCGCAATCCGGCGATGGCAGTCGGAGTGCCGGCTGGTGTGCCGAGTTCCCCAGTTGCGAGGGTTTGACGCCAGGATCCTGGTCGGATGTGGGATCAGCGATCCCGCGAGGCTCGCTGCGATGCCTCCGATGGAACTGTTGGAGCGTGTCGAGGCCTTCTTGGCCACGGAGCGTGGCCAGCGGATTCTGCTCAGCGGCACCAGCTACGAGCTGTGCCGCATCACCAGTTGGATTGCCTCGGCAAATCGATCGGCGGCATCCCAGTCCGGCCGTCGGCTGTCCGATTCCGGCACTGCTGGCAGCGGCCGCGAGCGCCGCGATGCAGCGGCCGGGGCGCCGAGTTCCAGCCGCGAGAAAAGCCGCCGCCCGGGCCGATCTCGCCGCGCGGATTCAGCTCGCGATCACAATACCGAGTTCGGCGTGGGACTCCGGCTCCGCAGAAACGAAGTACCAGGGAGCTCTAAAGTTGAATCCGCCGACCGGCAAGCGGGTGAGGATTCCAACGCGCCTGGCCGAGCCAACGCTGCCGAAGAGGTCGGGTGCCAACTCGATCGCGAATGCCCGGTGGAAGACCTCCCGGCGATTGGGATCCGGATGGCGGAGCGACTGGTGGAGGTCGGCGTGGAGTGGATCGACGATTTGCTTCAAGCCGATCCGAAAACGTTGGCCGCCAAGCTGCACCATCGCCGCGTCGATGCGGATGTGGTGCGCCGTTGGCAGAGCGTGGCGACGCTGTTGTGCCGTGTCCCGGAGCTGCACGGACACGAGGCACGACTGCTGGTGAACGTTGGGGTGACCACGCCTGAGGCGCTCGCCGAGCAGGAAGCAGAACAGCTGTTGGCGGAGATCGAGCCGCTCGCCAGCAGCCGCGAGGGGCGCCGGATTCTCCGCGGAAAGCCAACCCCCGGGCTGGAGCAGGTCCACGACTGGATCGCGTCTGCGGCGCGGAACCCGACGCGTCAGGCAGCGTAGGTTGGTGGTTACTGGTTGGGAACCAGGCGGTAGATTGACTCGCCTTTCATATTGGCGGTCGTGAAGTAAACCTCCCCTTGATCGTCTTGGCCGAAGGCGAGGACCGGCGTGCCGCCGTCGATGATCTCGTCGTTGCGAATCACCTCGCCCGACTGCTCGTCGTACTCCAGCGCCCAGACACGGCCGCTGACGTAGTCCGCGTAGAGGTATTTGCCCTGCAGCTCACTCACGCGGTCGCTGCGGTAGACGCGACCACCGGTGATCGATTTGCCAATCGCGTGGTCGTATTCCCAAATCGGGTCGATCGGCTCGCTTGGCCCGGCGTCGTCCCGATTGCCGAACGCCAAGGCGCCTTCCCGCATGCTCCAGCCATAGTTGCCGCCACGGCGAATGATGTTGACCTCCTCGATCAGTTCCTGGCCGACGTCGCCGGCCCACAAGGTTCCGGTCTCGGGGTCGAAGGCGATTCGCCAGACGTTCCGCAGGCCGTAGGCGTAGATTTCTCCGCGCCGACCGGCCGCTGCATCGTCAGGGGTGGCGAAGGGATTGTCCGCCGGGATGGCGTAAGGCTTTCCAGCTTGCTCGCCGTCGACATCGATTCGCAGGATAGACCCGAGCAGCTTCGTCAAATCCTGGCCGGCCGCCTTGGGATCGTTGCGGTCTCCGCCATCGCCCAGGCCAACGTAAAGGTAGCCGTCGGGGCCGAATTCGATCGAGCCGCCGTTGTGGTTGCGGTAGGGCTGGGGGATTTCCAGCAGTTTCGTTTCGGAATCGGGATCGGCGCGGTTCGGGTCGTCGTCGGAGACTTGGTACCGGGCGATCACGGCACGATCATCGCCGACATCGGTGTAGTAAACAAAGAACGCACCGTTCTCCTGGTAATTGGGATGGAACGCGAGGCCGAGCAGACCCTGTTCATTGCGTCCCGATTGGCTCCACTGGGCGACGTGGTCGGTCAGGTCGAGGAACAGTTCGGCTTGTTCGACGTCGGCGCGGTTTTCAAAGACGTAGATACGGCCGGACTGTGTCACGGCGAACAAGCGGTTGGTCCCGTCACGGGAGCTGGTCAATTCCATAATCCGCAGGGCCCGGATCTTGCCCGCATCGTCGATCGCTTCCCAGTCTTCCCACTTCAGGTTCGGGAAGGCCAGTTCGGGTCGGAGTGCCAGCTTCCCTTCGATCGGCTGGGGGACTTCGCCGTTCTCTCCAAGTTCCCGGATTTTGATGTTGCGGAAAGCGACTTCCGAGCCGTGCTCCTGCAGTCCGATATGTCCCTCCTCGGCGGTGCCGAAGTCATCGAATTTGGCGAACTTCGTTTTGGCAACCCGTTCGTTCCACTCCTCGCTCCCTTTGGTGAACCGGAAGTAGCGTATCCCGTTGAGACAGACCTCGCTCTGTTCGGGCGAGACACGCAGGTAGAGCTGGTTCCACTGTCCGGCGGGGCGTTCGGCATCGCGGGGTACCGCGGGGTCGGCACCACGGGGAACATCAGGTTGATAAAGCTGATAGAGCCAGCCCGACTTTTCGACCCCCGACTTGCCGCCGCTGTCGAACAGCTGGATCTCGGGGCCGGTGTGCCAGGCGGGGCCATCGGTTTCGAGCAGATGGAACAGCACGCCGCTGTTGGCCCCGTCGCTGAGGCGGTATTCGAGCATCAGCTCAAAGGCGCCGTATTTGTCTTGCGTGATCAGGTCTCCCGCGCCGCGGCCGGTGCAGGTCAGGACGCCGTCGTCGATCGTCCAACCGTCGGACACACCGGGGCGCCGGTAGTTCCGCCAGCGGTCGAGGGATTCGCCGTCGAACAGCATTTGCCAACCGCTACGGCGTTGGGAATCGGTCAGGCCACCTGCACCATCAGCGGCCAGGGCTGGCAGGCAGCTTCCCGCAAAGAAGCAGGCACAAATCGTCAGTAAGGTGGGGCGATGGATCGACACGGCAGGAGAAATCCGAAACGGGGTGTCCGCGGCCGCTGTGCCGGCTCGCGAGGTGGATGGGAAGGAAGAGGCCACGAGGCATTGTTTAAAAACCCGGGCAATGGCCTTCTGCGGGCGACCGAGGTTTCAAGCAGAGCCCAGTCTAACCTGTCGCAGGGGCGAATTCAGCGTCGGTGTCCCGCTATTGGGTCGCTTCGAGGTTTTGCAGGCGGGTTTCAAGCAGACGCAGCTTCTCGTCGAGTTCGTCGAGTCGTTGCTCGATGCGCTCGGCCGCGTCGGGGGGGACCTTCGGCGGCGCGGCGGCGGCTTGCTTTTCGAGTTTGGCGTCCAGGTATTGTCGTTCGTCCGGTGGGTAGAGTTTGTGGGCGAAGACCTGGCCCCGTCCGGGCGGGGTCAGTGGTTCGACCAAGTCTTTAGCGATCAGCTCGTCGATGACCGCTTGGGCCGTTTGCAGGTCGTCGATGGCGTACATCCGCGAAGCCCGCGTGCGAAGTTCGCCAACCGTTTGCGGGCCGCGCAATAACAGTTCCGTCATCACCGCGGCGCCCGGGCTGTCGACGTCAAGCCATTCGTAAGCGGCATGCCGATACTTCGTCGACCGCCCGCTGCCTTGGATCTCCCGCGCGGCGCCAACCTCTCGAAGTTCGTCCAGCGCCAACAGGGCGTCGTCATCGTCCAGGTTCATTTGGGGCGCACGGTTCGACTTCTGGTTGCTGCCACTGACGATCGCGGCGAGGGTCATCGGATAGTTGTCCGGCGTCGTCTTGGCCTTTTCCACCAAAACCCCGAGCACCCGGCGGGCAGTGGGAGGGAGCGGGACTGGGCGAGTTCGTTCGCCGATGTCAGAATCGGTCATGCGTCACACTTCGGGGTGGTCGAGTCCTTAGTCTTAGCAATGAGCGAGAAAAAAGTGTCCGACACCTTTTGTGCAAAGCACCCCGAGGGCGAGTCCCTCGCAAAAGGTACCGGGCACTTTTTTCCCCAATCCATTTCGCTCATCATTGTGTCCCCGCCGCCCGGCGTAGGGAACGGGGCTCTCTGGGGAACGGGGCTCTGGGGAATGTGGCGTGGGGGCTCATTGACCTTCCGCGTTACGGGACAACGGATCGATGCCTGCACCATTCGCTTCGCTGGCGCGCGAGCTTGAATCCCTGCGCCAACGGGACCGGCTACGGCAACTGGTCCCGCGATCGGTTCACGGTATCCGCCTGGTCGAGGCCGATGGCCGCGAGCTGTTGAATTTCGGCAGCAACGATT
>CAYWXT010000094.1:0-18928 GCA_964462125.1 uncultured Pirellulaceae bacterium | reverse complement strand
ACCAAAAAATCGATACGACGAGGACGTCCAGCCACACCAGCCAATGATCACGCCGGCGGAAGTGAGCAAGCTCGTGCGCAAGCAGCGTTTGGCGTTCTTCGCCGCTCAATGAATCCAGAAGCAGTTTCGGAACCAGCATCACGGGTCTCACGCCAACCGCTGCCAAACAAGGTCCTGCCCTGGACGTCGTCAGCAATATCGCGGGCCCGGATGCCAATCCAGCCGCACGAATCGTCGTTGCAAGTTCCGCTTCGAGTTCAGCAGACGATCGTGTGGTATGCCGTAACAGTCGCCGGAAGCGATGCACCCTCACTACCGACACTGCCGCGATTGCGCAGCTTCCAGCGAGCCACGCGGCTATCAGGCAAATCGGCCATAAGGGCTCGCTAGTCGATTGCGTAAAGTCTAAGTTGGTGGGCTGCACGGAATTGCCAGTTGCCGGCAAATCTGTGAATCGCGAAAGTATGCCGCGACCTAGCGACCCGCTTGAATCGTCTAATGCGTGGATCGCTGATGCGTGAGTGGCCAACCAGGGCAGAGGAACACGGACAGGGGATGGAGTGACAAACTTAACGAGAACCAGCAGCCAAATGAGGTGGACCAGGGGAGCTGGCCGTATCACACGAGTCGCTACGAAAGCCGAAGCGGCAAAGACGGTTACCACCACGGCGTGCTCGAGCAACAATAGCACCAGCCTTTCGATCACGGCTTTCGCTTCCTCTGCGGTTTATTGGTGCTATCTGAATCAGCCAATAACTGGCGTAATTGATTGCGTTCACTCGCTGACAGCTTGGCACCTGTCACCAAGTGCATTAGCACGCGGCTGAGCGAGCCGTCACCAAGCTTGCCCGCCATTTCCTCCAATTGGGCATCGATTAGATCGCCTTGATCTACGGTCGGGTAAAAGACATGAGCGGCTGTCGAGCGATCACGGCGGACGCAGCCCTTCTCTTCGAGTTGTTCTAGGAGCTTTTGAATCGTTGCGTATTCAGAGGTTGTGAGCGATGGATACAACTTTTCCGTCAGCTGCCGAATTTTCTGCGGCCCTCCCTTCCAGAGTGCGTCGAGAACGGCAAACTGCGCGTTCGTTAATCGTGCTCGTGGGTCCACAGCTCTGGTGACTCCGTGTCAGATGAAGAATCTGAGGCAAATGTATGACTGCCGCGTGAGGATTGCAAGAGGAGTTTTTTCAGAAAAGCGCCGGTGTGGGGATCGGTGAGGGGACAGTGCCCGATCATCGTGGTCGGTGCTCACTGCTAGGAGGAGGGAATGCAGTTTGCAGTAATACAACGATGGCGCGGGGACAGTGCCCGATCCCAACCGGGGAAGGTGGTCAACCGTCTCAGCCGTGACGAGTTGGACGAGATTGTCACCTCGGGGTCGGAGCGACCGCTGGGCTGCTTGCCGATGCGGTTGGACG
Organism: uncultured Pirellulaceae bacterium; assembly: GCA_964462125.1. Lineage (GTDB taxonomy): Bacteria > Planctomycetota > Planctomycetia > Pirellulales > Pirellulaceae > JAWLFY01. The sequence continues at coordinate 17,508 of CAYWXT010000094.1, read as the reverse complement.
AGTATGCGGAGCTCCTGCGGTGGCTGGTAGGCATCGAGTCGAAAGCGAAAGTGGAAGCCGAAACGACGGACTTACCGGCCGAATCGGGTGACCCAGCGGGTGCAAGCGTCACGATCCTGCAGCGGTTATCTCTCGACCCGGCCGGGTTCGCTGAGGTGGTCGCAAATTTTGGCAAGCGGTTCTCGACGGCCGCAGGGTGTCCGGACTCATTGGAGCGTGAAGCGGCACGGCGTGGGCGTCGTCGCCCCCGGCGGTCCCGCATTGGCCCGGCGGAGTCCAAAACCACCAGCCGGCGCACCGGCCGGCTAGCCGGTCTCGCGAGCGCACCGCGGCGTTGAATGCAGAAACCCAAAGAACTCGATCTGGGGTCTGACTCACTCTGCGCTGATCTTTTGACAAAACCCGCCACTAACGCATTTTCCGCGCTGATTCTCCTCGCGGACGCTCTCTGTCCGTCGATCGCACCCCTCGGACGGCCCCCGCCAGTTTCCGAAAGGCACTGACCCCAATCGATCGGAAAGGCACTGACCCCAATCGATCGGAAAGGCACTGACCCCAATCGATCGCTTGCCCCTCACGAGAACGGGCTCACCGGGAACTGCTGCTTAGTTGGTGGCACAGGAATTGGGGACTAGCTCAAACCGCAGCGAGCGATCGGTGTCCAGAGGAACCGTCTCAGCGAGGTTCGATCGCGGCCGGGTTTGCTTGCGTCTGCCATCGCACCGCTCGGCCCGAGACCGTCGACGCCCACAGATAGCCGGACGCGTTGTCATACGCCAGGCTCCAAACCGCCGCCGATTGCTTCGGCAGACGGTGGTAGATGTTTCCGAACGAGTCAGAGATGCAGATGCTGCCGTCCTGGCCCGAGGACACAATTCGAGAACCGACAATGGCGATCGACCACACCGGTCCCTGATGAGCGTTCCAAGTTCGTTGCGGTGAGTTCGCGCCGAGTCCGATCAAGTGAACTCGGCCGGCGCTGTCACCGATCACGATTTCGTCGTCGTCCAGGTACGCAAGTGCATGAGCGGTCACACCCCCTAGCTGGAATTCCTGGATGCCTCTACCTGTCTCAGCGTCCCAAATCATGAACTGACCCTCACCGTCCACGGCTGCCAGTTGACTCTGCCGAGGGGAAAACGCCAACGCTCGAACCTCACTGCCCAACGTTGGCAGCAAGTGCGATTGCTCCGGCCGGTCGACGCAGACAAGTCCGATCCTACCCTCGCCATCGCCGCTGGCCAGCCATCTGCCCTCGTGGGAAAACGCGAGCAGCCAGACGGTCGAATCGTGCTCGGCAAAGTGGACGCGCGGCTCGAAGGTGGAGGTGTGATAGACGATGACATCGCTGCCGCGAGTCACCGCCAACATCGGGCGACGTGGGTGTGCGGCGAGCGCCGAGGCGCCGACGGCGCTCTCGCTGATCGTCGTCCTTTGGCCAGGATCGCGCGAAGCGACCACGTTGATCTCTCCGTCCGTGTCGCGCCATGCTGTCAGTTGGCCGCGATCGCCAGTTGTGATACTGCGCAGGGGCGTATGGGTGCTGTAGACCGGGATCCCGACGCCGAGTTCGTTCAGATCCCAGATCGCTTGCCCTCGCGAACCCTCGTGCAGCAACAAACACCGCTTGTCGCCAGGCTGAACCAGCACCCTCCGCACCGGCTGACAGGGATGTTGCCACCGGATGGACCGCTCGTGTACATCGATCGCGGTCACCAATCCCGCAGCATGACCAATGATCAGTTGGTCGCCATGCCAACTCAGAGACGCCCCCCCGGCCGGCCCGCTTGCGGTCGCCATGACCTCGCGGAAGGATTCCGTGCCAGGATCGACGTCCGAATCGAAGCTCCATAAGTAGGCCTCGCCTCTCTCGTCGACTGCAGCCAGGTGGTACTGTGCCGGTATGCGACGATCAACCGTCCATGAAAGATCGGCGATCCAGCCCTCGGTTGAAGCGACCGGAACGGCCAATGACTTGTCATGGCTCGCGGGTGACACCAATCCTTCCTCGAGGGCGAGCATGAAGAGTTCGTTGCTCTGCGTTGCCACCGCCATCCAAGCTCCGTTCGGTGAAATCGCAAACCGTGTGGGACGTTGCGGCACTTCGCCAAGCGACGTTACCACCCCCGTTTCCATCGCGATTCGCCAGAGGACACCATCGTCCGCTAGCGCGATCAGATCAGAACCGCTCGGATCCCACTCGAGCTGAAACACAAGAGTTGGAAGTTCGGCGATCTGTGAACGCATCTCGAGCGGCGACAGGTTCCAAACCTGAACGTTTCCCTCTTGGTCCGACGTTGCAGCGATAGGCTGGTTTGGATGTGCCGCGAACGCGCGAATGGAATTGCCCAGGCTCGTGTGGGCCTTTAGCTGTCCATCTTCGTTAAACACGGCCAAGCCTTCCTCGTCCACGACAGCGACGATTTGACGGCCCCCCTCGATCCATCCCGCGTCGCGAACTGCAAACTCACCCTGCTCGAGAGTCGTGCTTCCCGGGTACGCTTGGCGGTGGAGAAGCCGATACTCCAGCGGCGCCGAACCCGAAAATTCTGCCAACGAATCGATTTGGTCAAGCGTCTGTCGTGCTGCCTCCACGTCGAGCGTTTCCAGGCTGCGGACCGTTTGCATGATGAGCGAGCGATACAACGCCGCTTCGGACGCTTCCTTTGCAATGGCCAGTTCACCGGCCAACTGGCGCTGACGTCTCTCGGCGGTTCGTGTTCGTTCGAGCGCCGACTGCGTCTTCCAAAGCGCAAACGCACCACCGGCGAAAAGAACAATCAACGAGAGCAGGCTGATGGTGCTGGCAATTGCAACGGCCGGGTGACGATGAGTCCACCGCAAGATTCGCTCGCTCGATCCAATTCGACGGGCCAACACCGGTTCGTGGCGGAGAAAGCGAGCCAAATCGTCTCGAAGTGCCGCGGCGGACTCGTAACGTCGTCGCGGATTTTTCTCCAGACATTTGTGGCAGATTGTTTCCAGATCGCGTGGCGTCCCAGGACGCAACTGCGATACACGAACCGGGGTTTCATCAGCCGCCAGGCGCATCGTCTCCGCCGCTGTGTTGCCAATGTGCGGCGGCCGCCCCGAGAGCATCTCGTACAAGATCGCGCCCAGAGCATAGACGTCGGTGCGACGGTCCGCAGACTCACCGCGCGTCTGTTCAACCGCCATGTATGACGGCGTACCCGCCACACCTGCTTCGGTCGCCGAGTCGTCAACGTGGCGTGCCAGCCCGAAGTCGGTCACCCGCAATCGCCCCTCTCGGTCAACCAACACGTTGGCCGGCTTCAGGTCGCAATGAAGGACACCCAAGTCGTGAGCAAACTGAATAGCAGTTGCGATCTCGCAAAGTGATGCAGCGGCCTCTCGCGCCGCGAGCGGCTGGCGTGCAATCGAGGCGGCCAGCGACTCCCCTTCGACGAACTCCATCACGTAGTAGGGTTGACCGTTGTAAGATCCAGCGTCGAACACTGGAACAATGCCGGGATGATGCAATCGTCCCGCCAATCGCGACTCCTCGGTGAATCGATCCATGCGCTGCGGCTCGAGCAACCCCGGGGGAAGCATTTTGATGCATACCGCGCGTCCGAGCGATTTTTGACGGGCGCGGTACACCACCCCCATTCCTCCCTGCCCAATTCGTTCCACCAGCTCATAATCACCGAACGAGCGAGGAAAAATTTCGGGTGTGAACTGGCCATCGCGATCTTCGACGGACCCGCCCAACCCCGGGGGACCGAGCCAGCGGGTGACCGCGTCTGCGACGACATGCTTCGCCGGCAGCATATCCGAAGCCAATTCGAGGAGTCCCTGTCGTACGTGTTGATCGACCGCGGAATCCCCGCCGAACTCGTGTAAAAATCGTTCGACTAGGTCATAGGGTTGAGAATCGGAGTTGCTGCTCAGTGCACCCGAACCATCCTCCAGTTCCAGCGCGTCATACCAGTCGAGGAAGTCGGCGAGCCACCGCTCCTGAATCGACTCTCCCTCCGCATGCTGCTTCACGTCCACGCTGAACGATCCTGCTGGAAGATCCCTCGTATCCGGCCGAGCCCCCGTTTGAGCAGGGAAGCAGCTGCGCCGCGTGAGCGGCCCAGCGACTCGGCGATCTCGCTGACCGACGCCTTGTCGAAGTAACGCAGGCGGATGGCGGTTGCCTCGTCTTCAGGCATCGCATCAAGGATATCCAAAAATCGCTCGACGAGATCGCGCCGATGAGCCTGCATGCTCGGTGACGTGATATCCTCCGCCAGATTGAGCTCGGTGTTGAGCGGAGCCTCCCGTCCAGCGTCTCGCTTGGCTGCGTGCAAATGGTCACGGATGGCGTTGGCAATGTTGCAGCACAGAATCTGTCGCAGGCATGCTCGCAGATGCAATTCGTCACCGGCGAGCAACGCGTCCATTTCACCATGAGCTTCCAGCAAGGCGTCCTGGACCAGATCGGATGCATCGAGACGTCTGGCAAGCGGAGCGGTCATCCGTCGCCGAGCCACTTCCCGGAGGTAGGTGCGGTACCGATCCAGCAGCGTGCCAATCGCTTCCCGATCACCCTCTCGCGCGCGCAGAATCAGTGCACCGAGTCCGCCGTCTTCGCGGGGGGAAAAAGTGGATGCGGTTGAATCCGGTTCGACGTCGATCGTTCTCACCCCCTCGGTCAATTGCAAAGAGCTCTTGAGGCGTCCGCAGCTGCACTCGCAGAGAGTCCGGCATCTGCATCATCTATCTTACCATTCCCCCTTCGCGGCAGATTGGGGCGAAGCCCGTGCTGAAAAAAATCCGCCCCAGTCATTGGCCGGCTGGGAGTAGTGATGCGACCCCACTCCCCTAAAAGGAAACCGCGATCATGACGGGTATGTTGTTCGATACGATCTATCGACAGGGAGCCCTGAGTGGAATTCCTGGACTCGCGGTGATCGGCATCGCAGGCCTGACGGTGGCTGTCGTGACATTTGCAGCGATGGCATCGCAGGAGGGAGTTCCGGAGGGCCCACCGTCGGAAATTCGCGGGCAGGTGCTGCTTCCTGATGGGTCGCCTGCAGCCGACGTGCCGGTCATCGTTCACTGGCGCAAACTGTTGGCCGAGACGCGAACGAGTTCGGAGGGGCGGTTTCGACTCGGGCTCGATCCAGAGGAAGTCATTCGCGCCACCAGTGCTGAGTCCTGGCGCCGAGCCCAGGTTGCCGCGTTTGCCGACGGGTACGGCCCCGGATGGGAACTGCTCGGTGAGATCGAAGCCGACCAGGAAGTCAAACTTCCATTGGTAGAAGACGTACCGATTCGAGGACGCATTCTCGATCAGCAGGGCAGGCCCGTACACGGCGCGACGGTGCGACTGCTTTGGCTGCACGACGAGGGAGGCGAACTCGACGGCTTCTTGCAAGCCACCCGTGACCGTCCAGCCAGCATGGGGCTCCAGAGTTACACTCAGGAGAACATGAAGTACCTCAACCCGGGGCTGATCGCATGGATCGACGATCGAACTGCCAAATCGCCTTTCTATGAAGTCACGACCGACGAGGAAGGCCGTTTGGAACTGAGGGGCATCGGTCGCGAGCGTTCGGTGTATGTCCATATTTCCGGACCCGGTATTGCAACGCAACTCGCATTCATCGTCACTCGGCCCGAGATCGACGCTCGCTGGAAGAGAGGGTCGCTCTCGCGAGAAACCAAATACCTTTTGGAATCGGGTGATACGATTCCTCCTGTGTTTCCCGGCGACTTCACGTATCTGGCAGCTCCTGGACGCACCATCCGTGGCACGCTGCGCGACGCTGCGACCGGAGAACCTGCTGTCGGAATGGGCGTCAGTGCAAACATACGCGGCACCTCCTCCAAAGGCTATCAGCGGGACACGGGAGAGGACGGCAAGTACGAGATACACGGCCTGCTGCTGGCGGGACGGCTACGTATTGCAGCACTCAATACGGGCGAAGGCGCCTACCTGGAGGCAGAAAAAACGTTGCAGATTTCTGGCGATGAAGACCCCGGCCCCATCGACTTTTCTCTTGACCAAGGCGTGCGCGTTTGGGGAACCGTGCTGGACGAACAGGGTGATCCGGTGAAAGGACGCATCGGCTACCTGGCTTGGCACGAAAACCCACAGCTAAAAAAACTGTCGGAGCCGTATGAAGTATACAACACGCAGTTTCCCGATAAAAACGGTGACTACGCGATCGTCGTTCCCCCCGGACCCGGAGTCTTGACCTTCACGGCCCGGGATCGGGAACGCTACAGCCCCGCACAGGACGAGGACTTCGGTTTTCCGCTGCGGCAAAAAGGTGCCCTTCGTATTTTCTCCAGTAAAAACCACGGGCTGACCTGGGCGGCACAGTATACCGTGCTCCAACGCATCGAACCGGATGACGAGATGCGAGAACTGCATCTGGATTTGACCGTCCATTCTGGTCGCCCGGTCGTCGGAAAGCTCGTTACCAGCGCGGGTGGCCCTGTAAGAAACTTCCGCGCGCGTGGTTTGACGCCTGGCGGAGTCGAGAACCGCAGCGACGGTATCTTCCGAGTCCGTGGACTTGAGGAAAGCGAACGGCGCCACGTCTATTTTCGGTCCGACGATTTGATGTGGGCGGCAATCGAGGAGTTCACGTTGGCCGACGCGGAGCAAAGCAAGCTCGTCAAGCTGCAACGCACCGGAACGATCCGCGCCCGCCTTACCGATGCGCAAGGAAAGCCATTGTCTGAATGGGTCTACGCCGCCGGCACCCGCGGCATTCTCGCACAGGCCGCCGGCGAAGATCAGGATCGCGAACGGGGAATCGTATTCGAGTTTGCAGAGGGAGGCGCGGACGCCGATGGTTTCTTCTATGCCAAGGGCATCCCGTCTAACGTGCCGGTCGAAATCATCGCTTCCAAACGTCCCGCCGCCGGACGTCGCCCCGAACCTGAATTGGTTCAAGAAATCACGCTACGACCCGGTCAAAACCTTGACCTCGGTGAGGTGCGTCTGGACGGAGTCGACCTGACGAACCCTTGATTCCGCGCCAACATCACTTCTCACCATTGCGCATGAACCATGGACCACTGGCCATCCGGCACACGCTGCCACCGGACCTGCCACTGGCCGGCGGCATCGGACAGGTCGAGCGTTACCTCGCCGCTAGCTGGAAAGTAGACGGCGTATTGACTGCCTGGCTGCGCGAGACAGTACGCTTCGTTGTCGTGACGCTGTGCGAGCAAGTCGTTGTGCGGTGCGCAGTCGAAGACCTTCATCGCGTCGGTGAAATCTCGCAGACAGCGGAGGTGGCGGAGTGCCAAGTCAGTGGCGCCGAGGCCGAACGGCCGGTCAGGCGGGCCGGGGCGGTGAAAGCGGGAACTCGCGAGTCCCCCAAAAACGTTCCGCCACATCCGTTTGGTCGCCCCGTCCGCACCGCCGGTCCACTCGTGACCTTCACCACCGTAAATCTTCACATTATTTAGCGGCTTCGGCTGATCACGGGCGCGGTTTCGGATGATCTGGATCTGGTCGTAGGGCACCCCGAAACGCATTGACCCCATTGGACAGAAAATGCATGCCCCATCGCGATGGCGTTCGGGAGTAGTGAAGTAGCAGGTGACGTGCTACACAGCTTAACGAGAATAGGCATATGAGATTCAAAGCAGAAAAACATCATGGTCAACTGGTAGTGCGGTGCATCTCTTGTCTTGCGCTGGCTGCGGTCAGCTGCATCGCGTCGAAGGTCGCGGCGTCGGATGGTCCGCCAGAGGACGTGCACGGGCGGGTAGTGCTGCCTGACGGTTCGCCTGCGGCGGAAGTCCCGGTCATCGTGTACTTCCGTTCGCTGCTTGCCGAGACGGTGACGGATTCGGACGGAAGATTTCAGCTGCGGCTTGATCCGCAGAAGGTGCTGCGGCAGGCGGGGGTGGAACGGTGGGCAAGTGTGCCGGTTGCCGCTTTCGCAAAGGGCTATGGTCCCGACTGGATCGAGCTTGCCGATGTTGAACCCGATCAGGCGGTGACGCTACAGCTTGTTGAAGACCAGCCGATTAGGGGGCGGATCCTCGACCAGCAGGGCCGCCTCGTAGTCGGGGCTTCCATAAAGGCACTCTGGCTGGACGATCAGGATGGTAACGCGGATGGCTTCTTACAAGCAACACGCGATACGCCGTCCGACTCTGAACTGCAAAGTTATACCAAGCACAGCATGAGATACCTGAAGCCGGGCTTGGTCGGATGGGCGCGAACCCGCACCGGCGAACCGGAATATGAAGTGACGACCGATGAGGAAGGACGTTTTGAAATGGCTGGCTTTGGCCGCGAACGCTCCGTCTACGTAAAGCTGACGGGTCCGGGTATTGCTTCAAAGCTCGGTTTTATTGTCACTCGGCCCGAGATCGGCGACCGCTGGAAGCGAGGATCACTGTCGCGTGAAACAAAACTTTACCTCGATTCAGGTGCGAGCATTCCGCCGGTCTGGTCGGCTGACTTCACTTACCTGGCCGATCCAGGGCTGACGATCCGCGGCACGCTTCGCGACGCAATGACGGGTCAGCCCGTCGAAGGGATGGCCGTTGCCGCTTCGATGCGACCCGCATCCGCAAGCAACTATGGTCGCGAAACCGGGGCTGACGGTACCTACGAACTTCATGGAATGGCGCTAGAGGGCACGCTGAAGGTTTCCGCGCTCAACGTGGGCTCAGGGCCGTACTTGGATGCCCGAAAAGAACTTCTCATCACAGGCGATAGCCGCCCCAAACCAATCGACTTTTCGCTCGAGCGTGGCATACGTGTCTGGGGACAGGTGCTCGACGAGAATGGCATGCCGGTCGAAGGCAACGTGGGGTATCTCGCCTGGGTGGAGAATCCTTACTTGGAGGACCTGTCGGAAACGTATGACACCTTCAACACCCAGTCACCGGACGAAGAGGGGAACTACTCGATCATCGTTCCGCCTGGACCAGGTGTGCTCGCATTTTCCGCCCGTGACCGACAGAATTACAGCCCCGCAAAGAACGAGGACTTCGGGCTTCCACTGAAGGAGATGGGGCCCCAACCCGTCTTCTACAGTCAGAACATGGGTTACGTGCGAGCATCTCACTTCACCGTCGTCCAGCGAATCGAACCGGACCAATCCGATACCAAATTGCACGTCGACCTAACAGTGCAGTCGGGCCGTCCGGTGGTCGGCAGACTGATTACTAGCGACGGCGCCCCCATCAAAGCCTTCCTCGCTCGCGGGCTGGCAAGTTTTCGTCTGGAACGGCGACAAGACGGCACCTTTCGCGTGCGGGGATTGAAACCCGGAGAAACTCGTCGGGTGTTCTTCATGTCCTCCGACGGAAATTGGGCCGCTATCGAAGACTTTACGGCGGCGGACGCAGATCAGTCCCACGAGGTCACAATGCAGCGGACGGGAACAGTCCGAGCGCGAATCACCGACGCGCTCGGAAAGCCACTGTCAGAGTGGATCTACGCGGCCGGCAGCCAAGGGATGATCGAGGCGACTAAAAACAGCAACGTGCGACCGCCGGGACTGTTTGAATTCGCCGAGGGAGTGGCCGATGCAGACGGTTTTTTCTACATCAAAAGCATTCCCGCGAATGTACCTGTAGAAATCGCTGCCGCTGAACGCCCTCGCAAAAGCCCGCGGCGAATCAAGCCTGTGCTCGTGAAAGAGCTTAGGCTCCGCCCTGGGCAGGACCTCGATCTCGGAGAAGTGCGATTGGACGTAAAGCAGAAAGAGTAATCGACTGGTGGATCTAAAGATGACTTGTTGGCAAGCATATCGACCGACTGATGAGAGCCCCTGGAACAAGCGGCGTGTCGTTCACCTGCACGCGCGAGCGGCGTTTGGAGCGACGGCCGAAGAGATCGAGCGAGATATTGCCGCTGGCTTTGATGAGGCGGTTAGCCGGCTATTCAATTCGGCCGCTAATGAACCTCATCCGCTGACCGTGCAACTGACGGAGCAAGCCGTCGCGACCGAATCGCTTGTGGGGCTTCAAGCCGCCTGGGTCAATGAGATGTGGCACGGAGCCGATCCAGTTGGCGAGCAGCTGACACTGATGTGGCACAACCACTTTGCCACCAGCAATTTGAAGGTGCAGTCGGTCGCGGCGATGCAGCAGCACCTCGCGTTGCTGCGCAAGCACGCCCGCGACCCGTTCGGCGCCTTATTGCACGCGATCGTTCATGATCGAGCGATGCTGATCTGGTTGGATGGCGACCACAACCACAAGAACCATCCTAATGAGAACCTCGCTCGCGAACTGCTCGAGCTGTTCACGCTTGGCGAGGGAAATTACACCGAGTACGACGTCCGTGAATCCGCCCGCGCCCTGACTGGATGGACCGTGAAAGAAGGGCAGGTCCGCTTCGACGCCGAGCGGCACGACCATGGCACCAAGCGAATCCTTGGGCGGGAAGCGAACTTCGACACCGACTCACTCGTGAACCTGCTGCTCGACCAACCGGAGATCGCGGCGCGTGTGGCCTGGCGAATCTGTGATCACTTCCTCGGCCCCGACGTCGCCACGAAACCAGAACTGCAGTCACTCGCGAGATCGCTCCGCAAGAACAACCTGAACGTGGGGGACGCCGTCGGGAGAGTTCTGCGTTCCCGAGAGTTTTATTCTGATTCGGTTCTCGGCAATCGGTTCGCGTCTCCCGTTTCGTTTGTCGTTTCGAATCTTCGTCGCTTGGACCTGGTGAACGATACAGCGCAAGCTTCCGTCGTGCCCGGAATCGCAGCGATCTGGATGCGCGCGTTTGGACAGGACCTTCTGCAACCGCCTGGAGTCGGCGGATGGCCAGGTGGCAGATCGTGGCTCGGAACCGGCGCCATGATCGACCGCGCGCGCTTCGCGATTCAACTCGCCGATGGAAAGTTGTTCGGGCAACCGGAAATCGCAGGAGTTCCTTCACGTGACGGCCTCGAAGAGCAACTCACGTCTGTCGAGGCGCAGTTCGATTAAGCACGTCGCGAGAAGTTTTTCGGCCTAACGCAATCAGCCGTATCACGCTAGCGACCGGTTTCTTCGGGAACCGTGGGCTTGCGCCTGGCGGCTGATTAAACCCGACGATTCCTGGTGATTTGCTTCGTTTCTGCCTCCGCGCTCGACATCATCCCAACCCTTGGAACCATGCCATGAATCCTTCGCGACGTTCGTTCCTTTACGGCTCGCTGTCTGCTGGGGGCATCCTTTCCTTCGGCGGCCCGGCGCCGCGACTACTTGCAGCGGCGAGCGAAACCGCACCGAACCAGTCCGGTCGCAAGCTGGTCGTCATCTTCCTCGATGGCGGCAACGACGGATTGAACACCATTGTTCCGGTGCGAGACCCGCTGTATGCAAAGTATCGATCAGCAACGCGGCTCGATCCGTCCCGCAGTCTCCGTTTGGACGATGAGTTATCGCTTCATCCGACCATGCGGGGATTGGCAGATGTCTGGGAGTCCGGACGGTTGGCAATCATTCAGGGAGTCGGGTATCCGAACCACAATCGATCCCACTTTGTCAGCCAGGCGGTATGGCATACAGGGCAGCTTGATGCGGAACGGAACACGAGCGATGGATGGCTTGGCCGGTCGCTGGACCAGCGGCAGATGGATGCCGATTCTCCGCTGGCATACAGTGTCGATTTCGCCGAGACCCCACCGGCACTTCGCGGTCGGGTCACCCGTACCGCCGTGCCTCCCAACGTCAATCGTTCCGAAGCGCGCCGCATTCTCGAACTTCTCTCTCGCCATCAGCAACACCGGCTGGATTCAAAGAAGCGAGAGTACGTCGCGCGAACCCGCCAAGACGCCGTGAGCGCGCTCGATCAGCTCATGGCATCGCAGGCACCTCAGCTAGGCGGCTTTCCCGACACCGAACTCGGACAGCAACTCGCCCAGGTCGCCTGGTTGGTCCGCAGCGGGAATGCGGCATGCGTTTACTACCTTCGCCAAAGCGGTTACGACACGCACGCCGGGCAACAGCCACGGCACAGTAGCCTGCTTCGCGAACTGGCTGACGCCCTCGGGGCATTCGATCTGGCGATGGACCAAAACGACCTCTCCTCTCGTGTGACCGTGATGGTCTTCAGCGAGTTCGGTCGTCGCGTTGCCGAGAACGAGTCGGGCGGAACCGATCATGGCGCCGCTGGTCCAGTGCTGTTGGTGGGAGGCGGCTACACGCCGGGCTTACACGGCCAGCCGTATGACCTGGAAAATCTGGACAACGGCGACCTGCCGGTCACCATCGATTTTCGTCGCGTCTATGCCGCCGTGCTTCAGTCGTCGTTAAACGTTGATCCTGCAAGCTCCCTTCCTCAGGAGTTTCAACCGTTGCCGGAGCTTCGCTCTTGAATCACGGGCGTTATCCCTTCGGCAGAAGCAACACGGCCCATTGACCTTCGTCTGCGGGGGTCTCAAGCGTGACCTCTCCCCCACCTTCTACGGCCTGGCCGTCAGACCACTGGCCATCCGGCACACGCTGCCACCGGACCTGCCACTGGCCGGCGGCATCGGACAGGTCGAGCGTTACCTCGCCGCTAGCTGGAAAGTAGACGGCGTATTGACTGCCTGGCTGCGCGAGACAGTACGCTTCGTTGTCGTGACGCTGTGCGAGCAAGTCGTTGTGCGGTGCGCAGTCGAAGACCTTCATCGCGTCGGTGAAATCTCGCAGACAGCGGAGGTGGCGGAGTGCCAAGTCAGTGGCGCCGAGGCCGAACGGCCGGTCAGGCGGGCCGGGGCGGTGAAAGCGGGAACTCGCGAGTCCCCCAAAAACGTTCCGCCACATCCGTTTGGTCGCCTCGTCTGGGCCGCCGGTCCACTCGTGGCCTTCACCACCGTAAATCTTCACATTATTTAGCGGCTTCGGCTCGTCACGGACGCGGTTTCGGATGATCTGGATCTGGTCGTAGTGATGCTGGCCCTTGTTCACGCTGTTCTGGGAGATCTCGAAGAAATCAAAGTGCTCGTCGTCGTGCAACAGCGTTAGCTGTTCTTCGGATTCAAAGTTGCTGTTGCGCCGCATGTCGGCGAGGTAGACGTCGACGCCCTCGCGTTTGGCCCGATCACGCATGTAACGGGCCCAGTACCGTCCCCATTCCGGGTCCTCGCCGATCTCGTTGTTCATGCAGTAGAGAACATTCGGATACTTCAAGGCGGTGTCGAGCATCCGATCGACAAACGCTTCCTGATACTTCCGAACGACCTCGTTGTCGTCCATTGCCGGGACCGTGTGAAAGAAGCGGTGCTCGGTAGCCGTGCTCTTGGAATAATAATCGATGGAGTCGTCGAGTCTGGACTGCTCGGTCGTGTAGTTGATGTTGTTGGCCGGATTGTACGGATGGGATTCCCAGCCGGTATTCTCAGGCCCGTAACCCAGCGGAGCCTCGGACTTGAACACGTCCCACGGGTCCCAAATCTCGATCTGGGCGATGATCCCGCGCTGCTGGCACATCCGCAGGAAGTTCTCGAAACGCTGCCAGTACTCCTGGTCCCATTGATCGAGATCGTAGAGTCCGCCATCGCGCCGAGCGAAGGCGTACCGGTTCTCGGGGTTCCGATCGGACATCGTATTCCGGACGTAGTTCCCTCCCGCCTCGGCGATCTCGTCCAGATGTGCCTCGAGATTCTCCGGATGATTGAACAGATTGTCCTCCCGCGAGCCACCAATCAAAAGGACGGGCTCACCGTCATACTGCCAATAGAAAGAATTCTTATCGTAGGGCTGAATTGGCTCGGTCGCGGCAGAGAACCCAGAGAGCAGAAGCAGGCAGAGTCCCGAAACGGGAACCGCGATTATCCCGCCGGTTCGATGACATAGACGCGGCATGTGATATTCTCCCAGTAGTAGGTAGCGTGCACGGGCTCAGCTATCTGGTGGAGACTCACCAAGACGATGGTTCCTGGCACATGGTGAGCCGCAGTCGACCCTTCCAGACCTGCTACGAGACTGGTTTCCCCCACGGCAAGGACCAGTTCACGGTAACGATTCGATCGCCAGAAAGGCAGTGACCCCGTTCGACTTCTGTGACCCCATTCGACTTCTCGGTGGCACCAAATGCATCCAGATGCTGCACCAAGTGAACTTCGGAAGATTCTAATCCGCCTTGTTCGCTCCCCCGTCTCCCTTCAAGTATGGATGCCAGCCCTCCGGCGGCCGGGCTGGCCGGGTTGGCAGAATGGCGAGAAGCATCCACAGCAGTCCGGAAACGATCAGGTTCTGCAGCGGAAGCGGCGGGGGCGGTGATGGATAAGCGAATCCGGTCACGATCAGCAGCAGGGCGGGAAGAAGTCCCCAAAGATGATACCGCTTGTCGGGATTGCGCATCGACAGGATCGCAAGCACGATCAGAACGATCGCGACGAGAGGCGCGACGAGAGGCGCGACGACTCCGCCCTGGCCTTCTGCAAACGCCACCCCGAACACGGGCAGACTTACCGTCAGCCATACCGCGAGCAGAATTTCAAGATAACGCGGCCACTTTGTCATGTACCCCCCGCACTCATTTTTACCCCTGTTTCCCACGCAGCTTCCGATGGGCGCCCCCAGAACGCGTCCCACACCAACCCCCAGGAGCCGACTGCCCGGCGGAGATCTCGAAGGTAAATCCAGCTGGAGATGACCTCGTCGCTTGCCAACACAACGAGAATCAGTGACAACAGAGCCGTCACCAAGCAGGGCAGACACCACAGTTGCAGCGCCACGCCCTGCACCGCTACGAGGATGAAACTCACCAGCGAGGTGGGGATCACCACAATTGCGAACGTGGCGACCAGCCAGGGGCGAAATTGCCAGCGGCGCGTGGAACCCGCCAGAGCGAGCACCGCGTCGGCGAAATATGCGAAGGCTCCCAGGGCGGCGTCCGGCATCCGGAACCACCGCTCCATGCGGTGGGAGGCGTCGGAATCCAGCACCCGGTGTGTCTGTTCACCGAAAACCGGATCCCAAACCGTGTCGATGGCCCTATACTGGTACAGGGCCATATAGGCCGAAACGGCCATCGCCATCAAGGCGAGCGCCGCGATGGTTCCCCGTTCCCCCCAGCGCGAAGGGTTGTAATTCCAGGGGCGCGGATGCGCCCGGAGCGATCGTTTCCCTCTAGTCATTTTTCAGCAAGTTCCGTTTCGTGCGCAACGCGACGGGCGGCGCCGGACCATTCAAGATTGTTTTCCCGGTAAAATCCGGCGGGATCCGTTGAAAGAAATGCGATCATGGGCTCAAGGGTCTCGTACAGGTTGTGTTGGGGTTCCCACTGAAGCTTTTCGCGGGCCCGCTTGATCTCGACGGGATAGTGGTCGTCGGCAAGGTCCACCATGAACGGCTTGATGAAGGGGTCCTCCCAGGGAAGCTTGTCTTTGACCCACGCCCCGGCCTTGGCGACCGTCTTGGGAACCCGGAAGGTGGCCCACTCCTTCCCGTGAATCAGCGTGCCGATGCGGTCCTGCAGTTCCTGATGGCTCAGCACGTGTTCCTCCGCGATCAGGAACGTTTCCTCACTGTCCAGCCGGTCGCGGGCCTCCAGAGTCGCCCGAATGCAGCACACCAAGTCCTCGCGGTGGAGAAAGGGCTGGCCGTGACTCTTGTCACCGGGGAAGAGATGGCTTTCCAATTTCCTCTCGCAAATCCGGCGAATGTGCTGGCTGAGGGGAATGGAGTGACACTTCTCATCATAGATGCCCGCGATCCGCAGGATAACCAATGGAATGTCACCGTGACATTCCTTCAGCGCAGCCTCGGCCTTGAGCTTCGATTCAGGGTATTCCCATTCGGCGCGGGTTTGGGAATCTTCGCGCAAGGGCGCCTCCTCGTCCTCCACCGGAGCCATGACCAACAGGCTACTGGAGAACATCAACTGCTCGACCACGTCGAAAACCTCCAGTGCTTTGATCAGACGCTTCGAACCTTTGACGGTTAGCTCGTCGTACAGCGGACTCGGTTCGCCGGAGAAGTCGTAGTAGGCGGCGAGGTGGATAACGCCCGCGACGTGTTTCCCATGCCGTTCGCTTACGGACTCGACCGCCCGCCGGGTCTTGGCGTCGTCGGTGAGGTCGCATTCGAGAAAATCCTTGTACGGCGCCTCCTTTTCGGGCTCGCGGATGTCGAGTCCGACCAGCCGGTAGCCGTCGGCCAACCCCCTAGCCACGGCGGTGCCGATGAAGCCGGCACAACCGGTGACCAGTACCAGGGGAAGTTGTTCGGTTTCAGGAAGTGCCATCTCAAGCTCCGTTTCGGTATATCGTTTTGATGAAGAAAGTATCGCTCTGGCAAGGAAATTCGCGTTGAAAATGCCTTCATCAACGACTCATCGTTGGAACAATTATTCTCGTGGCGCGTTCCGCGAGCCGACGCTGGATCGCGGATCGACCCATCGCCACCAAGCGGCTATTACCCACGTGGTTCTTATACCGTCAGACGGTTTCTGAGCTGACCGGTGTCGAGCCCGACTGGCCGCCACACTTGAGAGCAGTCGCGATCGAGACGGACGCATTCAGCCATCTTCCCGACGTCGCCCTCGCCCAAACAAGCGTCAGCGCAGCGTTCACAGGCCTGGGCACATTCAATGCAAGCAGCAATGCACGAGGCGTACTTTTCCTCAGACATGACATACTCCGTGTCGAGTGGTCGTAGAGCTGGCGGGAAATACAGTAAGTGTGTTTTTTTCACCAAATGAGAATGTAAACGGGTCCATCGGCCGTAACGGCAAGCGTTTACCGGTGCATCTTTAATGCCGACTGCCGGATCGAACATGAAAAATGATCGAACACGAAAAACAATACGGGAGGAAGGAGACCGAGAATCGTCCCCACCGGAGAGCTTGCGTTTGCGGGTGAAGGGTGCAGCTTGACGCTCAATCTGTCACTGTGCCCATCCGGTGTGGTCAGGATCCGACCAGTGTGGTCAAAAAATGGAACGTTCACGCCGCCGCCATCTTCTGCTCTGTCTGAAAAAAGTCGTTCGCTCGATGAGCCGGCACACGCTAGCGTCCGGTGCACGCCGCCTGGCCACAGCAGCAGGGCGTCGTCACTGGACGGGCCGTGCACGAAGGTGCCCTCCGGCAATTGACCGAGCGTCGCCGGGGTGGGGACAGTGCCGGGGTGGGGACAGTGCCCGATCGTGGTGCTTGCCCCGTGCCCAGTCCGGTGGTTCGCCGCCGCGTCCAGCCCAACCTGAAGGACCACGCCGGTCCTTCCCGCTTTCGTCCTTCCACCAGTCGGCGTTGGCCGGTGCGACAAGCAAGAAAAGGCCCGAGAATAACGCTCCCTGCCGGCGGCGTGGGAGTGGGCGTGACGATCGGTCGGTGATCATTGCGCGGTCGGTTCTTCCGGCTAGGAGGAGGGAATGCAGTTTGCTGTAATACAGTCGGCTGCGAGTTAACGGAACAACATTCGGGAGGTTCTGATGACGATCGAACTGAGAAGCCCTGCCTTTGCCGAAAGCGAGCCGATCCCAGTCAAGTACGCTGCGGACGGCAAGGACCTCTCACCGCCACTGCAGTGGTCCGGGTGTCTAGCGACGATTAGATTTCCCCAGTTGCGACAATTAGAAATCCCCAGTTGC
>CAYWXT010000093.1:0-18952 GCA_964462125.1 uncultured Pirellulaceae bacterium | reverse complement strand
GTCTCGGGCGTCCTTGAGCGTGAGGGGGACCGGTATGCAATTGGGCGAGATCGCTGCACTCGCACGTGCGTCTGCAATGGCACGGTGGTGTGAATAGTCGCTCGAGTGGCAAAAAAGAGTCCTGACCCCTTTTTTCGATTGACCCCTTTTTTCGATCGCTTGCAATCGCGGGCTGACGTGCGAAACTGGCACAACCCGGGCGCCGTGCCAAGTGAAACGTCGAACAATGGCGGTGCCGTTTTTAGACGGTGAAATTCTGTTGCATTCGAGAATGATTGACCATGCTGACGACGCGTAACACCATGCTTCTCCTCGGCTCGCTGGTGACGGGACTGAGCTTTCCACCCCTGATGGCGGCCGACTTTCAGAGCGACTGGCAACAACAGCACGATCGTGTCTGGGTCGGGCCGCAGTATTGGGCCAATCCGATGGAAGACTGGCGGCTGAACGACGGCCGGCTGGAATGCAGCGAATCGGCGCCGAACCGGAGCGTGCATCTGCTCACCCATCAACTGGCAGACGAGGCGGGGACTCTGGAGATGAGTGTCGTCATCGGCCTGCAGCCCGGCAGTGAGGGGGATGGACAGGCGGGATTTGAAATCGGGATCCAGAGTGAACTGGAAGATTACCGCAGCAGCCTGATCCGCGGCCGGGGCGTGTTCCTGGGAGTTAACACGGCCGGGGAGTTGGTGCTCCACACCAGACCCGGAGCTGGCTCTCGCGGAAGCGACAGCGAGACCGGTCCGGCGGTGGTTGAAGGCTTACAGAACACCGGCGTCCGGCTGCATTTGAAGCTGACGCCCGACGGAGAAGGTTATCAGCTTGAACTGATTCCTGAAGATGTCGAAACCGGCGAGCCGATGTCCAAGCGTCTGACGTATCAGGTCTCCGCTGCAGATGCGGACACCATGATCGGTAACATTGCCCTCGTTCATAACCCGGCTCGCGGTGGGCGTCCGCGTCGTCGGGGACCCGCTCAGGACGATGGCGCCAAGTTTTGGTTCTCCGATTGGCAGCTCTCCGGAACGAAACTCACCGGCAACTCCGATCAGGCGTTCGGCCCGGTTCTCTATGCGATGCACACACTCAGCCGGGGTGTTTTGAACATGACGGCCCAGATGCCGCCGGTCGGGGCCGATGACAGCCACGTCGTCGTCCTGCAGGTGCCGCAAGCCGCGGCGAAGGAGATTCTCGACGTGCCGCACACCGAGTCAACGGTCGTTGCTGAAACGGACTGGGTGCCGGTCGCCCGGGCCAACATCGACCCGCTGGCCCGCACCGCCATATTCCGAATCCCCAACTGGCTGGAAACCGAAGATGTTCCGTATCGGTTGGTCTACGTGATGCGGACCCGCGATGGCGACGAGACCGAGCACGAATTCACCGGCACCGTCCGCAAGGATCCGGTCGACCAGGAATCGGTCTCCGTCGCGGGGTTCACCGGTCACAAGGAGACTGCATTCCCGAATGAACTGCTCGTTTCGAACGTGACCAAGCACGACCCGGACGTGCTTGTCTTTACCGGTGACCAGATATATGAAGACGCCGGCGGGTACGGGATCATTCGCGAACCGGCCGAGCCGGCAACGCTGAATTACCTGCGGAAGATCTACCTGTGGGGCTGGTCGTTCCGCGATGTTCTTCGCGACCGGCCGTCGCTGGTCTTGCCTGACGATCATGACGTCTACCAGGGGAACATCTGGGGAGAAGGCGGCCGGCCGGTACCGGGTGGGATTCAGGATCACGCGCAGGGAGGCTTCGCCCAACCTCCCGATTTTGTCAACGCGGTCTTCCGGACGCTGTGCGGGCATCATCCCGCATTCTACGATCCGACTCCCATGTTGCAGGGAATCGACGTCTTTTACGGGGACATGGTTTACGGCCGCATCAGCTTCGCCGTCCTCGAAGACCGCTATTTCAAGTCGGGTCCGGAAGGGAAGGTCAACGAGTGGGAAGGTCGTCCCGACCACATGAAGGATCCCGATTATGACGTGAGCAAGCTCGATCAGCCGGGGCTGATTTTGCTCGGACAACGGCAACTGGAATTCCTGGACGACTGGGCCCAGGACTGGAAGGGAGCGGACATGAAAGTCGTCTGCTCGCAGACGATCTTCTGCAATCTGGCGAACTACCACGGACAGCAGCAGGAGTACATCTACGCAGACCTCGATTCCAACGGGTGGCCGCAGACCGGACGCGACAAGGCGGTCGATGCAATGCGCCGCGGACTCGCCTTGAATTACGCTGGAGACCAGCATCTGGCTTCCATCGTGCATCACGGCATCGACGATTACGGGGATGCGAACTGGTCATTCTGCGTCCCCTCCACGGCAGCCGGTTACCCGCGCAGCTGGCGACCCGATGAAGAAGGGCGTCCGGTGCAGAATCGCCCCGAACGTGGGTTGCCCAACACGGGCGAATACCTGGATGCGTTCGGCAATTTCATGACGGTGCACGCGGTCGGCAATCCCGAGGAGGAGAACCGAAACCCGGTCCTTGAACTGCTGCACGACAAAGCGTCAGGCTACGGGTTGGTCCACTTCAATAAGAAACAGCAAACCATCACGATGGAATGCTTCAAGCTGATCTTCGACGCCGACGACGTCCAACCGGAGGACCAGTTCCCCGGCTGGCCCAAGACAATCCATATGACGGAGAACGATGGCCGCCAAGCGGCGGCGTATCTGCCGACAATCGAGGTTCAGGGTATCGACAATCCGGTCATCCAGGTCGTCGAGGAATCCAACGACGAGGTGCTATACACGCTGCGGGTGAAGGGGACCGAGTTCCAACCAAAGGTGTTCCAGGCCGGAAGGTATACGGTCAAGGTTGGCGACCCCGACGTCGACGTCTGGCAAGCGCGCCAGCACGTGGAGAGCGTTGAGCAGGAAAGTTCCAACCGGATGGTGTTCACGTTTGATTGATTCACGCGGTCGACGCCCTTGGAAGGCCATCGTTTCGCGCGTGGCTGTCATCCCTCCTCATGACTCCGCGCCTCTCCGGTGGGGCTCATAGCCAGTCGGTGTTGTCCCAGCCGATGAGTCTGGCTTCCTTCAAAGCGGACCAGACGCGTTCCGGCATGCGTTGGCTCACCGACCGGACCATCGACTCGACCCGCGCCGGGCGGCTGGTGCTCAGCGCCACGGTCGTCACCGCAGGATGAGACGCTCCGAAGGCGATGGCGACATCGTAGGGCGAAACGCCGAGGGATTCGCAGACATGCTGGTACCGTTCACGCCACCGCAGTGCATGTGCGTCGGCTTCGCGCGCCGGGTCGATCTCGTGGTAATCCAGGAACCGGCCCCCGGTCAGAAAACCGCCGTGGGTCAGCGCCGAGTTGATCACCGCGATGCCTCGCTGGGCCAGTGAATCCACGAACGCGATCAACTCCGGTGGGTGATGCATGACGGTGAAACTGTTGGCGAGCATCACCCAATTGAGGTCGCAGTGACGATCGAGTTCACGGATGACCCGCCAGTCCTTCGCTCCCATGCCGACACCTCGCGCCCACCCCTGGTCGCGAAGTTCGACCAAGGCGCGGTAAGCCCCCACGACATCGGAATGTCTTCGCTCACGTTCGTCGGGATCGGCAGCCGCAGCCAGGTATTCGTCGGGATCGTGGACCGAGACGAGTTGCTGCTGGTAGTCCCCCAGCATCCCGCGGGCCTCGTCCCAGCAACGCAGGATCCCATCGTGGCTGATGTCTTGCACCGCGTTGTGTCGGAGGTCGATCCAGACGCCGGGTTCGAAGGTTGGTTCGTCCCCAGAGAGCGGCACCCGGCGCCAGCCGAGTTTGTTGCTGATCACAACGTCGGCCGGGTCGATCTGCAGCGCTGCCAATTCCCGGCCGATGACCTCCAACGCCAGTCCCGCTCCATACTTGCCCGCAGTATCGATGACCACCGGCGGGGAAATCTGCTCGAACCAGTTGGCAATCAACTGCCGTTTGACCTCATCCGGCGGCGCCACGAACAGGTTTCCCAAATTCGTCGCACCAAAGACGATCGGCGGCACGCGCAGTCCGGTGCGGCCAAAGGGACGGTGAGTCAGCGGGAGAGACATCCGACGGTTCCGGTCGCCCCGAACAACGAGTTTCCATCACATACCGCAGCGCAGCGCCGCCAGGTGCCGACCGAAGTGGTCCTCCAGCACTTCGGCGTACGTATCGGGGTGGGTCCGCAGACAATCGAAAACCATCTTGCCGAGCTTCTCGTCGGTCAAGACCGAGCCGAAGGTGCAGTGCAGGATCTGGCGCCCCGGCTTGGTGAACCCATTGCCCTCCGGTACGTCGCTCCAAAGTTCCAGGTACTCGCGTCCCAATGTTTCGTCGTCGGCATCCCTGGTCTTGGGCGCATCGTCGAGGGTTGCGGAGACGTGATAGGTGGCCTTGTCCGTTGAATACCGGCCGCGGGCGAAGTCGATGATCTCGCGAAAGCCTGACGGATCGTGACGGGCCACCACCCGCAATGCTTCCAAGTAACTTGTGCCGGCCGTCTTGACGTGGAACTTTCCGCCGGTCGCCCGCGCCAGTGCCGCATACATCGACAACTTGTCGCTGCCGGAATGCAAACTGAGCTTGTACGGGCCGAGCAGCTCCGCGACCGCCGCGTGGTCCTTCAGCGAGGTCTCCAACGCGCTAATATCCCCTTTGAAGTCGATACCCTTTTCAAAATCGCCGATGAACCGCGGAGCCAGGCTGACGAGTTTCATCCCGCCCCGCAAGCACTGATCGGCGATGATGTAGTGTTCGGCCAGCGTTGTCGGCTGGTCGGTCTCGTCGACCGACAACTCGATTTCATAGTCGCGCCCGGCTGACTCGTTGACCTGCCGGATGTAATTGCCGAGCCGCTGTGCCCGGGCGATTGCCTTGCCGTACTTGACCGCGGCCCGTTTGCAAACCTGTTCGTCGAGCGTCACCTTCGTGCCCGTGCTCAGCTGAATCGAGCGACCCACGTATTCATCGTACCAGGGTGCCTGTTCGCGGGCGGCGTCGAACTTTTCGCAAACCGTCATTTCGTCATAGTCATCGGCCTGCTGATCGACATCGTCCGACGGATCGATGGTGAAGAACGTAAAGCCGACCTCAGCGGTGGCATCGACATCCTCGGGCAGCTTCAAGTGGTCGGCATCCGCCCCGATCGGATCGGTCCAACCACACGCCTCGGCCGCATTCATCGCGTCGTCTATCACCTGACGGGGCGCCCGGCCGGTGCGGGTCATTTCGCGGATCGATTGCTGCGGGAAGATTGCCGCGATGCCTTCACCGCTGCGCCGCATCGCGGCGACATGGCCGGGCGTGGCCAAGCCGGTGCGGTCACCGAAGCCGAAGCTGGGCGCGAGTCCGAGTGTGCTGCAGGGGCGCGTCATGGGGGTCCTTCGTGAATGGGTGTTCGTTCTGGTGTCGTCGTTATCGAGCCGAGCCCTAACTGACTTCAATGATCGCCTTGACGACGCCGGTTTCCGGCCGGGTGTAACTTTCGAACTCCTCCAACACCCCGTCAAAGCTGGTTCGATGCGTGACCCAGGGCGCGGTGTTGATCGTGCCCGATTCGATCAGCGAGATGATCCGGCGGAAGTCAGGCGGCAGCGCATTGCGCGAAGCCTTGATCGTCGCTTCCGGGCGATGCAGCACGGGATGATTGAAAGCAATCTCGTCGGTGGTGATCCCGACATAGACGAGCGAGCCGGTTGGGGCGACGTACTGAAGCGCCCCCGACATCGAATGCCGGTTCCCAGTGGCGTCGGTGACGACTTGATACATGTCCCCCGCCGTGATTTGTTCCATTCGTTCCCGCTCACTGCCGTCGCCGCGAAAGACGATCGTATTCTCCACCCCGTAGTTGCGGCGGACAAAATCGAGCCGCGATTCATTCATGTCCATCACACTGATGGTCGCTCCGGTGAGGCGAGCGAATTCGAGCGTTGCCAGTCCGATCGGGCCCATCCCGATGATCAATGCGTGTTCCCCGTCCACCGGGGCGCCGCGGTCGTTGGCGTGACAGCCGATCGCCAAGGTTTCCACCAAGGCCAATTGCTCGAAGGTGAGCTTCTCCGAGCGGTGCAATTTGTCGGCGCGGACCAGGAATGAATCGCACAGTCCTCCGTCGGTCATCACACCGATCACCTTCAAATGTTCGCAGCAATTGGTCGCGCCGCGGCGGCAGGCATAACAATTGCCACAGTGCATGTAAGGCTCGACGCTGCAGCGGTCACCGACACCGACATTCGTCACACCCTCCCCGACGGCCAACACTTCGATCCCCAGTTCGTGCCCTGGAATCCGCGGGAAATCAAAGAAGGGGAACTTGCCCAAGTAGCAACTGATGTCGGTCCCGCATACGCCCATGCGGTGCGTTCGGACGAGGGCCTGGCCTGGCCCTGGCATCGCCGGTTCGTCGATTTCGATTCGCCGGAGCCGCTGGGGCTCGCTGATCTGGATAGCTCGCATCGTAATGAATCTTTATGAAAAACGGCTGGTGTCCAGCGGGCGACGGGCGCCCACCGGGTCGCGCTCAAGAAAGGCTGTAGATGCGGCTCGCATTGCCGCCAAAGAAATCGGCCTGTTCGGCCGTTGAAAGTTCCCCGGCAAAGGTACGGACCGTTTCCAGCCAGCGCGGGTAGCCAGTTCGCAGCAAACAGACGGGCCAATCGCTGCCAAACATTAACCGCTTGGTGGAAAAAGCTTCCAGGGCCACGTCCCAATAGCGGCGAATGGTATCGTTGTTCCACCACTCATCGCGGACCTCGGTGACGACCCCGGAAAACTTACAACTGACGTGCTCGCGTCGAGCCAGTTCCGAAACATCGCGTTCCCACTGATCGTCGAACGCCGACTCACTGATGACCGGCTTGGCGATGTGATCGAGCACGAATTCCTGGTTTGGATGAGCGTCGACGAACTCAATCGCCGTCGGCAACTGGCGCGCGTAGATCAGGATTTCGTACACCAGTCCGCTGTCGCGAAGCGCCGCCACACCGCGATTGAACGCCTCCCCGAGCAGGAAGCGGTTGTCCGGTTCATCTTGCACGACATGCCGGATTCCCTTGAGCCAGCGATTCTCGGCCAACAGCGCGAGCTGCTCGGGAAGATCCGGATCGGCCAGCGGTGCCCAGCCGACCACGCCCCCGATCAGCGGTTCCTGCTGCGCCAACTCCAGCAACCACTCGGTCTCCTCCACCGTCTGTCGGGCCTGAACCGTGACAAACGCGTCGACGCCCGTTTCCGCCGCAACGAAACGGAGATCCTCAAGGAGAAAATCTTGCCGCAGAATCGACATCTCCTCGCCGATCCAACCGTACTGCTGCGGTGAGTACTTCCAAAGATGATGATGGCTGTCGACGAGCATCGCGGTCGGGTTGGCAGGAGCAGGGAACAAACGGCGGATGCAACCGCCAGGGACGGCGGTCAGCGTAGCGGTCAGCATCGCCTGACACAATTCCCTAGCCCCTTCCCGCAAAGCTGGGGGGAGAGTCGGGGCAATCAGCAGATCCCGCACAGATTACCATTCGTGCGGGGCTCCGGCTTGCCCAGCCCGAACCTGCAGAAATCCAACAAGATTCCGATTGAACGCGCCGATCCCGTAGACCAGATCGACCGGGCGACATCTGTCGTCTTGTATTGTCGAGCCTGCCCTTGGGATCACGTGCATGAAACCCGCCACCGTGCTCGCATCTGTTCTGCTGCCAGCTTTGGTTGGTTGCTCGATCTCTGGCCGTGGGCTACCACAGCGCAGCGGCATCGAATCGGCGCCGCGGTCCCGCGAGTCGGTGGCTGTTACCCGCGAGCTCGCGGCGATGGCGACCGCGTCAACGGAGGTTTCACGCGCCCGTGCGCCCTCCCCGGATAGCAGAGAGTCCCCGGGAGCCGAAGAGAGCATCCGACCGGTGGGACATGAGCAGGTCGCAGTGCAGCCGACACATCCGGAGACCTCCATGCCGGCGACGGACGAATCCGAAAGTTCGACCCGCGGGGTGCCACCGGTGGCGGTGTCCGCCGAGCAACTCACTTTGGAAAGCGTGCCGGTGGAGATTTCAAAAGTCGGGTTGAGCCTGGATGAGCTGGAAGCGATGGCGATGGAGAATCATCCAGCGATCGCCGCCAGTCGCGCGCGGGTCAGCGCCGCCCGCGGCAAGTGGGTGCAAGCCGGCTTGCCTCCCAACCCGACGATGCAATACACCAGCGAAGAGGTCGGAGCCGACAGTGAGCCCGGCCTGCACTCAGTCATGATCGGCCAGACGCATGTCACAGCGAACAAGTTGGAGCTAAGGCAACGCGTGATCGCCGCTGAGATCCGTCAGGCCCAGGCGGAACTGGAGGCCACGCGTCTGCGCGTCTTGACCGACGTTCGCACCACCTTCGCCGGCACGCTCGTCGCTCAGCAGCGGGTCGAATTGATGACCCGGTTGCGAGAGCTTGCCCAGCAGTCGGCGCGAGCCGTGCAAGCGATGCTGGAGGCCGAGGAGTTGTCACGGATCGAGCTGTTGCAGGCACAGACCGAAGTCGAACAAGCCTCCTTGGCGGTGGAGACTGCCCAAGCGTCGCTGGACGGGCAACGGCGCCGCCTGGAGGCGTTCGTGTCGGCCGATTCCCTCGACGACCGACCACTCGTCGGTGAGCTCGACGACGTGCTCGATGCGATCTCCTGGGAATCGATCCACACGGAGATTCTCGAGACGAGTCCAGAGTTGGCGGGGCGGCTGTCAGAAATCGAACAAGCTCGCCGCGAACTGACGTTGGCCGCCGCCGAGATCGTGCCCAATGTCAATGTGCTTGCGGGAGCCGGCCATCACACTCCGAGCGACAACGTCTTTGGGGCCGTTCAGGTTACCGTGCCGCTGCCAATCGTGAACCGCAACCAGGGCCGACTGCGGCAGGCCCGGGCAGAACTCGTCGAAGCCTCCAACCGCCTGCAGCAAAAAGAACGCGACCTCGCCGAGCGGCTTGCCAAGAACGTGCAGGCCTACGAGACCGCGCGGCTGCAAAGTGACAGGATTGGCGCCGAGATCGTCCCCCGCGCCGAAGAAACCTTGCGGCTAACCACCGATGCGTTTCAAGCAGGCGAAACAAGTTATCTGCAGTTGTTGACGGCCCAGCGAACGCTGTTCGAAGCCCGCCTGCGTGAACTCGAAGCGCGGAGCAACGCCGTTCAATCGGCGTCACGGCTGGAGGGACGCTTGCTGGAAGGAAGCCTCACCGACCGTTGAGCGGGCCACCGCTGAGCGGGCCACCGCTGAGCGGGCCACCGCTGAGCGGGCCGCAGACCCAGCGGGCCGGACGCGTGAGTGTTCAAAAATCGCGGCGCGAGAAGTAGACGCACCCGACCGTCAGCATCACGGCGATGAACCCGGCGCAGCTGAGGACCGGGCGAAGGATGCGGTAACGCACTCGCTCCTCTGCTCCCGATCCCTCATTAATCGCTCCCGCGGACTTGCCGCTGATGATAGCGGTCACCGTTTGCCCCAGTTCGCCGGTCTGGGGAACCAGCATCCTCAAGGGTGTGACCAGATACCGGTCGAGCAGACGCCAACCCGACAAGCCAGGCCGGATTCGCTGGTCAACCTCCAAACGGTCGATGTCAAACCAATCGATCCGGTCAACATGGTGCGCAACGGCAAGTCGGTCGGTCGCTGGGTCGTAACTTGCCGTCTCGATCTCCCGCACCGGCAGAGATTCCCCCACGCCGTCGGCCAGAGTCCCCGTATCACTCCGGTCGCTGGGCCCCACAACGAGGTGGCCGCGTCCATCCCCGGTCAGAATCACGAACCGGCGGGAGTCACCCAGCCCGATCGCAGCGACCGGCCCAGCCCGGCCCGGAAGCTTCGCTTGACCGATCGGGTCCAAAGTGCTGGTGTCGAAAAAGCGGAGCGGATGTTCGGCCTGAGCGACCACGGTGACGCCGCCGCTCAATGCCAGAGTTACCGCTTGCGACGGTTCCCCCTCGAGCATCCGTTCGGCGTTCAATGTCCAAGGGGCGCGGCGGTCCGAATCGGCGGGGGCAGTCAGTCGCGCCATTTGGCCTCGGCTGACAATCACGATTGCCTCCCCATCGCTTGTCGGCGCGATAGCGGACGGTGAAGAGATCGCCATCCGCTCGGGCAATACCGAAACGAACTCGCCCGTCTTCCTTCCCCCTTCTCCCACGAACCCCGAAAACCAACTCGCCAAGGAGTCATCCGGCTCGGAGCGTTCGCCATCGGTCGAGCTCGACTCGCCGGTTCCCTGCAAGACCTGGTCGCGCCCGGTGATAAACAGTCCACCGGTGGTCACCGCGAGCAGTTGGCTCTCGCCACACGGCAGCAGTCGGGTGGTCGCTGGAGGCAATCGCAGCCCTGGTTGGGGTTCCCATCCGGTTTCCGCCCGCAGCATCAACAGGTCGAGTGATCCGCTGCCGTAAGGATTGTAGCGCCCCCCGGATACGTTGGCGGTCAGCACCAGTTCCTCTCCCAAACCGACCGGCGGCAGCACCCGATCGCGCCCCATGGCGTCGCTCTTGACCAACTCGTCCCAGCTTCCGCGCTGGGGGTCGTACCGTTTCAAACCGCCACCACGGGTCGACGCGACCAAGGAATCCCCCGCCGCGGTCAGTCCGCTGAGACTCTGCGGCCGGCTGATCAAGTTGTCGAACAAACTGCCAATCATCCCCACGACCAAACAGACCGCACCAAAGATGCAGGTGACGCCGATCGCCAGGATCGGTGATCGCCAACGCAGTCCCGCGACGACCGAGACGCTATAGAAGACCGCGAACAGAAACACCGAAACCGGGATACACCAGAGCAGTCGGGCGTTCCAGATATCGAGCCGCAGTCCGGAGATCAGCAACAGGCCGAGTACCAGTTGCGTGACGCATAGAAATACAAACGCGCAGCCCCCCAGAAACTTGCTCAACAACAGCAGGGGGCGCGAGACCGGCTTGCTGAGCAACAGATGCAGTGACCCGGGTTGCAGCATGTCCGGGACGATCGAGGCAGTGACCAAAATCCCCAAAAACACCAAGATGAAACCGAGCAACCAATTGATCAGCGTCGGCATCACCCACTGGTTGATCAGCGAGACAAACTGCGTTTTCTCGACAGCGATGTCCACGGGGAAATCGTAGCCAACATAGGTGAACATGATGGAACGGGAGGCGCGGGAGCGGAAAACGCCCGGCATCGCCGCTTCGATCCGGAGCCGTGCCCGACGCTGGCGGAGCGATTCGGAAAGCTCCTCGGCCGGCGTTTCGTCCAGCTGTCGCAATTCCCGCAGCCGCAGCGTTTGGCTCCAAGCCTCGCTGTCGTACCACGACTCGTCATCGATCAAGTCGTTGAACGCTTCGGCGAAGTCCCGCAGCGGAATGCGGACGTCCTCCCCCTCACCGACGCGGCGGAGCGGTCGCCGCAGATCCTTCGGTAGCTGGGATGCCACGCGGACGACCGCTGCGTTGGCACCCTCGGGATCAACCAGGGCGCGCCCCAAACGGTGCTTCAACTGCGTCCCGTTCTCGAAGTCGTTCCAGCGGAACGTGGTGGTGAAATCCTCCCGATAGCCAAGCGGAGCGAGAGCCGCGAGCAACGCCCAGATCGCCAGGAAGGCAATCCACAACACCCGCGACGCCAGCGCCGCTCGGAACGAATCGAGAATCACCGCCAGATAGGGCCCCGTCATGATGGCTCCTCTGCCGCGGCGCCGTTGACCAGCCGCAAAAAGGTCTCCTCCAATGACGGGCGACGGGTTCGCAGAGCGATGATCGAAACCGAACGGTTACGCAGAAGGTCGATCGCAGCGTCGACGTCGGCCTGGTAACATACCGGAGAGATGATCCGATAGGTGTCGGCTTGGGGGAGCGATTCGACCTGCAGCGAACCGTCCGCGCCCGGAAAGCAGGGCGTCAGCATCTGTCTAAGCATGGCCGCATCGATTGGGGGCACCGCGGAGGATCCTGCTACATCGACGATCACCTGCTCTCGCTCGCCAATGCGCGACAACTCGTCGATCGTCCCGATCCCTCGAAGCCGCCCTCCCGCCATGATCCCAACGCGGGTGCAGACGAGTTCGACTTCCTGCAGGATGTGGCTGTTGAGAAAGATCGTCTTGCCATCGTTGCGGAGCCGTTCGATGATGCC
Source organism: uncultured Pirellulaceae bacterium (assembly GCA_964462125.1). Taxonomy (GTDB): domain Bacteria; phylum Planctomycetota; class Planctomycetia; order Pirellulales; family Pirellulaceae; genus JAWLFY01. Next base: position 6,847 of record CAYWXT010000093.1, on the reverse strand, counting down.
GCGAACTTCGCTGCGCCCGACCGGATCGAGGCCGTCGGTCGGTTCATCCAGGATCAACAGATCGGGGTCGTGCATCAGCGCCTGCGCCAACCCCAACCGCTGGCACATCCCCTTGCTGAACCGCCGTACCGATTCGCGGTCCCGGCCGCGAAGCCCGACCAACTCCAGCAGCTCATCGGTGCGTCGCCGGATGGTGCTTTCAGTCATCCGGCTGAGCCGCCCGTAGAATCGCAGCGCCGACCGCGCCGAGTGGTGGGGTTCGATCCGCAACGATTCCGGCAGGTACCCGACACCTTGGCGGGCCGTTGCGGTTCCCGCCGGCTGCCCGAACAATGCCGCCCGTCCTCGCGTCGGTTGAATGACCCCCAGCAGGGCCTTGATCAAGGTCGTCTTGCCGGCGCCGTTGGGGCCGAGCAGCCCAAACACCTCTCCCGCCGGGGCCTGCAGCGTCACACCGGCAAGCGCCTCGATACGACGGCGCCCTGAAACCGACCAGCCGTGGTAGGTCTTGACCAGATCCTCCACTTCAATAATCGGCGTCGATCCGCTCAAACCGATAACGTTCGAATGAGTTGAACGACGAATGTCACGGCGGCGATGCCGAGCAGGCTGGCGATCAACCAGCGGCGGACTGGCGCGGGCCAGGAGGGTTGACGGAACTCACGCTCGTACAGCTGTCGAAACCGGTCACGCTGCCCCTCCGATTCAAACGCGCCGTCCTCGACCACCTCGTGCAAGCCGAACTGGATCGAGTACTCGACGACGCCGAATACGGGACGCCGCTGCTCCTGCTGGTTGACGCCGCCACCCTCGAAATACCACAGTTGGTTGCCAAACGCGTCGTCCGTTTCGGGCCGGTCGTCGATGCACTGCAGTTGGATTACCTCGCTCCGTTCAGGACAAAACCGAGCCCGCGCCATCGCCCGATGGCAATCGAGGCGGACTTGGCGGAGGGTTCTTTCCGTAAACCGTTGCGTGCGTGTTTTGGCACCCATCTGAGATACTGGCTCCGAAAACCGCCGTCGAGACTTTTTGGGGTTCGACCAGTATTATTACGACGCAATCAGGCTGCGTCATCGCCAGAAACAGAAAAAACCGTGAACGATTTCCCGCAGAGGGGGCCGCGGTTCTCGCCCCAGAGTTAGCCCCGTGATTCGGAGTCAATGCCAAGCATGCTCGAACGTCGCTCGCTGAGAGCACCGATCACCCTGGGCGTGGTCATGATCGTCCTGGTGGTGGTCCTGGGGGCGGTGTGGATCGTCGGGAACGTGATGGGGGCGACCCAAGAAGGATCGCCCGGCTGGTACTGGGCGATGCTGGCAACCGGCACGATTCTGCTCGCCGGTGTCCTCGCTGGCGTCATCGCCTACCTCACCCTGACCGTCCGGGCGGTCAACCTGAATCGGCGGCAGTCGAACTTCATCGATGCGGTGACCCATGAACTGAAAAGCCCCATCGCCTCGCTCAAACTGTATCTGCAAACGATGACGCGGCGGGCCGTTGACGAGCGTCAACAGCAGGACTTCCACCGCATGATGCTCGACGACGTCGAGCGTCTCGATTCGCTGATCAACCACCTGTTGGACGCAGCCCGGCTCGCGCGGGAGGTGGAACCGTCGGACGAACAACCGGTCCGGCTCGATCAACTGCTGGGGCAATGTGCTTCGGCCGCCTGCGTGCGCTACAAATTGCCCCCCGAGACGATCCAGCTTGAGGTGCCTGAGGTGATCGTCTCCAGCCAACCGGTCCAACTTGAGATCTTGTTCCGAAACCTGATCGACAACGCACTCAAATATGGCGGCTCGCCCCCGGTCGTGCAGGTCAAACTGCTGCGGATGAGCGAGAACCGCGTGACCATTTCGATCGTGGACAACGGCCAGGGAATCCCCGCCAACCAACGTCGCAAGGTGTTCGGGCGGTTTGTGCGGCTCGGCAGCGAACTGGAACGGAGCCAGCCCGGCACCGGCTTGGGGCTGTTTCTGGTCCGCAACGTGACCAACGCCCTCGGTGGGGCGATCCGTGTCCACGACCGCGAAGACCGCAGTGGGACCGTGTTTGAAGTCACCGTCCCCGGGGTCGTTCCGTCGGCGAGCTCAAGCCGCTAGGTTATGATTTCGAAGTGACTCTGGCGTCTCCGTTGTTCCGGCGTTCGCAATAGCCCATGCGTCCCCACATTCTGGTCGTCGAAGACGAGCGACACCTCGGCCTTGGGATCAAGTACAACCTCGAGGCCGAAGGCTATCGCGTCACCGTGGTCGAAGATGGGCCGACGGCGGTGCGCGTGGTGGAAGGTCTCGGGGAAGGGATCGACCTGATCGTGCTCGACCTGATGCTTCCCGGGATGAGCGGCTACACCGTCTGTGAATCGATCCGGGAAGCAGGCTTCGCGACCCCGGTCCTGATGCTCTCGGCCCGGACGTTGGCCGAAGACCGCACCCGGGGCTTCGATGTTGGCGCCAACCAATACATGAACAAGCCGTTCGAGTTGGACGAACTCCTCAGCCGCGTCAAAAACCTGCTGCACTCTCGCCCCACCTCCCCCAAAAATGCCCCACCGCGGCGGACCCGAGACCCGGTCACCCAATTCACCTTTGGGCGGGTGAGTGTGAACTTCGAGACCCACGAGGTCACCGTCTCGGGCCAAACCGTCCGCATGACGCCCAAGGAACTGCGGTTGCTGAGATACTTCGTCGACAACCCCGAGCGGGTCATCAGCCGCTCGGAACTGCTGAGCGAGGTTTGGGAACTCTCCGGGAACCTGCAAACCCGCGCCGTTGACCAGTTCATCGCCCGGCTTCGCAAGACCATCGAACCCGATCCCGGGAACCCGACGCATCTGCGGACCGTCCGCGATGCCGGCTACCGCTTCCTTCCCGACCCCCGCGACGACCGCAGCGCCGGGGGTGGCGGTGCCAGCGAGGGTGCGGAAGAGACCCCCAGCGCATAAAAAAAGCTCCCGGAGAGTACGTGTCCTAGGGGGGCGGAGGACGACGCGCTCGATTCCGGGAGCCGGTGGATCGATGTTCGACTGGATCGATGTTCGACTGGATCGATCGCGTCCTTGCGATGATCCGCCGAACCGACCACGGAAGCTGAGCCTTGGCGTGTCACGACACATCCGTGTGCCGAGCAACGCGATCGAACTTCCGCGTTCGCGTTGGCGAGTTCGTTGCCAAACCCTCAACGATGGGCGGAGAATAGGCGGTGGCTTTTCCGCAGGTCAAGGCGGATTTGAGGGTAATTCCAGATTGTCGAAAATTCCTCCTCTTCGAACCGCGATCGTCCGCGGCAACCGCTGGGAATCCGCCACAGACATGAAACGCGATTTTCCAGCAATTTGGCATAGTCACACACCAAATGATGGGGAATACTTAAGCGGTCGGAGGCGGGCGTCGACTAAAAACGGTCAACGATCGCCCCGTCCACGGATGTCACCGAGGTAGGAAACGACCAGGTGCGTTTTGCGATTCGGCGGCGGAGTCACGGATCCTGCCCAAATTCGGATTGGGAAGTTACGAGATGCAAGAAATCTATCAAGAGGACGTTGCCAGTGCTGCGCTGGCGGTTTTGGCCCAAAGTTCCGTCGCCGAGTTGCGACGAATCCGGGTCGACGGAAAAGAAAACGAACTTCAGCTCAGCGGACGAGTTCGCAGCTTCTACCACAAACAGCTGGCTCAAGAGGCGGTCCGGCCCGTGGCTGCAGGAATGCAAGTTGTCAACCAAGTCGACGTCTTCCCGCGTGCCTGAACAGATTTACCGCCGCCGTCGACTGACGCGGCGGTGCATCGGGTTCAGCCGACTGATCGACTTGGCCTTCTCCTCGCTCGATTCCACCACCGGGGCGGAACGCTGGGGGACGGCTTGAAAGTCGTCGAACTCGTCGCGGATCAGCTCTTTGTTGATCCGCTGCTCGATGCTGGTCAAAATCTCGCCCTCGCCCGGGACGACGAAGGTGAAAGCGATCCCCTCGCGACCCATCCGGCCGGTGCGGCCGACGCGATGGACATAGTCGTCGCAGTCCTGGGGCACGTCGAAGTTGATGATGTGTGAGATCGTGGTGATGTCGATCCCGCGACCGACCACGTCGGTGGCGACAAGGATCCGCAGTTTGCGGTCGCGAAGCTGCTGGAGCACCCGATCACGGTCCCGCTGCTGCAGGTCCCCATGCATCGAACCACAAGCGTCGTAGGTTTCGCGGAGCTTGCGGTACAGCCGGTCCGTTCCCCGCTTGGTGCGACAAAAGATGATCGCTTGCTCCGGCTGCTCCCGCTTGAGCAGCCGCAGCAACAGTTCCACCTTGCGGTCTTGGGCGACGGTGAAATATCGCTGCTCGATCGTCTCGACCGCCATCTCGTTGAGACTGCAGTCGATCACCTGCGGTCGCATCATGTACGACTCGGCCAACCGGCGGACCGTCGGAGGCAGGGTGGCCGAGAGAAGCAGCGTCTGTCGGTCGCGGGGACACTTGCGGAGGATCCGTTCGATCTGCGGACGGAATCCGATGTCGAGCATCCGGTCCGCTTCGTCCAACACGACACACCACACCTTGTCGGTCCGCAGCGAGCCTCGTTGCAGGTGATCATGGAGCCGACCCGGGGTGCCGACGACAATCTGCACGCCGTTTTGAAGTTTCCTGAGTTGTTGATTGACGTTCCGACCACCGGCCAACACAGCAATCTCTGTCGGTACCCCATAGGCCAACCGTTCCGCCTCGGCGCCCACCTGGTCGGCCAATTCCCGTGTCGGGACCACCACGATCGCTTGGGGATCGCGACAATCCTCCAGCGATTCGAGCTGTTCCAGGATCGGGATGGAAAAGGCCGCCGTCTTGCCGGTCCCCGTTCGCGCCTGGCCGATCACGTCCTCCCCCTCCAAAGCCTTCGGAATCAAAGCCGCTTGGATGGGCGTCGGCTCGGCGTAGCCCGCCCGCTCGAGCGACTGCATCATGACGCCGGAAAGGTCGAGGTCGAGAAACGACGTTGGCAGGCCCCCCTCAGGTTGGCCTTCAGCTGATTCGTTGAAATTCGAGGAGGAGCCGTCGGAGTGGAGGGACGCGGAGTCAACGGCCGCGTCGTGGCCGGCGCTACCACGGCCATGATTGTGCTCTATTTTGGTTTTCATTACTAATACTCTACCGAAGAAATGCGAACGCGACTATCCGACCCCGCCCGTTTGCCCCCGATAAAGGCGGACCGTCTCGTCGAACAGGACACTCGAGAGCAGCGCGGCGCCGATGATGACCATTTCCCACTCTTGGGGGATGCCGAGAACGACGATCGCTTTGTACAGGCATCGCATCACCGCTGCGCCAGCAATGACCCCCAGGATCGCACCGCGACCGCCCCGTAACGAACAGCCTCCCAGCACGGCGGCGGCGATTGCGTATAACTCATAAAAGCTTCCCGTCGACCCCGGCTGTACCGAGTTCCACTCCAGCGTGAACAGGATTCCTGCCAAGCCGGCGAGCAGACCGCTGATGAGGTAGGCAAAGCGGATCAGTCGCTGCGTGTTGACCCCACTGTAACGGGCCGCCGGCTCGTTTTCGCCTGTCGCCAACAGATGCCTTCCCCAAACGGTGCGATTGAGAAAACACCAGCCGACGATCGTCACGACCGCCAGCATCACCCCGGTCACCGGAAAGTCGACCCAGGCCAAATCGGCCCACGATTCGCCCTGGCCAGAGATCTTCCCGATCAGGGGAACAGGAAACGAAAAGGCTGGCCCAGTGAGGGTCGCTTTGAAGTCGGTCAGCGCGCTCATCAACCCGACCTGATCGTCGCCGGTCCAGACCCGCGCCAAACCGCGATAGATCAGCAACCCGCACAAGGTCACCACGAATGGCTGCAGATGAGCCCGGGTGACGAGAACACCGTGAATGTAGCCAAGGAAGCTGGCAAAGATCAAAACCAGTAAACAGGCGACCCATGGCGGTGTGTAGCGGATGCGCCGCAGCCCGACCGGAATCCCGCCACTGCTGGTCGCCGCCCGCAGCGAGCCGAGCGAATCCTGGGACTCAATCCAGGTCTCCTCGCCGATGCGGGTGCTCCGATAGACGTTGATGTATGCCTCCCCAGTCGTCCCGCGATAGATCAGACGATCCCCGTCGCGGAGCTTTGGCGGGGGATCGCGAAGCCTCACCGCGGCTTGGTCCAGCGGCGGCTGCGGGTCCGCCGCGACCTCCACGATCGCGCTCTCGAATTCACTCGGCTCATAGCGGACGTCGATCACCTGCACCAACATGACCCCACACAACGCGATCATCGAGCCGATCGAAAGGTCGATTCCGCCGGTGATGATCACCATGGCGACACCGATCGAAATCAAGCCGTAGAGACTGGTATCCCGGATCAGCGTCTTGACGTTGGCGGGGGAGACGAAGTTGCCGTTGAACGACGTGGCGACCACGACGATCAAGATCAAAAGGGCAAAGATGCCGATGTTCTTTAGAGACACCGCTCGGTTCCCACAGCCAGCTGCATGATCGCCTCCTCGGTCATCGACGATTTCGATAACTCCCCAGCCATCCGCCCCTCATGCATCACGAGAACGCGGTCAGCCAAGGCCAATACCTCTTCCATCTCACTGCTCACAAACAGGATCGCCAAACCGTCAGCGGCAAGCTGATCGAGCAGGGCATAGATCTCTTGTTTGGCTCCGACGTCCACACCGCGGGTGGGCTCATCGAGCATCAATACCTGGGGCCGCCGCAGCCACCACTTGCCAAAGGCGACCTTTTGCTGGTTGCCTCCGGAAAGGTTGGCGATCACCGCCTGCTGCGACGCAGTCTTGACCCCCAAACGGCCGATCATCTCGGCGGTCGCGGTCTCTTGCCAGCGCCGATCGACGC
>CAYWXT010000092.1:4721-19031 GCA_964462125.1 uncultured Pirellulaceae bacterium | reverse complement strand
CGGCATGGGCATCGACAAGCCGAATTTGCGTTACGTCTACCATTTCAACCCGCCGAAGTCACTGGAGTCGTACGCTCAGGAGGTCGGTCGCGCCGGCCGCGACGGCGAGGACGCGATCTGTGAAATGCTCCTGGTCCCTGAAGACCGCATCGTGCTGGAGAATTTTACCTACGGCGATACTCCGTCGCGGCAGGCGGTGGGCCGATTGATGGAATTGTTGATCGGTCAACCCGACGCCTTTCATGTTTCGCATTACCAACTGTCGAACGAATCCGACATTCGCATTCTCGTGCTGCGAACGATCCTGACCTATTTGGAATTGCAGGGGTATCTGCGGGCGACCTCTCCCCGCTATGACACCTACAAGGTCAAGCCGCTGGTGGGATCGGCGAAGATCTTGAGCCACTTCCAGGGTGAACGGCGGCAGTTCGTTTCGGGAATCTTGTCGTCACTGACCCAAGGCCGGACGTGGTTTTTATTGAACATGGTGGTTGCGACCGATCGGCTCAACTGCGAGCGTGAGCGGATCGTCCGGGCACTCGATTACCTTGCCGAGCAGGGATGGATCGAGGTTCAGGCGAGTGGGTTGGCGCACGGCTATCGATGGCTGCGGCGAATCGAGCGGCCGAAGGTGCTCGCCGATGAGCTGTTCGAGCGGTTGGAACAGCGTGAAGCGTCAGAGATGAACCGGCTGGATGAGGTGTTCGGATTGGTGCGTGGCGAGTCGTGTCAGGCGGGCATTCTTTCGGAACATTTTGGCGAGATCCTGGAGCAGCCATGCGGGCGCTGCACGGCGTGCCGCGGGGAGGGGCCTCAGCCAATCCCCGAGATCCCGTCGCGCGCGATCGGATCCTCGGCGCTCTCAGCGATCAACTCGCTGACGCGTAAGTATCCCGATCACTTCACCTCAGCGCGGGACCGGGCCCGGTTCCTGTGCGGGATGTCATCGCCGCGGTTCGTCCGTGCGAGACTGACCCGGGACCCGAGTTTCGGACTCTGTGACCGGATTCCTTTCGCCGATGTTTTGAAACAGGTCGGTGATCCGTGACGGCGACGTTGCTGCATCGTCGCACAGGCTTGGAAGCGGAGGGGACGCGTGTTGTTTCGCGAGGGCCGCGGCCGAAGGGACGCGACCACGCGGAGCGGGGGAGCGAGGGGGGGAACGCGGTCACCTATCACGTCGCGGGCGATCGAGATCTAATGTACGCTGAACGGTGGAAATTTGTCGGCAACGAGTTTGCGTTGTCCGACCGCCCCTGAGGATCTGAAACCGGAGGACCAGCGTCTGATGTCGAACGCCCCACGTGACCCCTTCGAACGCCCAGGATACGACGAGCCTTCCGGCACCGGCGCTGACTCATCGGCTCCGAAGAATCGCAACGTCTGGTTGTGGGTGATCGGTATCGTGGCCGGAGTGGGGATTCTCGGTGGACTTGCCTGCTGCGGGTCGATTTTCTTTGCCTACCAGTGGGGTGCGGGCATGTTGGGGGAGGAACTCCGGGCGGAATTGCAGGGTGATCCGACCATCCGGGAACATCTTGGTGATGTCGAGTCGGCGGAGATGAGTTTGACAGCAACCGCTCAGGAAAACCAAGATCGTCCCGGGGACGATTTGCTGGTGTTTGACGTCCAAGGAAACAGGGGCGAGGGACAGGTTGTCGCTCGTCAAGAAGCTGGCGGGGTGAAGCCGACCGAGTTGATCCTGGCCGACGGCACCCGCCACCCGCTGTCGTCCTCCGATGACCTGATGATCGATGCCGATGACATTGGACTCCCCGATTTTGATGCTCCGGCCGACGAGGAGCCGGCCGATGAGGAGCCGGCAGAACCCTGACACGCATCTGCCGACCGATAGCGCCGACGACCGATAGCGCCGACGGCCGATAACGCCGATCCATTGGGACGATGGCCTTTCATGTCGTCGCTCGATGTTTTTTACTTTTCTGACACGAACCGATAAGGCCACCATGAAAGTCGCCACCTTTGACACCGAGAAAGGGACGATTCGCGTTGAATTGTTTCCTGAGCAAGCCCCGAAGACGGTGGAGAATTTCGAGCAGCTGTGCGGGCAGGAATTTTACGACGGCTTGACCTTCCACCGTGTGATCCCCGATTTCATGGTCCAGGGCGGTTGTCCGGAGGGGACAGGAACGGGCGGCCCGGGGTACCAATTCGAGGACGAGTTTCATCCCGATCTCACGCACGACGGCCCCGGTGTGCTGTCGATGGCCAACGCGGGGCCGAACACCAACGGCTCGCAGTTTTTCATCACGCACGTGGCGACCCCCTGGCTCGATGGCAAGCACAGCATCTTCGGCAAGGTGATCGAGGGCCAAGGGGTGGTCGATTCGATTAACCAGGGCGACAAGATGGCCACGGTTCGCGTGACCGAGGAATGACGCGGGTCATACCACACAGTGAACGGGACGGCGATGGTACCGATGATGTCCACTGGCGCGTACCGGTTCATCGTCCGCTGGTTCACCGGGACGGCCCTCGGCACGCTGATCTTCGGCGTAACGTCGCCATTGTTCGTCCGCAGTTACGTTGCCCTTGAACCCGATCCGCTGCGAGGCGGGTTCACGATGCCCCCTGGCAGTCATTACCGGTGGCGAAATGAGGGTTACGCGACCACAGCGATCGGTCCCCATGGGATGCGTGGGAAAACGGAGCTGCCGCGTTCCGGCGACCGGTCGTTGCAGGTGGCGTTATGGGGCGATTCTCAGGCGGAAGGGGTTTGCCTGTCGGATGACGCGAAGCTTTTCGCCCAGGCGGAGCGGCTGTTCGAGCGTCGCGGCAGGTCTCTGGCGGTCTTGCCCTTCGCGCGGAGCGGCGAAGACGCGGCGTCTTGGTTGCCGCAGATGCCTCGGGTGGAGCCGGAGTTCTCGATTCAGGCCCATGTGTTGCTGGTTGTGGATTTGCCGGATTTGGTTGCTACGGCGGAGGTTGGAGATGAGGTCGTTGCGCTTGGTGACGGTCCGGCTCGGCGAGCCGGACGTACGGTTTCCGATCGGGCAGTATTTGTGCGCGTGTTGCCCGATTTTGTCATTCATGGCGCGCGCCGGCTGTTGACCGAAGCGGATGGCAATACGCCGCGACGACTACGATTCGCACCGGGGCCTGTGCGGAAATCGGTGGCGGAGTCAGCGGAGGCGACGGTGGAGTTTGATTGGCCGGCGATCATGGGGGGGATCCGCGCCACGACGGAGTTGCCAGTGGTGATTCTGTACGCCCCGCCGATCCCTCTGATCGTTGATGGGCGTTTGGTCCGCGCCGCTCCGCACGCTGAGCAGGTGGACGCGATGCGTGCTGCGGCCGAGTCGAAAGGAATCACGCTTGTTGATCTCCGAAGTCGATTGCTTCGTTCGGCCCAGGAGGGAGCGTTTCCCCACGGGTTCCACAACGGACAGATCGGCGTGGGGCATCTCAACGCCGACGGCTATCGCATCTTGGCCGCGGCGCTTGTCGACACGCTGAGGGAGATCATTCCACCGGAGCCTTCGCGGAACGACTGACTCGATGGGCTTCACGCAACTTGAATTTCTGATTTTCTTTGCGTTGACCGTGCCGCTCGCTTGGGCATGTCGCAGCGGTGGGCAACGCAACTCGCTGTTGCTGCTGGCCAGTTACTACTTTTATGCGCATTGGGACATTCGATTCTGCGGCTTGTTGGTCTTATCGACCGTTGTCGATTACGTCGTTGCGAAACGGATTGCCGCCGCTTCAGGGATCGGCGCACGCCGCCGTTGGCTGCTGCTGAGTCTTGGCGTCAACCTGGGCGTGCTCGGCTTCTTCAAGTACTTCAATTTTTTCATCGAGTCGGCGCGACCGCTGGTCGAGTCGTTGGGTTGGAGCGCGACGACGCTGGAGATCATTCTGCCGGTGGGGATTTCGTTTTACACGTTTCAAACGCTCAGCTACACGATCGATGTCTACCGCGGGGTGTTGCGGCCGGTGCAGCGGCCACTCGATTTCGCGTTGTACGTCGCCTTCTTTCCGCAGCTGGTTGCCGGCCCGATCGTCCGTGCCCGCGAGCTGCTGCCGCAGTTGCAGGAGGTTCCGCGTTGGTCGGGTCGCCGGTTCTATGGTGGTTGTCAGCAGTTGCTTCGCGGTGCGGTCAAGAAAGTATTGTTGGCGGACCGTTTGGGGGAGGTCGCCGACGTGGTTTTCGCCGGTCCGGAGTTGTACAGCGGGGTGACGGTGTGGATTGCGGTGTTGGCCTACACCGGCCAGATCTACTACGACTTTGCCGGCTACAGCGACATGGCGATCGGGGCTGCGAAGATGTTGGGTTACCGATTCCCGGTCAATTTTCGGCATCCTTATCTGGCGACGTCGATCGCCGACTTTTGGCATCGCTGGCACATGACGCTCTCTCGCTGGCTCCGCGATTACCTTTACATTCCACTGGGCGGTTCACGGCGGGGGGTGGCGGCGACCTATCGCAACCTCATGGTGACGATGGCATTGGGCGGTTTGTGGCATGGGGCGGCGTGGACGTTTGTGTTGTGGGGCCTTTGGCACGGTTCGGCGTTGGCGGTGCAGCGGGCATTCCGCGGGCTGACGCTGCGGCGGCCACCGGCGCCGGTCGGAGGTTTCTTGACACTGGGCGTGATCGTTGTCGGCTGGGTGCTGTTTCGCAGTGCTGACCTGGGCGTCTCGGCGACGATTTTGAGCCGCATGGCGACCTTGCCGCGGGGGATCGACTGGTTCCCACCGCTGGGGCTGGCGGCCCTCGGCTGCCTGGTCGCCGAGCATGTGGCGTGGCGGACGAAGCTGCGGCGTGCGATGCGATTACCCTGGGACGCCTGGTACTCACCGGCGGTGACGACCATTATCCTCTGGTCGCTATGGCTGTACGCTCCTCGCGGCTTCCGTCCGTTTGTCTACTTCCAGTTCTAGAGGTACATACCGACGAAGCCGTCGGAGGAATCGCTTTCGGCCTGAATCGCCTGGATTCGCTGTTCGGTTTTTCTCAGATCGCCGGCCTGGATGTACCGATCGAATTCGACCACCAGGGCATGTCGGACGGTTTCGGCAAAGAACGCGACCACCGGTTCGGTCAGCCAGGGGCAGGTTTCCCGTCGCAGTTCGGCATCGATCTCCACCGCCCGGGTTCTCAAGTCGTTATCGTCGGTCATTACCACGCCCTCGAAGGCGAACGCGAGTTCACCCTGGTCGGAGTCGTTGGTCAGGTGGAATGTGCATGCGCCGCGGTGGAGGTAGTAGACGTTGTGGGAGCCGTGTTTGGCGATCGCCGCTTTGACGCGGAGGACGAACTGTTCGTAGGTGGGCGACGCATCGACGGGAACGTCCAAACGGGTGACGCTTCGCAGCGGCAGGCAATCGAACTCGAACTCAACCCACTGTCCGATCATGGTGCCAACCTTTTTCCTTCTTGTGACAACTTTCACAACAGCCGTGCTCCCCTGGGGGACACGTCGCATCGACGGATCGAGCGGGGACCGGTTGCGTTGAGAATTACGAGTAAAATAGCGATTTTGCGGCTGTGGGGCGAGACGAATCTGTGGAGACGTGGGGCGGTTGAGCGTGATCGGGCCGGCGGCGGTGTGAGCACTTTTTGCTTGACGCAGCGTCTCCGGCAGACTCAGGATGGATGGATTGGCGGTGAGAGAGCCGGTGTCGACGGCGCTTTCTTTCCACTCCACCTGCGGGGACGATCGCCCGAATCAGCGGCCGATCGCCTCCGTGTCTCGTCTCTGTTGGGAGGTACCTGAACATGATGCACACGACTACCGCGCGCGAGCTGATGGTCTCCAATTTGATCACCTTGACCCCCGACATGGAGGTCCTCGATGCGCTCGATGTGCTGCTGCGATATCGGATTTCCGGTGCACCGGTGGTGGACGAATCGAATCGATTCGTGGGAATCTTTTCCGAGAAATCGTGCATGCAGTTCGTCGTGTGGGCGGCGTACGATGGCCTCCCCTCGAATCGGCTGATGAAATTTGTCGACACCGATCCGACGGTGATCGACCAGGAAACCGACATGCTGACGATCGCACAGACATTTCTCAATGCCGCCTGCCGGCGACTTCCCGTGCTGGACTCCGAGGGCCGGTTGCTCGGCCAGATCTCACGGCGCGACGTGATGGGGGCGATCCGCAACCAGTTGCGAGCGGTCGACCGGACGCCGGTTGGTGCTGGGCTGTACATCAGCGCGATCCTGGAAAGCGGCGAACGGCCGATTTAGGCTGGATTGAGATCGAGTGGTTCGCTAAGAAGGGGCTATGGCGGCGCCGGCGGCTTGGATCCGCTGGCGACCTCGGGGAGGAGTTCCTTCCCGGTGCCTGGTTTCGTGAGCCCATTTTCTGTCAAGGATGACGAATTCAGCCATGAAGAGTTTCGGCCGCGTACTGCAGCTGACGATGCGGCGACGTTGGTCCCTGCTGGGGATTTTCCTGACGTCGCTGCTGGTCGCCGGGTTATGGGGCGCCAACATCGGCACGCTCTATCCGCTGGTCGAAGTCGTTTTCAAAGGGGACAGCCTCCCCGAGTATGCGGAGAAGAAGATCGCGACTGCTCGGCAGAAGATCGCCGACGAGGAGGCCGAGATCGCGGCGCTGCAGGAGCAATTGGCGACCGCTGACGAGGCGGCCGCGTTTCAGCTGCGGCAGGAGATTGAATCGAAACGTGGGTATGTGGAGGCGATGGAGGGCTCGGTCAGCTGGCTGATCAAGGTTCGACCGTGGATTGACGCCCATGCCCCGCGCGGCGCCTTTGCGACCCTGATCTGCATTGTCGCGGCGTTGATCATCGGGACCACGATCAAGCTGTTCGCGTTGACCGCCAACCTGCTATTGGTGAAGTACGTCGCCGAACGAACGTCGTTCGACTTGCGATCGATGTTTTTCCGCAAGGCGCTTCATCTGGACCTGGACGCCTTCGGGGACAATGGGTCGGCGGAATTGACGGCCCGGTTGACCAACGACATTTCACACGTCTCCGCCGGGGTCGCAGTGTTGCTCGGCCGGCTGGTGCGAGAGCCGCTGAAGATGGCGGTCTGCCTGACCGGTGCCCTGTTGATCTGCTGGCGGTTGTTGTTTCTCGTGATGGTGCTGATGCCGCTGGTTGCTTTCGTCATGTACCATTTGAGTCGTTCGATTCGCCGGGCCAGTCGCCGGGCGATGGAGGAGATGAGCCAGCTGTACGGGGTACTCAACGACGCGTTTGCCGGCATTCGCGTTGTCAAGGCCTTCAATACGCAGAGTTACGAGCGTGCCAGGTTTCGCCAGCGGATCGACGCGTACTTTCGCAAGTCGATGAAGATGGCGCTGTACAACTCCCTGGCGCGGGGCAGCAGCGAATGGTTGGGGATGTCCGTGGTGGGCTTGGCGATTCTCGCCGGCGGCTACCTGGTCCTGAATGAAAAAACCGATCTGTTCGGTTTGCCGATGTCGGCCCTTCCCCTGGGCATCACGGATATCTTGATGTTTTTCGGATTCCTGATCGGTGCATCCGATCCCGCGAAGAAGTTGTCCGACGTATGGAGCGGACTGCAACGCGGGATTGCCGGCTCGGACCGCGTGTTTGAAATCATTGATCAGCCAGTCCGTGTCCGGGAACCGGCCCAGCCGCACCGGCTTCCGCGTCCCCACCAGATGATCCGTTTCGAGGACGTTCGCTTCCAGTATCCGTCGGGGCCGGTGGTCCTGCAGGGGATCGACTTGACCATTCGCCATGGCGAGACGATCGCGATTGTGGGGCCGAACGGGTGCGGCAAGAGCACACTATTGAGTCTGCTGTGCCGCTTCGACGACCCCCAGTCCGGACGTATTCTGTTGGACGGCACCCCGATCGACCAGATCGGCATTCGCGATTTGCGTCGCCGCATCGGGTTGGTGACCCAGCGTACCGTGCTGTTTGACGACACGGTCGAGAACAACATCAGCTACGGGACGCCCGGTGCCGATTCCCACGCGGTGGTTCGCGCGGCGAAGATGGCGTTTGCCGATGAATTCATCCGCCGCAAGACGCCGGAGGGCTATCGGACGATGCTGGGATCCGATGGCATGCGGCTCTCCGGCGGCCAGATGCAGCGGGTGGCATTGGCCCGTGCTTTTCTCCGCCAACCCGATATCCTGGTGCTCGACGAGGCGACCAGCCAAATCGACCTGGAAAGCGAACAGCTGATTCACCAGGCCCTGGGCAAGTTTCTTGTTGGCCGTACCGGTATCCTGATCACCCATCGACCCACCAGCTTGGCGTTGGCGGACCGGGTCGTGGTCATCGAAGCGGGCCAGGTCGCCGATCAAGGTCGGCACGAGGAGCTGCTCAGCCGCAATCGCTTTTATCGAAGCTTGTGCGGTACCGACATGAGGGTCAGCGCGTAGTTTCGCCCCGTCGCACCGGCTCGTGCCCCTGCTCGTGCTCGTCACGCCTGCTCCCGCTCGTTCGTACTCTCGCGGGCGAAACTCTGGTCGGTGCTCGGTTCCGCTGGGATGTGCTCCCGGTGCTCACCCTTGCAAGCGGAACCGAAGCGTAGGAGCATGAGCGAGGTTGGCGAGCACGTGTACGGGTACGGGCACGGTTTACGAATTCGTATTCGATTGCGATGGGTTTGCGGTGGGGAACGTAGCTGAACGGGCCGAGTGATGGATCTTCACGAACTGAGACAGGAGTATTCCCTCCAGGCGTTTGACGTGGCGGATGCGGACCCGTCGCCGATGGAGCAATTTCGCATTTGGTTTCAGGAAGCGACGGAAGCCGAATTGCTGGAACCGAACGCGATGTCGGTCGCCACGGTCGAGGCCAGTGGCCAGCCTTGCCAGCGGACGGTGTTGCTGAAGTACTTTGACAACGACGGTTTCGTCTTCTTCACCAACTACGAGAGCCGCAAGGGGCGCCAGATCGACGAGAACCCGAAGGTATCGGCCCATTTCTTGTGGCTTCCGCTGCAACGCCAAGTGGAGATCCACGGGATAGCCAGCAAGGTCAGCACGGCCGAATCGCTGAAGTATTTCGCGCGCCGGCCGCGTGACAGCCAGCTCGGGGCTTGGGTGTCCCAGCAGAGCCAGGTCATATCCTCACGCAGTTTGATGGAAGAGAAACTCGCTCAGTTGAAGCGCAAATTTGCCGCTGGCGAGATTCCGCTCCCGTCGTTTTGGGGCGGTTACCAGATTCGGCCGCGGCGATTTGAATTTTGGCAGGGGCGTCCGAGTCGCCTGCACGACCGGATCGAGTACCTGCCGGATTCCGACGGCCGTTGGTACCGGCAACGACTCTCACCCTAGCCCGCCGGCGCCTGTCGCACGGGCGAACTCTCGGTTTCGGGATCGGCTCTCCGAATCGGCTCGCCGAGGCGACGCGGGCGTCGACCGATCCGCGTCAATTCCGCAGCAGTTCGGCGATTCCAAAGGTGAAGAAGGTCCCGACGCCGGCGTTGATCAACTCCTCCTCCGGCTTGTAGCGAAGGAGCAGGATGTCGCCTGGTTGCACCAGCGGTCGGCTTCGCGGGTTGTTGATTGCATTGGCGAGATCGACCTCGATCGCGACTTGGCCGTCACACTCGGTCTTGCGAAGCACATACAGCATGCCTGGGGGGACGCCGCCGGCGAGACCGCCCATTCTTCCTCCGCCAAGCCCTCGTCCTTGCGCACCCCCTTGACCGCTGAGATTCCCCCCTGCCAATGCCATGGCACCGAGAACATCCAAGTCGTAGTCGCGGGGGAGGACATGTTCACCGCCCGGCAAGAGGCCGCCGGTGTAGAAGACCTCGGTGTCGCGTGATTCGATGTAGACGACATCGCCAGACTGCAGAACGACGTCATCCGGGTCGATATCGGGAACCGCTCCCGGTTTGACCCGCAATGGGATCTGGATGATCGAGGGGTCATCGGGTAGTCGCGGGGGACAGGCACAGGGGTCGAGCATCACCGCATCACGATGCTTCTGCCACTTGCGGATGAAATCGGCCCGTTTTCGCTTATCGGCATCGCTGGCCCGCAGCACCTTCACCTGGTTCTTCGCGTTGAGTCCCGGCAAGCCTCCGGTCTCGACCAACGCGTGGAGGATGTCGTTCTGGTAGGCGGGCAGCTTGACGAGTGACCCAGCGGCACTCTGATCCTCGGTGCGGATCGTGCCTCCTCCTCGCGCTCCGACGCCGCCGGCATCCTCACGGACAACGATCACGTCATAGGTCCGCTCGCGGATGATGGTCACGATCGGCCGCGCCCTGTCTTCTCGCAGGATGTCTTGGTCGATGTAGGCCTCGCGGATCGCTTCCCGAACCTGGTCGAGGGTGAACCCATCGACCTGCAGCGGTTCCAACAACGGCAGCGACAATGTGCCGTCATCCTGAACCGGGATCGGAAAACCGATCGAGGGGGGAAGCAGACTCTCTTCCCCAGGGAAATTGACCGGTGGCGGTTCCGGGGGAGCGTTGGGTGGATTGAATGGGAGCACCCCCTCGACGTAGATGCCGAGAATATCGCCGGGACCGATCTCGTATTCCCGGGGCGGTTCGATCGTCATCAGCGCGATGTCGATCGGGACCATGTCGTTCTTCGTTTCCGGGAAGAACTGGGAGGGGAGCCGATGTGAGGGGATTCCATCGATCGGCTGCGTCAACGTCGAACACCCAGTGGTTAACGCGACACCGATTCCCACGGCGATCACCTTCGCGGCGCCTCGGAGCCCGTTCCATGCGCGGCGGCCGCGCAACGCTCGCCACCCGGCTGAAGATTTCGTAGTCATCCTTGAACTCACTCGGGAATGAACGGATAGGGGGTGGAACGGCTTGGGAGCCGTGGATCGCAGACCGCCGAACGTGCGGCGGCTCACTCGAAACGGAACGAGAATCCGGGGGAATCATCATCCGCGGACTCGCCGCTGGGAGGAAGCAACTCATCGCTATCCAACGGGGGTGTGCCATCCTCGGGCGAGTTTTCCCCGTTTGGCTCCCGTACACGATCGACCTCGATGACACTGCCGGGAACGATCTGCTCGCCCTCGACCGTCGACTCCAGCGGCGGTGGGGCTTTCGCGGCGGCGCCCGCCGCCTTTTTCGCCTCTGCCGTCTTTGCGTCGCTCGGGTTCGCCACCCCGGCCGGCCGGATATAGCTCCAGTGTCCGACGCCGTCCTCTTCCGCCGCCTTGGCCCCGATCGGGAAACCCTCGAACCAGGCGTTGCAGGCACGCTGGCCATCGGCGGATTGGTACCGCCAACCCCAGTATTCGGGCGGGCAGACGGCAGGGACGCACCCACTTCCCCCCTCGGCGACGTCGATGTAGCCGGCGATAAATCCGTCGCGGACGTTATCCAGGAAGGGGTGGTTGCGGAAGTGAACCTTTTCGCGATGCCATGCCTTGGCGGCCAACGCACTGTTGCGGTAGCCGATCATGAATTCGTCGCAGGCGTCGTGACGGGTCAGCAGCTGCACCGCGCCGGTGAAGAGCGTGCATCCGCCTGAGGTGCTGACAAGGAGTCCAAGACAACCGAGGGCGACAATTCGCCGAAAACTCCGGTTGCGTCGCCGTCGCGGGCTCGGGCCAGCGTGGCGGATCCCCTCCTTGAGCTGTCTCCAGGGGCAAGGACGCCGCCCTCTCACACTCTCCGCGCCCACCGCTGCCGCGATCTGGGCCGGTTTGGTTTGTGGGCTGTCCGGCGTACACTTGCTCGGCATCGCCATTCCGGTCCCCTTGGCACCCACGGCATTTGTGTATTTGGTATGCATGTGCACTCAGTTCTTGCCTGTGTCGGGCTGACGGGGTGGACCCCCGCATGGCCTTTTTATCGCCGCGGGGGCGGTTCCGAATTGAGCAAAAGTGCCGGAAAGGGTGGTTGTGTCGATTTGACGGATTGTTCTCAGACGGATGCGGCGGGATGAAAAGAGTTCACCCGTCGCTGAGATCCGTTCAAGGAGAGGTGGCGTCGCGAGGATTTTGCGTACTGGGACAGAGATCCACCCCTGGCTGGATGAAAGGGTTGCGGTCCCGGCTGAATCCGAGTTCGGTGGCTGCTTTCCCGTTTTAGACTGGGGGACCGGGAATCGCCTTGAAGTTGCAGGAAGACGAATGTGGCGGATGAGTCGGCGCGGGATCGGTCGTGGGGTTGCTGCCGGGACGACTCGCTTTTCTCCTTAGACGTGCATCGGTGTGATGGTTTGGTTAATCGCGACGGCAGTCGCACTTTCATTCTCGATTTCGCTGGTCGCGGTCCCGGTGGTCCGGCGGATGGCCCGCTTCGTAGGCTTGGTCGATTGTCCGGACGGTGAGCGAAAGCTGCATCGATCCCCAATCGCCTTGGCTGGGGGAGTCGCTGTTCTCGCCACGGTGCTGCTCACGTTCGCCGGCACCGTTTTGATTGACCGCCTCGGGGGGGCATACGCCTTGGGGTATGTCCCCAATCAGTGGTACGTGTTATTTGCCGCCGCCACGGCGTTGTTGTTGGTCGGTTTGGCGGACGATGCCTTCAGCCTTCGCGGCCGCCAAAAGCTCTTGTTTCAGCTGCTGGTGATTTCGGTGTTGGTCGTCAGCGGCACAACGGTCGATCAGATTTCATTATTCGGTTACGAGCTGTCCCTCGGCTTGCTTGCGATCCCGGTCAGTGTTTTGTGGCTGTTGGTGGCGGTCAACGCGCTGAATCTGATTGACGGGGCTGATGGAGTGGCGACCACGGCGGGCTGCATTATCAGCGGCGGGCTCGCTGTCCTGAGCATTTACCGCGGGGACACATTCGGCGGCGTCGCGAGCGCTGCTCTGGCGGGAGCCCTGCTCGGGTTTTTGGTGTTCAACCGTCCCCCGGCCACGATTTTTCTGGGAGATGCCGGGAGCATGTTGATCGGGCTTTTCGTGGGGGTTTTGGCGATGTGGAGCAGTGTCAAGCAGTCCACCGCGTTGGCGTCGGCGCCGGTGGCGATCCTTGCGATTCCCCTGTTCGACTCCGCAGCGGCGATTGTTCGTCGCCGGTTGACGGGGCGAAGTATTTACGCCACAGACCGGGCCCATTTGCACCACTTACTTCAGCAAAAGTTTGGTCCGGTCGGGATGCTGTGGATGGTCGCCGGGCTCTGCCTGACGACGACCAGCTTTTCGTTCCTGTCCGTTGCGCTCCAGGCCGACTGGCTCGCCGCGGTCGGGGTCTTGATGGCGATCGGGATGCTGGTGGGGACCCGGTCCTTTGGCCATTCCGAGTTTCAGTTGCTCAGCAGCCACGCGGTGCACCTGCTTCAGTCTTTCGTCACCCGCCGCGGGAATGGGACGCAGATCCGGACGCACCAGTTGCAAGGGGGCGGCCGATGGGACCAGATCTGGGAGCCGTTGGTCGAGTTCGCTCAATTGCACGGGCTAGCGAGTCTCAAGATCGACCTCAGTTTCCCTTGGCTGCACGAAGGCTATCACGCGACCTGGCACAGTGCCCGGCTCCCGGAGAAGGCGATGCAGCTCAGCATTCGGCTGCCACTTTTTGCGAACCGACTGGGGGAACCGTCACAAGTCCCCGTCGGGCGTTTGGAGATCATCGCCCCGGCCGGCAACGCCGATGTCTATCAACAGGTTTCCGAATTCACGGATAAATTGGCGGACCTTGGACCGCAGCTCAATGCGATTGTCGCAGAATTGGAGCTGGCCGGCGGCTTGGTTGCGCCGGGGATCCCCGAGGTGGCCGAGCTTGCCAACCGGCCTGCGGTCGCCAGCCGCGCGGATCCATCATTGAGGGGGGAGTTGGCTTGAAATGATCGATCGCTAGCAACTCAGCGGGGTCGATCCACCGAGCACGCGCGGGGGGCCGCCGGAACCTCGCGGCCGCCCCGCTCGTCTCAGTGCTCGGTTCGCTTGCCAGAACCCGGCCGGTAACCCATCCTAAGATCGTTAACCGAACGATATTGCAATCATGGGCATGTCACCCACGTGGACGAAGTCCGCGCCGGCAGCATTCCCTCGCCAATGCTCCAACTCGATTACAGAACCAACGACAGTGCCGATCCTTCCCGCCGAACCCGATTGTTTGCCCGAAGACCTGCTGGAGCAGCCCTCCAGCGGCACGGCTTCTTGGTGGCTGCTGTACACGAAGTCGCGGCAGGAGAAGTCGTTGATGCGACACCTGCGGAAGCTGCAGATCCCGCACTATGGGCCGCAGATTCCCCAGCGGCGGCGCTCCCCGGCCGGCCGCATTCGGACCAGTCACGTGCCGCTGTTCGCAGGCTATGTTTTCCTGCAAGGAGACAATGAGGCCCGCTACGAGGCGGTCTGCACGGGGCACATTCTGAAGACGGATCCAATCCCCGACACCGAGCAGTTGGTGCAGGACCTGCGGCAGATCCGCGGGACGGCCCCGGACCCCCGTGCGGT
>CAYWXT010000092.1:0-4711 GCA_964462125.1 uncultured Pirellulaceae bacterium | reverse complement strand
GTCGATTGCAGCCTGGCCAAGCGGTTCGAATCCGCTCCGGGGCGTTTTCCGGCTACGAAGGAACCGTGCTCCGGCGCGAACAAGAAACCCGATTGCTGGTCGCCGTCCGCTTCATGGAACAAGGTGTCAGCGTCAAACTCGAAGACTGCCAACTCGAACAGATCGGTTGACACCCGCCTTTGGCGAACCCCGAACGCCAGCCCGACCGCGGAACGCCAGCCCGACCGCGGAACGCCAGCCCAATCGCGTCGCGGAACTCGCTGAGAGTTCCCAATTCAGCTCTTCTCCGATTTTCACCACACCATCATGCCCCACTCCCCGACTGACCCGACCGTTTCAAGGATTTGCTGCATTGGCGCCGGCTATGTCGGTGGGCCAACGATGGCGATGATCGCGAAGCAGTGTCCCCAGATCGACGTTACGGTTGTCGATGTCAACTCGGCTAGGATCGGCCAGTGGAACTCCGACGACCTTCCGGTCTACGAGCCTGGATTGTTGGAGATTGTCCAGGAGTGCCGGGGGCGGAACCTGACGTTCACGACGGAGGTCGATCGATCGATTTGCGACGCTGAGATGATTTTCATCTCGGTCAACACCCCGACCAAGACCTTCGGTGTCGGAGCCGGCCGGGCGGCGAATCTGGAGTTCGTCGAAAAGTGTGCCCGCCGCATCGCCGACGTTTCGACCGGTCACAAGATCGTGGTTGAAAAATCGACCCTGCCGGTCCGCACCGCCGAGGCGATCAAGACGATTCTCTCCAGCGCCAACCACGGTGGCTCTTTCGACGTGCTCAGCAACCCCGAGTTCTTGGCGGAGGGGACCGCGATCGACGACCTGCTCCGCCCCGATCGCGTATTGATCGGCGGGGAATCTGCCTCGGCGATCCAGGCCCTCGTCGACGTCTACGCCAACTGGATCCCCCGTGATCGGCTGCTGACGACAAACCTGTGGAGTAGCGAGTTGTCCAAGCTGACCGCCAACGCTTTCTTGGCCCAGCGGGTCTCCTCGATCAATGCCATCTCCGCCCTGTGCGAAGCGACCGAGGCGGATGTGGACGAAGTCGCCGCGGCGATCGGAACCGACTCGCGGATCGGCCCCAAGTTCCTCAAAGCCTCCGTCGGCTTCGGAGGCTCCTGCTTCCAAAAAGACATCCTGAACCTGGTCTATCTGTGCGAATACTTTGGCTTGCCCGAGGTGGCCGAATATTGGGAGCAGGTCGTGCGGATGAACGACCACCAGAAAAGCCGATTTGTCCGCCGGATCGTCCGCACGCTGTTCAACACCGTCTCGGACAAGAAGATTGCGATCTGGGGATTCGCCTTCAAGAAGGACACCAACGACACCCGCGAGTCGGCGGCGATCTACATCTGCCGCGACTTGTTGTTGGAAAAGGCAAAGCTGTCGATCTATGACCCGCAGGTCTCGGAGACGCAAATTCGCGAAGAATTGCGGAACGTCTTGCTCGATGCCGATGGGAACCTGAGCCGTTCGAAACAGGAACTGCTGGAACAAAACATCGAATGCGTGAGTTCCGCTGCTGCGGCGGCGGAGGATGCCCATGCGATCACGGTCCTGACCGAGTGGGATGAGTTCAAAGAAGTCGACTTCCCCGCCGTCTACGCGAGCATGAAGAAACCTGCCTGCGTCTTCGACGGCAGAAACATCCTCAAGTCCGCTGGCCTTCGCGACGTCGGTTTCCAATACCAAGGGATCGGGTTCTAAGGTGCCCAGTGGTACCCGACCTTGCCGATACTCCTGATCGCGCATAGTTACCAAACGTTGCTTTCCACCGACGAACGAAACGCACGCATCATCGCGGCGCTCCAGCAGCGCATGCCGCACGTTCGGGATTTCAGCCATGATCGCGGGTCGCCAACGCGTCCGGTGGGGCATGCCAGCGGCATTGCAACCTCGACGTCGATCGTGCGTGGCTATCGCAAAGATCATCGACGAGGGAGCCTTCATGTGGAACCACAACAAGTCATTGACGTCTTGGACTTTGCCGGGATCCGTAACTGGGTTTTGATGGGGCTTTATGGTTATGTTGGCTATTTGGCGGCGCCCCGAGCGACACAAGACGTGGATATTTTGGTCGCAGAACACGAGTTAGCTGCAGCCATCGAAGCCATCGAAACGCGTTGGCCGCGGCTGCAAACCGAGCGACTTGAAGTTGTCACTCGATTTCGCGATCCTGGTGAAATCGCGATCACGGGCGAAATGAAACAAGTGATCGACCTGATGCTCCCCAGCAACGCCTGTTACGCAACGATCCTCCGCGAGCATCACCGGATTGACGAATCGAGCGGGCATCGGATTCCGACCATCGAAGCCGCTTGCGCCAGCAAGTTTGCTGCACTGGTCTCTCCCTACCGCGAGTGGAATCGAAAGCAACAGGACGCGGTCGACCTGCGGAGCCTGATGGTTCCGAACCGAGACGCCATCGACCGCAGCAAGCTGGAACGACTCGGCGAACTCGTTTACCCCGGCGGCGGCACCGAATTGCTCGAGTTCCTCGAGCTGGCGATCAACCAAAAACCGTTCCCTGTGTAATCCCAGGCCTTCCCCTGGGGTGACCGCGGCACTTTCCCGAACATACGTACTCCTGGAAGTCTCTGCGACTTTCGCGACGGGCACCGCCACTCGGATGGAACCTTCCACGTCACCCGCTTCTACCTCACGCGTCGCTTTCATCACCGGCATCACCGGCCAGGACGGCTCTTACCTGGCCGAACGGTTGCTTCAAGAAGGCGATGTCGTTCACGGGATCGTTCGCCGCAGCAGCACCACTCGCCGCCGCCGGCTTGATCGACTCTTCTTCGACAAGGACGTCTATGACCACCGGCTGTTTCTGCACTACGCCGACCTGGATGATGTCACGACCATCCGGCGGATCTTGTTGAAGACCGAGCCGGATGAGCTTTATCACCTGGCGGGGCAAAGCCATGTCGGGGCCAGCTTTGAGATCCCTGAGACGACCTGCCAGTTCACCGCGATGGGAACACTCAAGCTGCTTGAGATCCTTCGCGATCTGCCCAAGCGGCCACGGCTGCTGCACATCAGCAGCAGCGAGATTTTCGGCCGTCCGGAGCGGTCACCGCAGAACGAAACGACGGCGATGCGACCGGTCACGCCGTATGGTGTGGCCAAGGCGTTCGCGACCCAGATGGTGACACTGTATCGGGAATCGTTCGGCTTATTCGCCTGCAACGCGATCTGTTACAACCACGAGTCTCCCCGCCGGGGCGAGTCGTTTGTGACCCGCAAGATCAGCCGGGCCGCCGCCGCGATCTCGCTCGGAATGCAAGACCATTTGAGCCTCGGTTCACTCGACTCCCAGCGGGACTGGGGGTACGCGCCCGAGTATGTCGACGCGATGTGGCGGATGCTGCAGCAACCGTCGGCTGATGATTACGTGCTAGCGACGGGAAAACTGCATTCGATCGAACAGTTCCTCGACGCGGCATTCGGTGCCGTCGATCTTGATTGGCGGCAGTACGTTCGGCGGGATGGACGTTACATGCGTCCTGCCGAGGTTGCGCGACTCTGCGGCGATCCGAGCAAGGCATCGCAACGACTCGATTGGCAAGCCGTCACGCAGCTCCCGGAACTGGCCGAAAACATGGTCCGGGAAGATCTGCAGCGGCTGCAAGGCCGGCCGGATCAAAGCGTGGATCGAACCCAAACGTAACGGACCCTGACTCCCATGCAACTGATCATCGACCTGCCATCGCGCGAACAACTGCTGGCTCGGAATCGGCGGCGGTGGGCGGAGATCCTTGCCGATCGGAGTCTCGCCGATTTCCCCTACAAGATCGAAACCAACGCTCACGGCACCCTGTTGATGACGCCTCCTCCCTCTGGGAATCACAGTCTCCGTCAGGGCCGGATTGTGATTGAGCTCCACCGCCGGCTCGGCGGCTATGTTCTTCCCGAATGCCCGATCTCCACGATCGACGGAGTGCGAGCGGCGGATGTCGGCTGGTACTCCCAGCAGCGTTACTCGCAGGTAGCCGGGCAGCTTGCCTTTGAAATCGCCCCTGAGATCTGTGTGGAAGTTCTATCCCCCGGCAACGTCGAATCAGAGATTCAAGAAATGAAGCAGCTATATTTCGAGGCCGGCGCGGAGGAGGTATGGCTCTGCGACGTCGACGGTCGCCTCAGCTTCTTCACCCCCTCGGCCCCGGACACCGCAAAGCCGAGCTCACCCCGCTCCCCCAACTTCCCCCCCGTCCTCGGCTAGTCTTTCCCTACACTCATTCCTCCGCAGTCCCCTGTTCCACCATTTTCAAACCATTCGCGCGGTCGCCCTCTGGGCCGCTGCGATCCTTCTTGGCCTGCTGCCGTTCACCCTTGGAGTTGATTACGGGGGCGTGCTGTGGTGGACGCATTACGTCGCCGCCTTGGCGGTCCTGGCCACCGTATTGTTGGTCCTGGGCGGTTCGCTTGGGAATCGGCAGCGGGTCGGACTCCGCCAGCACGTGTTGCTGATTCCGCTCGGGTTGTGGGCTGTCTACGGCTGGCTGCAATCGGTCTCGCTCCCGCCGAGTCTTGTCGGTTGGCTCAGCCCCGCTTCGGTCGAGAGCGCGATCTTGAAGGGCGTTCGGTTCCTTCTCGACGATCAGAACGTGGATGGTTCGTGGGGGTCCTTCCGCGAGCCTCGCGGGCCGGAGAACAGCTTCTGGTCGAACATCGGAACGCATAAGGCGTGGAC
>CAYWXT010000091.1:0-19338 GCA_964462125.1 uncultured Pirellulaceae bacterium | reverse complement strand
GGTATAGCGTCCGATCCCGGGCAACGCGATCACGTCGTCGAAGCGGTCGGGAAACTCGCCACCGTGATCCGCCTCGATCTGGCGAGCCGCCGCATGGATGGACCGCGCCCGGCGATAGTAGCCGAGTCCCTCCCACAGTTTCAGCAGTTCTGACTCGTCGGCGGCGGCGAGGTCTTCGATCGATGGAAACCGATCGATGAATCGCTCGAAATAGGGGATCACGGTGCCGACCTGTGTCTGCTGGCACATGATCTCGCTGATCCAGACCTTGTACGGGGTCGGATCGTCGCGCCACGGCAGCGAACGGGCGTGGCGGTCGTACCAGGCCAACAACGGTCGGCGGAGTCGCGATCGCCATTGGCTGAGCCGCCAGAGGGGATCGTGGTCGGGGAGAGCAACCCCGTCGGCAGACCGCTGGCGTGGAAATGCCTTGCCTCCCGGGGGCTGAACGCTGCGGGAGGCCGCCGCGGGGGAGCTGTTTCGTCGACGGCTCACCTGTCCGGGATTCCGCGAATTTCTTGTTCCATCCGCCCCAGTTCTGCCGTGGTCTCGCTGATCACACCCCCGCGTGAATAGCGGATTTTGATCTCGTCGCCGGGAAGGTGCTGATTGATGGCGTCTTGCAAATCCTTGAAACGCCGGACATCGGTGTCACCGACCGCAACGATCACGTCTTGGGGAATCAGACCCGCCTCATCCGCGGCGCTCCCCCGAACAACGCCCGTAATCTGACAGATGTTGAACTCGGTATGGCACTGGACGCCGAGAAAGCCACCCTGACGATGCTCAATTTGAAGCCCTGGTCGAGCAACTCGCATCTGCTCCACCTTCTCCTCCGGAATCCCGGTCCCCATCAAACTCAGCGAGGAACGAATCGGCAACTGGACGATCTGATCGGCCAACTCTGGCTCCAAGGAGACATAACGGAACTCCAGATCACGGATTCGCTTGATCTCTTCCAGGGCGCTGATCAGCGCCGGATCGACCTCGCCATCGAGGAAAGTGATCGTCTCGAGGTCGGGCATTCGGACCAAGTACTCGACCACCTTGGCGTCGACCGCCTCGCCGACAACCCGGGCGTAACGAATGTCCTTGAGCCAGCGCAGCCATTGCAGGTGTTCGAGGTCTCCGTCGTCCTTGCGATCAATCTGGACGATCGGTCGCATGTCGCTGCTGGCGCGGACCACGAACTCGGCTACCCCGACGTACACCCCGTTGGACGCCAGCACTTCGCGGGCGATTTGCCCGCGATGGTCACGAATCTCTTCGACAGCAGCGAACGCCCGCGAGGCTTGGCTGCCGACCCCTGAGGCAGCCAGCTCCTGCAATTCTCCCCAAGCGCCGCCATCTTCGTCCGGCGCCTGGGCAAAGGCGACCTCTTGCAACACATCGATCGCCCGGCGGGTGAACTCCAGGTCCCCGTTGCCAAGCTGGGAAACCAGGACCGGAACGGTCGCCGGGCCAGCCTCGACCAACCAACGGCTGGCGCGGCGGCGGCGGAGGTACTGGTCGCTGCCCAACTGCGACACCCAGTACGCGATCTCCTCCTCATCGCCCTCCTCCTCCTCATCGCCGTCGGGCGGGGCCGCGGTCACTTCGCGATCGCTGTCGGGGGATTGTGCGTTGACCGGTGAGCCACTCGGAAAATGAGCATGCGCGGCGACCCAGGCCAACAGGAACGCCATCAGCTTTGGCAAAACTTGGCCGCGTAGCCCGGTCATCCGGGGAAATTCCATAGGGTCCACTCTGCAACAATCCAGATCGATCATCCTCGCACGCACACGGGGGAGTCTCATTGTAGACATTCCCGCCCGTTTGGGCACGAGAGCAGCTGTTCCGTCGCGGAACTTGCAAAGACTTTCTCGACTTGCAAAGACTTTCTCGCGGTCCGAAGGCTCTGCAACTTCTGCTGCTACGTAATCCGCTCGGCAACGTCGACCCGAGCCCATTTTATCGCCTCTCTCCCCCGGCTTTGGGTCTCTCAGCCCAGCGGTGGGGACGTCCGGTGAGCGATTCGAGGTCGGCGAAGAAGTCGGGATACGTCTTGGCGGTACAAGCGGGGTCAAGGATGCGAATGCCGGAGAGGCGCAATCCGGCGAGTGCAAGACTCATCGCCATTCGGTGATCGCCATAGGTTTCCAGCACCGCCCCGCTCTCGGGTGACTGTGCTGGCGGCACGATGGTCAGCCCGTCCTCGTGCTCCTGAACCCGGGCCCCGAGCTTTCGAAGTTCTCGCGCCAGGTCAGCGATCCGGTCGGCTTCCTTGAACCGGTTGTGGGCGACCCCACGGACCCGGGTTGGGCCTTCGGCAAACAACGCGACCACCGCCAGCGTTTGAACGGTATCGCTGATCGCATTCATGTCGATATCGAGACCGTGCAGCGGCTTGCCGATCACGGTCAGCGATGGCGTTTGATTGGCAACCGTGCTGGCCGACACGGTGCAGCCCATCTGTCTTAGAACATCACAGAAGGCGACGTCGCCCTGGACCGCGTCGGGGCCCAGTCCCTGCACCGTGACGGTACCGCCGGAGATCGCTGCCGCCGCCCAGAAATAGCTGGCCGCCGAGGCGTCGGGTTCGATCGCAAAGTCACAGCCGACGTAATCCCGGTCGGAGACGTCGAACATGGTCTCCCGCCTCCGGTCGCCCGACTCCTGGCGGTTCGCCTGCTGCTTCACCACGGCGCCGAAGCTCTGCATCACCCGCGCGGTCATCTCGACGTAGGGCTTTGAGACCAATTCTCCGGTCACCTGCAACCGCACCCGATGGCCGCTGAGCGGGGCCGCCATCAATAGGCCGCTCAAGTATTGGCTGCTGACGTTCCCGGCGACGTCGATCGGGTTGCCGTTCCAACCTTCCCCGTCCAGGTGCACCGGCGGGCATCCACCGGCTGATTCCGCGACGATCGAGCCTTGCAGCACCGGTGCGATCGCATCGACCAGATCGCCGATCGGACGCTCGTGCATTCTCGGGATGCCGTACAGCCGATAGTGACCGCCCGCGGCAGAGAGCGCCGCGGTCAAGAAGCGGATCGTCGTCCCGCTGTTGCCGACGTACAACGAGAGGGGTTCGGCGGATCGTTCCAGCAGTTTTCGGCTGGAGCCGCGGGCTCCGCGACCGCTGACGCGCAGCGTCCCCCCGTCGCGGCCACTCTCAATCTCCACGCCGAGCAAGCGTAGTGCCTCGATCATCACCGCGGTATCCTCGCTCCGCAGCGTCCCGGAGAGGGTCGAGTTCCCTTGGGCAAAGGCGGCGCAGAGCAGCGCCCGGTTGGTGATGCTCTTGCTTCCCGGAGGCCGGATCGCCCCGCTCACCGGTCCGCCCGGAACCAACTCCACCGACCGCAACGCCGGGTCGATGGAACGAGAGTCACTCAGGGACGGGTCTTCAGGGGAGGGGGCGTTGAGGGGCATCAAGGAGCAAGCGGAAAATCAAACAACGACCGATGGATCCTGGCTCGGAATGAGTAGGGCGCCGACGATCAGAATCGACAGAGTCGCGGTGTGAAGCAACCAAGCATCGTCACAGGTCATCACCGTTCGAACCGTGACCATAGTCATCACAACCAAGGCTGCCAAGAACCGTCGCTCCGCACGCCGCGCCGCCGCCCCCGCGGTGAGCTTGCTCATCAACAGCAGCACCACGCCGAGCAATGGGAAAACGAATGCGTTGACAATCAGGGCAACTTTGGTGAAGTCGAGCGTGAGGAGGTCGAGCACCACGGAAACTCCATTTTCGAGTGCTGCGAAAAACAACCAAGTTCGCTTTGTGCGATTGGACACCCTTTTGGCAGTTCGGACGCATCGACCGAAAGGTCAGACTTGAGTCAATCGCTTCAGAATTCGAAAAAAAATCTGCCGGCAGAATCCCCCGAATCGGCAAACCTTTCCTGAAGCCGCAAGTCGGGAACGCCGATCGAAAGAACGGAGAGCCCCCACTCCGGCAATCCCTCACCCTAGGCCCTGAGATTCCCCTCCCCTTTCATTTGTTCGTTGGGTGTCATGGACCGAAAACCTGCCACGCGAGGTCGGCATGCCTCTTGGGCCTTCGCCGCCGCGGCGCTGCTGATGGCAACCCCCTCTGTCGGCTGCCGTCTGTGCGGTGACTGTCACGAACTGGCGTACCCGACTTACGGCGGCGCCTGGGAAAGGACGCGCCGGGACAGCGGCCGCGTGGGCAGCATCTTCGATCCGGCTGGCGGCCGCTCACCGGAGCTGGAGGACCGCGAGACGCCGCGATCGCCCGACCAGTGGGAACGCCTACGAGCGGAGCAGCGACCGTCGGTGGCGGAACCGCCGGAACCGGACGAACCCCTTGAGCTCGGGCCGCCCCCGCGCACCCCCGAGGAACTCGAGGCGGAACGGCGACGCCGTCAACGCCGGCTGGAACAGCTGGAGGCCGAGGACATCAACCAGGGGTGACGCGGAAGGATCATGGGGGACAGGGCTATGGGGGACAGGGGGACAGGAGGAGCGGTCGGGTTAAACCCCGGTGGCGGAAGGGTTATGGTTTGGGAGTCCGGTCGCCTTGTTCGTGCGCCCTGTCCCATCCGCATTGAGTCACCGATTCATTTCACCATGGTCGACCTGCAACGTTTTATCCGCGACATCCCTGACTATCCCCGCCCAGGCATTCTGTTCCGGGACATCACCCCGTTGCTGGCCGATGCGTCGGCGCTCCAGGCGGCCGTGGAGGCGGTGGCGGAACCGTTCCGAGGGGAACGGGTCGACGTGGTCGCGGCCGCGGAGGCTCGCGGATTTATCTTCGCCGGCCCGCTCGCGATGCAACTAGGAGCTGGATTCGTCCCGATCCGCAAGCCCGGGAAGCTGCCGTTCAACATGCACTCCTTCGCGTACGAGCTGGAGTATGGCAGCGACGAACTTCAGATCCATGTCGACGGGGTGGCGCCGGGCCAGCGAGTGTTGATCGTCGATGATCTGCTTGCCACCGGTGGCACGGTGGAGGCTTGCTGCCGGTTGCTGGAAAAGTGCGAGGCGACGATTGTCGGCTGCGCCTTCTTGATCGAATTGACCTTCCTGGGCGGCGCCTCACGGTTGGACCCCTACCCGGTCCACTCGGTCCTGAAATACGACCAGGATGACAACCAAGCGGAACTCAGCATTCAGAATGAGCTGCCGGGCCCGCCCACTTAGGATCGCGCGGGAAAAAAGTCTCCGGCGACCGCCAGAGCCGCGATTACCAGAGTCTTGAGAGGTGGTTGCTAACCCCGTTGACGACCCAACGGAAGGTGTCGTTGATGTGGCCAGCGGTCCCGAGCTTCTCGCCGATTCCGGGCATCGCCATGGTGACGACCAGGACCAGGACGAATCCCGCGAACGCGATGGTTGACTGTCCCGACTCCTCGACCCGCTGCCTGCTCCCGAACACTGGCCAACAGGAACGGACCCGCTTTGGTTCGGTCAGGTCTCGCAGTCGCCGCAACCCGATTTGGATATGGCCGTCCGGGGCGTGAAAGAACCACTGCGCCTGAATTTCCAACTTCGCGCCGTTGTAGACCAGAATCCACGGGATCCCGACGCTCAGCCGCTTGGAGTATCGCGGTTCGACCAAAACGGTGAAACCTTCGATCGAAGCCTCGTGAATGATCGCCTGGATTTTGCGGCGGCCGATCTTGATGGTGGCGCGACTCTGATCAGCCTGGACGGGGCATCGATAGAACGTCCCGGAGGATTCGGTCTGCTCAGTAGCGTTGGGGGGACTCATCGGACCGGTCTCTTCACGAGTAGGGGCGTCGGTGTCGTCGCATGCGGCAATCCACATCTCGATGCCGCGTCCCCCCGGGCGGCTTCCAACACTCAAACATGGCGAACGAAACGTCCGCCGGCAGGCGAAATTTGAACGCTCGGTCGTGGCCGACCCGCTACCTCGGCCCCGCCGTAACGGATGGAGCAATTGCACCGCGCAGCCTCCTCGCGCCCCTCACGGCGGTCGAGCCGGTCGGCAGGCCTCTGCGGACCCTGTCGCCTCACCAGGTGAACTCGACGCCGCCGGATCCGACGTGGAAGGCCTGGTGCTCGTTGAACTGCAGGTCATAGCCGGCAAACAGCCGTGCCCCAGGTCCCCCCGCCAAGTTCAGCCCCCCGCCAAGGTTGACCCAGTCGCGTCCCAGGTCGACGCCCCGGGCAGCAAAACCGTCACCGCCGAGATCGGCAAAGCTCGCCTGCACCGTTTGCCGGGTGTCGAGGAACTCATGCAGCCAGGCGGCGCGGAACTCCGGGGTCAGCGCCAACCCCCGAAACGTCCGGCGAGTGGTGGAGAAACGGCCTCCCAGGACGCTGCGGAGCGAATGGGCGTCGATCCCAGCGACCGACAGATCGAAGACGCCTCCCCCCGTTTCCTGGAATCCGCCCTGCCGCAGATAAAGATACTGCAAGGCCGCGTAGGGTTGGATGTTCCACCCCTGGTGGAACAGGGACAAGCCGCGTTCCAGGTAGGCGTTGGCCTGCCAACCGTCGTAGCGGCCCTGCGGGTTGCCCCCTTCCTGGCCAATCTGCACCTGCCGCTGCACCTCGCCATGGTCGTAACCGAGACCACCCAACAGCAAATAGTAATTGCGGCCATCGAAGCCGGTCAGGTAGCTGCCGAAGTGGTAGTTCTCCAGGTCCGCGGATTCGTTCAGTTGTTCACCACGGACGTTACTCCAGGCCAAATTGCCCCAGCCGCCCAGGCTGTGCTGAGAATCGAGATTCCGCTGCACCGCGATCTGAGTGCCCCCCAGTCCGTATCGGAAGCCGTCGGCGTTGCCATCGGATTGCCCCCGGCCGCCGAGACCGTAACCGGAAACCCAGGCCGTTGTCTCGCTGGGATTACAGATCGATCCCCACGATTCCGGTTCGGTCAGTGCAACGCCGTGAAGTGTTTGGACGTGCGTCCGGTAACATGCCTGAGCCGGAACCATCTGGGCCCGCAGACGATCGCTGAGCTGCGACAGGTAGAACGAGGAATGCTGCAGGTTGGCCGTCGGCAACGAGCCATAGATCGCTCCGCTCATCTGGTCCAAGGAGTTTTGGACCTGCTGGTTCGTCATCGGCCTCATCTCGTCGATGACCGACTGCAACTCCGCTGGCGGCACCCCGGCACTGTTTGCGTCGATGAAACTGCCGACGGAGGTTTGGTTGAACGTCTCCCCCACCGTCGCAAAATCGCTCGTGTTGGCGGCCAGCTCGAACTGAACGTTATCGAGGTTGTGGATCAGGGCGGCATCGAAGAACGCCAGATTGTCGGTGATCGAGTCAAAGGTCCCGGTGACCGAGTCGGCGGTCAGGAACGTGTAGACCGTGCCGTCCGTGTAATCCCCCGCCTCGGCCTGCACCTCGACCGCACCGCCGTTGATGGTGGCATCGCCGTCGACGTCGATCAGGTCGTTATGGACCCCTGGGGTGTTGCCGCCGTCATTGATCTCGATCTGGGTGGTGCTTCCGGCGCTAAATGTCGCATCGCCGTCGACCGTGATCGTACCGATCGAGTTCCCCGGGGCGAGTGTGCCGTTGACCAGCAGCTGGCCGGTGATCGTTCCGGCCCCACCAAGGGTGCCATCCGCGTTGACTGTCACATCGGAGGTGACCTGGCTGTTGACGTACAACTTCCCCTGGTCGATCTGAAGATCGCTGAACTCGCCGGAGCCTCCGGTCAGATTCAGCGAACCATCGCCCGACTTCACCAACCCGTTGCCTCCTAGCAAACTGGGGTCCAGCGAGGCGTCGACCCCTTCGGCGACGACCCACGTCGGGGCGGCCCCCTCCATGGAGAACAGCCCGGTCCCGTCGGCGGTCCCATCGTTGCCGTCCTGTTCCAGATTTTGACCGCTGCCGCCACTGCCGGCGCCGACGGTGTTCAGGGAAAAGTCGACATTTTCGAAGGTGAGCTGGCCCCCGTCGCGGACAAAGACGGCACCACCGAGCCCGTCGCCACCGTCGCCGGCATCACCGCTGTCGCCACCGTTTCCCGCGCCGAACCCACCAGTACCGCCGCCCAGCGAGAGCCTGCCTGCCCCACCGCCGCCGCCGCCAAAGCCTCCAGCGCCGCCGCTGCCATCAGAACCGCCGCCACCGCCACCACCGAAGTCGCCCCCAGAACCCCCGGGGGAACTCGAGCCTCCTCCTCCGCCGCCGCCGAAGGCTTGACCGTTTTGGCCGGCTTGAAATTCATTGCCACCGTCACCCCCTTCACCCCCACCGGCACCGCCCAATTCTTCGTCCGCTGGTGTGCCATCTTCCGTCAGGCCGCCACCGCCGCTGCCACCAAAGCCAAAGAATGCGGGGGGGCCATCCGCACCATCGCCGCCGAATCCACCACCACCACCGCCGCCACCTTCGCCGCTGCGCCCACCGTCGCCCTCAAATCCACCGCCGCCACCACCACCGGCTCCAAGCTCAATCGGTACATAATCGCCGCCGTCACCGCCGCCGGCAGCATTGTCGGTGAGGTTGACGTTCTTGAGGGTGACATTGCCGTTCTCATGGACGAACACCGCCCCGCCGGCACCGAGGCCACCGCCACCGCCACCGCCTTCGTCTTCCCCAAAATCACCTCCCTTGCCCCCTTGGGCCAAGCCGTCACGAAGAGTGACCCCTTCGATCGTGACGTCACCCGACTGGACAAACAGGATCCGATGCTGGCCCTGGCCACTGATCGACAAGTCGTTCACACCTGGCCCCTGGACGCTCACGCTGCCCCCCGATTTCTCAATCATCGGCAACATCGACCCGAGGTTGATCGTTCCCCCGCTGAGTGACGGGTCGAACGTGATGGTGTCGGCGATGGTCGGAGTCCCGTTGGTCGCTGTGATCGCCTCGCGCAACGATCCCGCGCCGGAGTCGTTGACGCTGGTCACGAGGTAGTCCGCCGCACCGGCCTGCGACGCGATCGCGCCGGTCGCGGCGAGGAGGGCCAATCGAAGAAACCCGCGGCGCCACTGGCGCCGCGACCAATGGGAGCGCCGCCGATTCGCGTATGGAGAACGAAGCATGGAGACTTCTTTTTCGGTTGAATGATCGAGGTGCGTCACAGGGGAGGGTCCGTGACGCGGAGGCACCCGCCCCTCCGAAGCCGGGCTAGGTATTCATCGGACCGGTCTGTCCGATTTGGTGATCCACGGAAATTAAAGTCACACAACCGCTACAACCGTCACCAACAGCCGATTCATCGCTTAGCGACCTTGGCGGTCGTCGCGGTGCTGCGGGTCCACGATGCCCCGTTGGTGACCGGGCGGATGCAACGCCGATGGAATAGGATGCAGTCTTCGTTCCTTGTGACCGGGATCTCCAACCATGTGGCGCTCACTATTTCTCGCTCTCGGCATCATGACGATGATCGTCGGCATCGAATCGATGCTGATCGACAGCGCGACCGTCTACGCGGCTGGGGAAACCTCCGCCTCAGAATTCGCCGACCCGGGGGAGGAACCAGCCCGCAAGACGAAGACCGTCACCCCCGGGGAGTTCGTTCCCTGGGCGCTGCTTAGCGGCGGAGCGATCATCGTCCTGTACGCCTTCACCCTTCCCAAGCGATTCCACGCCGCCGGTGGGGAGTGACCGAACCGTTCTCTCGTCTCTTGAGAAAAGAGGGCTAGTGGCTTGACGGCCTGACCCCGGGTTCTTACGTTGCATAAGCTTTCCTGCGACGGGAAGTTTGCACTATTAGAACATTTAATTCCGGATTGGGTCTGCATTGCACCTTCGCTCCCTCGAAGTTTTCTGTACTGTTGCCGACGAACGCAGCTTTTCTCGGGCTGGGGTCGTTCATGAATTGACCCAGAGCGCGGTCAGTCAGTCGGTGCAGCATTTGGAGGAGTCGTTGGGGGTGCGTCTGATCGACCGCTCCAAGCGGCCGCTGGTGTTGACCGAGGCGGGCCAGACCTACCGCCGTGGCTTGCGCCCCATCCTGAAAAGCTATCGGCAATTGGAGCAAGAGGTCCGCACAGCAGGCAATCGGCTTCGTGGCCGCGTGGTGGTGGGTGCGATCTATTCGGTCGGGCTGAGCTACATGCCGGAGGCGACCGAGGAGTTCAGTTCGCTGCAGCCGGGGGTGGAGGTCCAGACGGAGTTCGGGTCGAGCCAGCGGGTGGTGGAGTTAACCAAGGAAGGGGCGGTCGATTTCGGCTTGGTCAGTTTTCCTCGCAGTTCGCGGGAACTGCAGTACGTGATGTGGCAGCGGGAGCCGGTGCGGTTGGTCTGTTCGGCCGAGCACCCTTTTGCCAAACGAACCGAGGTGTCGCTGGCCGATCTGAACGGCGTCCGCATGGTCGGTTTCGACCGCAACCTGGTCATCCGCCAGGAGATCGATCAGACGCTCGCCAAGGCGGGTGTGAAGGCGGACGTGCGGATGGAATTCGACAACGCCGACTCGATGGTCCGCGCGATTCAAGCCAACTGTGGGATGGGGCTTGTTCCCGAGGCGGCGGTCCGCCGCGAGACGGCCACCGGATCGCTCCGCGTCGTGGCTTGTCGAGGGCTGAAGATGACCCGGCCGTTGGGGATCATCTTTCGCCGCTCGGCCAAGCTCAGCCGCGCCGCCGCCGAGTTCGGGTCGCTGTTGCTCGGCCGGCCGCTGGAAACGGAGATCCACCGCCGAGGTGGCGGCACGAAACGGTCGTCGGACGAGCCTCCCGCCAAGGCTCGACAACGACTGTCGGCCGCCCATTGAACCACACCGGAGCCCCGGCTCAGGCGGGGCCCCGGCGGACGCCGGCCGGGGGCGGGAGTCACCCGCCGGCGGACCGCGTCGCCGAGAGAGGCGTCGTCCCCTGCGGCCACCGCAATCCGTTTATCCCGATCCCACCTCCTCCTCGAAATCCAGACAATCCTGATCCGAATCAAAACGTTTGCCAGAGAAAGAGTAGCCATGTCACCGAATACCCCACTGATGCACCTGCCGCCGGCTGAAGGTTTGTACGATCCGGCCTATGAGAAAGATTCATGCGGTGTGGGGTTCATCGCGCACATCAAGGGCAAACCCAGTCATCAGATCGTCGTCGACGCCGACACGATCTTGCAGAACATGGACCACCGCGGGGCGTGTGGCTGTGAGCCGAACACCGGTGACGGTTCTGGCATTCTCTGCGGGTTGCCGCATAAGTTTCTTCGCAAGGTGGCCAAGCGGGATTTGGGGGCGGAGCTTCCCGAGCCGGGCAAGTTCGCGGCGGGACTGATTTTTCTGCCCACCGATGAAGCGGAGCGCGGGCTGTGCAAGGAAACGATCGAGCGGTTGGTCGCCGAGTCGGGACAGCAGCTGATCGGTTGGCGCCCCGTCCCCCAGGAAACCGACGCCGCCGACGTTGGACCAACCGCGCGGCAGAGCGAACCGGTCATCGAGCAGTTGTTTCTCGCCGCGGCCGACGGACTCGACAGCGAAGCCTTCGAACGCCAGTTGTACGTGATCCGCAAACGGGCCAGCCACCTGCTGCGGGGCAATGAGGAACTGACCCAGGCGTTGATGTTCTACGTCTGTTCGTTGAGCACCAAGGTGATCATCTACAAGGGGATGCTGACCCCAGCGCAGGTGATGCCCTACTTTCCAGATCTCCGCGACGAGGATTTCGAGACGCACCTGGCGATGTGTCACAGCCGCTTTTCGACCAATACCTTCCCCAGTTGGGACCGGGCCCAGCCGCTGCGGTTCATGAGCCACAACGGGGAGATCAACACCCTGCAGGGCAACAGCAACTGGATGCGGGCCCGCGAAGGATCGGCCCGCAGCGAGCTGTTCGGCGACGAACTCTCCAAGCTATTCCCGGTCGTCGAACCGCACTGCAGCGACTCGGGGACGTTTGACAACGTGTTGGAGTTTCTGCTGCTCAACGGCCGCACGCTGCAGGAGGCGATCATGATGATGGTCCCCGAGGCGTGGCAGAAGCATGAGACGATGCCGGAGGACAAACGCGCGTTTTACGAATATTTCTCCTGCCTGATGGAACCGTGGGACGGACCCGCCTCGATCGCGTTCACCGACGGCCAATACATCGGGGCGACCCTCGACCGCAACGGCCTGCGCCCCAGCCGCTATTACATCACGCACGACGACCGCGTGATCATGGCCAGCGAGGTTGGCGTGCTTCCGGTCGACCCGGCGCTGGTTAAGGAGAAGGGGCGGCTCCAGCCAGGCCGAATGTTCCTGGTCGATTTCGAACAGGGACGTTTGATCCCCGACGAGGAACTCAAGGGCGAGTTTGCCCACCGCATGCCCTATGGCGATTGGCTCAAGGAGCAACGGATCCGACTGGCCGATCTGCATCCGGAAGCGGAGCCGCACGGGTTCGACGCTGAGACACTGATCCCGCGGATGCAGGCTTTCGGCTACACCGCCGAGACGATGACCTTCATGCTCCGCCCGCTGGTCGAACAACTTCGCGACCCGGTCGGTTCGATGGGCAACGACAGCGCCCTGGCCTGCCTCAGCGACAAGCCGAGGATGATCTATGACTATTTCAAGCAACTCTTTGCCCAGGTCACCAATCCGGCGATCGATTCGATCCGTGAAGAGGTGATCATGTCGTTGGAGTGTTACATCGGACCGGAGCAAAACCTGCTCGATGCGACCCCGGCACACTGCCACCGGTTGCTGGTCGAGCACCCGATTTTGACCAACGAAGAGGTGGCGGCGCTGAAGCACATCCACCATGACGGCTGGGGCAGCCGCGTGATCGACATCACCTTTGACCGTAGTGAAGGCAAGGTGGGTATGTCCCAGACGCTAGATCGGATCGCGGCCGAGGCCGAGGCCGCGGCCGATGCCGGGATTCAGTTGGTGGTGCTCAGTGACCACGGCGTGAGCCATGACCGCGTCCCGGTCAGCGCGCTGCTGGCGGTCGGTGCCGTCCATCATCACCTGGTCAAACAAGCCAAGCGGACCCGGATCGGTCTGGTGATCGAAACGGGTGAAGCCCGCGAGGTCCATCATCACTGCTTGCTCATCGGCTACGGCGCCGACGCGATCAACCCCTACCTGGCGTTCGAAGCCCTGTGGCAGGCGCGCCAAGACGGGCTGCTCTCCTCGACCCTCGACGACAACCAGGTCGTCGCCGCTTATCGCAAAGGCGTCGCCAAGGGAATGCTCAAGGTGATGGCGAAGATGGGCATCAGTACCCTGCAAAGTTATAAGGGGGCGCAGATTTTCGAAGCCCTGGGGCTCAAGGATGAAGTCATTGATCGCTGCTTCGTCGGCACCGCGAGTCGGATCCAAGGGGTCTCCTTCGAAGTCCTGGCCCAGGAAGCCATGCGGCGACACGAACTCGGATTCCCCCAACGCCGCGACAGCCGGCCGCCGCAACTTCCCAACCTCGGTGAGTTCCATTGGCGCGCCGAAGGGGAAAAGCATGCCTGGAGCCCCGAGGCGATCTCCAACTTGCAGGTCGCCTCGCGAGGCAACAACAAGGACGCCTATTGGCAGTTCGCCCACACCATCAACGAGGACAACAAAAACCGCTGCACCCTGCGGGGGCTGCTCGAGTTCCAGCAGGACCCGCAGCAATCGATCCCGCTGGATGAAGTCCAACCGGCCAGCGAGATCGTCAAGCGGTTCTGCACCGGGGCGATGAGCTTCGGCAGCATCAGCGCCGAATCCCACGAAACCCTCGCGGTCGCCATGAATCGGCTCGGCGGGAAGAGCAACACCGGCGAAGGGGGCGAGGATCCGGAACGGTTCAAGCCGATGACCGATGGCGACACCAAACGCTCGGCCATCAAACAGGTCGCCTCCGGGCGGTTCGGCGTCACGATCGAATACCTGACCAATGCCGATGAACTCCAGATCAAGGTCTCCCAAGGTGCCAAGCCCGGGGAGGGTGGCGAGTTGCCGGGGCGCAAGGTCGACGAGACCATCGCCCGTATTCGCTACAGCACGCCAGGGGTCGGCCTGATCAGCCCCCCGCCGCACCATGACATCTACTCGATCGAAGACCTGGCGCAGCTGATTCACGATTTGAAAAACAGCAACCCGCAGGCCCGCATCAGCGTCAAGCTGGTCAGTGAGGTTGGCGTCGGCGTGGTCGCATCAGGGGTCGCCAAGGCCCACGCCGACCATATCCTGATCTCCGGTGACACCGGCGGCACCGGGGCCTCGCCGCTGACGAGCATCAAACATGCGGGTTTGCCCTGGGAACTCGGGATCGCCGAAACCCATCAGGTGCTGGTGCTCAACGACCTCCGTAGTCGCGTGGTGCTGCAAACCGACGGCGGGTTGAAGACCGGCCGTGACGTGGTCATCGCCGCCCTGCTCGGCGCCGAAGAGTTCGGTTTCTCCACCGCCCCGCTGATCGCGCTGGGCTGCATCATGATGCGGAAGTGCCACCTGAATACCTGCCCCGTCGGGATCGCCACGCAAGACCCGGAATTGCGAAAGAAGTT
Source organism: uncultured Pirellulaceae bacterium (assembly GCA_964462125.1). Classification (GTDB taxonomy): domain Bacteria; phylum Planctomycetota; class Planctomycetia; order Pirellulales; family Pirellulaceae; genus JAWLFY01. Next base: position 4,974 of record CAYWXT010000091.1, on the reverse strand, counting down.
CTCGGGCAAACCGGAGCATGTCGTCAACTACCTGTTCATGGTGGCGGAAGAGGCACGGCACCTGATGGCCAAACTCGGTTTCCGCACCATCGATGAGATGGTGGGGCGGAGTGACGTGTTGCACACCGACGCGGCGATCCGGCATTGGAAGTCCGATGGGCTCGATCTAACGGCGATCTTGAAGCCCGCCCGCAAGCCGCACGCGCAGGTCGGTGTGATCTGCAGCCAAGCTCAAGATCATGGGCTGGAAAAATCGCTCGACGTGAACAAGATTCTTCCCGAAGCTCGACCTGCGATCGATCGTGGGGAAGCGGTTGTGATCCGCTGCCCGGTGGTCAATATCAATCGCACCGTGGGGACGATTTTGAGCCACGAAATCGCCAAGCAGCATGGCCAGGCCGGATTACCCGACGACACGGTTCGCATCGAGTTGACCGGGTCGGCCGGCCAGAGCCTCGGCGCGTTTTTGGCCCACGGCGTGACGATCGAACTCGAAGGGGACGCCAACGACTATGTCGGCAAAGGGCTCTCCGGAGGGCGACTGATCGTCTTCCCGCCCCGGGAAAGCAGCTTCGTCGCCGAAGAGAACATCATCGTCGGCAACGTCTGCCTGTACGGTGCCACCGGCGGGGAAGCCTTCTTCCGCGGCCAGGCGGCTGAGCGGTTCTGCGTCCGCAACAGCGGCGCCCGCACCGTCGTGGAAGGCGTCGGCGATCACGGCTGTGAGTACATGACCGGGGGCCGCGTTGTTGTCCTCGGTCCCACCGGCCGAAACTTCGCCGCCGGAATGTCGGGCGGAATCGCCTACGTCTGGGATCGTGACGGAACGTTCGATCTGAACTGCAACCTGGGAACCGTCGTGCTCGAAAAGATCGTCTCGCCCGAAGAAGAACAGGACATCAAGGAACTGATCACCCAACACCAGCAGCTGACCGGTAGCCGCGTCGCCGAAACGGTGCTGGAGGATTGGGACACGTTTGTCGATCAGTGCGTCAAGGTGATGCCGATCGATTACAAGCGTGTCCTGGAAGCGAGAATTCGGGAAGAGGAAGCGGCCGGGGTTTGAACGTCACCAGCGCAGCACCGCACACCCCGTAGCAGAAGTCGCAGAGACTTCTGAACGCGTGACACTCGCGGCGAGTTCCGCGGCATTCCATCGAACATCACTGCACAGCAAAGGAAACAGCCATGGGAAAGAATACCGGGTTCAAAGAGTTTGACCGCAAAAAGGTCCCCTGGCGTTTGCCGGTCGTCCGACTCAATGACTACGACGAGATCTACACCGAACCGCGGGTCGAACAGCTCGCCGAACAGGGTGCCCGCTGCATGGATTGCGGTGTCCCGTTCTGCCAATCGACGACCGGCTGCCCGATCGACAACCTGATCCCCGAGTGGAACGATTTGGTCTATCAAGACCGCTGGAAGGAAGCGATCGAGCGGTTGCATCGGACGAACAACTTCCCCGAGTTCACCGGCCGGACCTGCCCCGCTCCCTGCGAAGGTGCCTGTGTCCTCGGAATCACCGACCCGCCGGTCACGATCAAGAATATCGAGAACGCGATCGTCGATCGGGCTTGGGCCGAAGGGTGGATCGTCCCCGAGCCGCCCGCCTCGCGGACCGGGAAGAAGGTCGCCATCGTCGGTAGCGGCCCCGCCGGGCTCACCGCCGCCGACCAGTTGAACCAGGTCGGTCACGAGGTCACCGTTTACGAACGAGACAACCGCATTGGCGGCCTGCTGCAATACGGCATCCCGAACATGAAATTGTCGAAACAAGTCGTGCAGCGGCGGGTCGACAAGATGACCGCCGAAGGGGTCAAGTTTGTGACCGGCGCGAACGTCGGCAAGGAGATCGATCCCAACGAACTGCGCCATAACCACGATGCCCTGCTGCTCGCCTGCGGGGCGACCAAGCCGCGCGATCTGCCGATCCCCGGCCGCGACGCCAAGGGAGTCCATTTTGCCATGGAGTTCCTGACCTCCAACACGATGCACACCATCCACGGTGATGACCTCAATGGGCAGTTCATCAACGCCGAAGGGAAAGACGTAATCGTCATCGGCGGCGGCGATACGGGCACCGACTGCATCGCGACGAGCCTCCGTCACGGCTGCCGGTCGCTGGTCAACTTCGAACTGCTCCCCCAACCTCCCGCCGAGCGAGCCCCCGACAATCCCTGGCCCGAATGGCCCCGGATCTTCCGCGTCGATTACGGGCACGAGGAAGCGGCGGCCAAGTTCGGACGCGATCCCCGCGAATACGAAATCCTCAGCAAAGAGTTCCTCCGCGACGGTGCGGGACACCTTTGCGGGATCCGGACCGTCGAAGTCAGCTGGGCCAAAAACGGCGAAGGCGGTTGGGTCATGACCGAAGTCGAAGGGAGTGAGAAGGAGTGGCCAGCCCAGCTGATCCTGCTGGCGATGGGATTCCTGGGACCGGAGCAATACCTGGCCGAAGCGATCGGACTCGAAACCGATCCCCGCAGCAACTTTCAGGCAGCCCACGGTAAGTTCGCGACGAACATCGAGGGCGTTTTCGCCGCCGGTGACTGCCGCCGCGGCCAGAGCCTCGTCGTCTGGGCCATCAACGAAGGACGCGGCGCCGCCCGCGCAATCGATCTCTACCTGCAAGGCACCAGCTACCTTCCCGCCCCCGGGATCACCATGGGCACCTCCCTGACCACGGCGTGATCGACCAAGTACTAGCTCGCCGCTTTGATGTCGGCGAGACCCGATGGATCGGGGGAGTTCCGACTCATTCTTCGTACAGCGCGTAGAAGTCGGCATCACTGCAGATTTCCGCCAAGGGACCGATGGCCGACTCCTCGACCAGGCGATCGATCTGGCGGTGAAGCGGCACTGGCTCCGAAGAAGGTGACACCGTCTCGGCGTCATCGCCAGCGGTCGCAGGAAACGCCCCGGCCAAAGTGAATCCAACAAGGACCCCCAGCCAACCGGCGGCAGAGCATGCCAGGGTGAGAAGGGACGCCATTGAACGACGCACTGACGATCGGCGTCGACTTGCCGGGGTGGACCGCAAGGTGCTTCGCGACCTGTTCATGGTCGGGCTGGTCATCAGGTGGGCGGCAACTGGCAGGGCACCGATCCAATCGGCACTCAGCCAGGGGGTAGGACTTGGGCGAGACCAGCGAGTCTACCAGCCCGAAACGGGCCAATGTCAAATTTTTGACCGAAAAAGTGAGTTGCTTAAACCTGCAACTCGTCGAGGCGGCCGGAGCTGTCGCCGATCGAGTCGACCGGGGTGCCGACCAGGTCGAGCATGGAGAGGAACAGGTTCCCCATCGGCCGCTCGTCTTTGGTCACGATGTGCCGGTCGGTCTCCAGCTGGCCGCCGGCGCCACCGGCGAGCACGATCGGAAGATCGCTAGGTTGGTGGCGGTTACCATCACTCAGCCCACTGCCGTACAGCACCAGCGACTGATCGAGCAGCGTTCCGTTGCCTTCGGGGATGCCGTCGAGCTTTTCGAGGAAGTAAGCGAACTGCTCCACCAAGTGACGGTCGATCTTTTTGAGTTGGTCGACTTTCTCTTGATCGTTGCGATGATGGCTCAAGCCGTGATGGGACTCCTTCACTCCCACTTCGGTGTAAGAACGATTACCGCCGGCGTTGTCAAGCATCATGGTCGCCACGCGCGTGGTATCGGTCTGGAACGCCAACGTCATGATGTCGAACATCAAACGAGCGTGCTCGCGGAACTCCTCAATTCGCCCCACGGGTACATCGAGGTCGGGCAACGCCGCATTGTCCTCTTGTTCGATCCGTTCGATCTGACGTTCGATTTCTCGGACACTGGTGAAATATTCATCAACCTTCCGGCGGTCGGTCTTGCCGAGCCGTCCTTCGAGCCGCTTGGCGTCGGCGCGGACGACATCAAGGATGCTTTGCCGCCGTTCGTTCTGTTCGCGGCGTTGGGCGTAGTCCCCGGTGCCGAACAGGCGTTCGAAGGCTTGCCGCGGGATTGTTTCCTTGGGCATCGGCGTGGTTTCGTTGCGCCACGAGACGTTGGATGAGTAGGCACAGCTGTAACCGGAGTCGCAACTGCCAGCGTTGCGACTGTCCTTCAGCCCCAATTCAATCGAAGGGAGTCGTGTCTCGTCGGCCAACTGGCTCGCCGCTATCTGGTCCACGGAAACGCCGAGACGAATCTTGCTGCTCGATTTCACCGGCCGCGCAGCGGTCAAGAAGGTGGAACAAGCGCGTGCATGGCCGCCCGCCCCATCGCCGTGCGATCGGGCGTTGTCATTGGCCAACCCCGAAACGACGTTCAACTTCGACTTCAAGGCTGACAACGGCTCCAAAGTTCGCGACAGTTTCCAGTCCTTTCCTTTCCCTTCGGGAACCCAATCCGGCACGATCACCCCGTTGGGGAAAAAGATACACGCCATCCGCACCGGGGCATCGGACTTCGTCGGCGCTGCGAAAACGCTGCGCGCCATCGGCGTCATCGCTTCGAGCAACGGCAGCCCTAAGGCCAAACCGGCTCCACGCAAGATCGTTCGGCGATTGAGAATTCGCGGGTCGGCTGCGCTCGGCAGGATCATGTGGTTCTTCATGACGTGCACGCTACCAAATCTTGGCGGGGGATGCAAAAAAGAAGGGAGTCAAGAATCAGGAGCCGCCTCTCTCGGACCCCGAAGGTGGCCCCAGCTAGTAGCCGGGGTGCGCTTCGCAACCCCCGGGAAGCGTCGCCCAACAAATTCCCGCCCCCGAAGGCGGTCGCACATCGCCGCCGCCGAGCATTTCGCGCATCTGGATCGTGCGGCGCAGCGAACCGTCGCGCGCACTGCACCTGTGCCCGCCCGTCCGTTCACCCTCGCCTCGACCGCTGCATACTCACCGCAGCGACCCCCTGTCCTCGCCGATCGCCAGCCACAACCCCACCCAGATCTTTTTCACGCTCGCCAAAAGCATCCGAGTACCTTTTCGAGATTTCTCGCCAGATTTATGTTGAC
>CAYWXT010000090.1:0-19371 GCA_964462125.1 uncultured Pirellulaceae bacterium | reverse complement strand
TGTTGAAATCCTCCGGTGACGAGCCGCCGCTGGCTCCGCTGCTGGAACAGCTGCCGCGAAGGCGTCCGCGTCGCAATGTTCGACGGCTCCGTACGGCTGATCCCGTACTGGCTCGAGCCGGAAAAGTTGTGGCACATGATGACCCGCGCGGGCAGCGACACGATTATCGATGTTATAGATCCTTAAGACTGGTGCTGACCCAACAGGCGATTTTTCCTTCGGCATTCACCTCCGCATACTCGCACCGATCTCAAGAATGATGAAGCGACGAAACTTTCTTCAGGCGACGATGGCATGGACGACCGGAAGTTTGCTACTTCCCGAGGCCTCGCGGGCTGGACAAGACAGCCGCGTGCGGGGCGGGATCCGCAGCGACGTCGTCATCATCGGCGGAGGACTCGGCGGCGTGGCGGCAGCGCTGGCGACGCTGCGCAGCGGTTTGAGCGTGGTGCTGACCGAACCGACCGACTGGATCGGCGGCCAGTTGACTCAGCAAGCCGTGCCGCCGGACGAACACCGCTGGATCGAGTCCCGTGGGGCAACGGCCAGCTACCGTCAGCTCCGCACTGCCATTCGAGATTTCTATCGCGACCATTACCCGCTGACTCCGTCGCAACGCGAATTGAAGCACTTGAATCCCGGCGGCGGTTCCGTCTCGCGATTGTGCCATGAGCCGCGCGTGGCGCTGGCGGTGCTCGACGCGATGCTGGCTCCCTACCGCAGTGCCGGAAAGCTGACTTTGTTGCTCCGACATCGACCAATCGAGGCGTCGATGAACGGGCATCGCGTCGAGAGTGTCGAGGTGCGAAACGAAGTGAGCGGCACGACGCTCACGTTGCAGGCACCCTGGTTCCTCGACGCGTCCGAACTTGGCGATTTGTTGCCGTTGACCGGAACGGAGTTCGTCACGGGGGCGGAGTCGAAAGATGACACGGGAGAATTGCACGCGGCGGACGAAGCAGATCCGAACAACCAGCAAGCGTTCACTCGCTGTTTTGCCGTTGATTATGATTCCGACGGCGACTGGACGATCGAGCGGCCGCGGGAGTACGCGTTCTGGCGCGACTTTGTTCCGCCACTCGATCCGCCCTGGCCCGGCCGGCTACTTGACTGGGCCTACACGCACCCGCCATCCCTCAAGCCAAAGGAACTGGGCTTCGACCCCAGCGGCAAGGCGACACCGGGGACGTTGAACCTGTGGCTCTATCGACGCATGCTGGCTCGCGATCACTTTGAGCCAGGAGCGTTTGATAGCGACATCACCTTGGTGAACTGGCCACAGAACGATTACGTCCTCGGAAATCTGGTCGGTGTCTCGGAGGAACAGGCGGCGGCGCAGATTGAACGGGCGGGACAGCTCAGTCTGTCGCTGTTGTACTGGATGCAGACCGAGGCCCTACGTCCCGACGGCGGCATCGGATGGCCGGGCCTGCGGTTACGCCGTGACGTTATGGGGACCGACGATGGGTTGGCCAAGTATCCTTATGTGCGCGAGTCGCGGCGGATCGTCGCTGAGTTCACGGTGTTGGAGGAACATTGCGGGCGAAAGAATCGGGCGTTGGTTACGGGAGAGCCGATGGACCAGGTGACGGCAGCTGAGTACTTCGATTCGGTCGGGGTGGGCAGTTATCACATCGATCTGCACCCCAGTTCCACCGGCGACAACTACATCGATTTCCCCTCGCTTCCCTTTCAAATTCCGCTGGGAGCACTGCTGCCCAAGGAAACTCGCAACTTGTTGCCGGCGTGCAAGAACATCGGCACGACACATGTCACCAACGGCTGCTATCGGTTGCATCCGGTCGAATGGAACATCGGCGAATCGGTTGGCGCCTTGGTGGCATTCTGTCGAAAACATGGTCGAGATCCGCATGAGGTGCGAGCGAACCAATCCTGGCTGGATGACTTTCAGCAGACATTGCAGGGCCAAGGAGTTGAGTTGCATTGGGACGGCAGTGGTTAACGAAAAACTTCGTTCCTGCGGGTCAGGTGGGCCGGGGACGGCGCGACGTGCTCTCGACCTCTGCGAGCTCGCCGGGGAGGGGAGGAAGTCTTGGCACACCGCCAGCGAGTACCTGGGCCGCCCAATCGCGATCGATGTTGCCGCCGCACAGTATGACGCCGCAGCGTTTTCCCCGCCAACGCTCCCGTTCCTTTGTCAGTCCCGCCAGTGCGGCGGCTCCGGCGCCCTCGGCCAGATTGTGGGTGTCCTCATGAAAGACCCGAATCGCCTCGGCGATCTCCTCCTCGGAGACTTCAATCACGCGCGCGGCTCCCTTCGCGATGATCGCCAACGCCTCGGGATCCGGTTGACGCGTGGCGATCCCGTCGGCGAACGTCCAGGCGGACGGCGTCGTGGCCAGCTTTCCTGCGGTGAAGGACTGGGCGTAAGCGTTGGCGTTCTCCGAAACGACACCGATGATTTGCGTCTTCAGACCCAGCAGGTCGCGGGTGCGGATCAGCCCACAGATGCCGGAGCCGAGTCCGATCGGAACGTAAACGGCGTCCAAGTCGGGTGCTGCCAGAAAAAGTTCTTGTGCATAGGTTGCCACTCCGGTGACGAGATCTCGATGAAAGGAGGGTACCGGTTCGTAGGCCCGTTGCTGAGCCAATTCGGCTAGCTCAGCGCGGGCTTGGTCGAAATCGTCGCCGACTTCGACCAGCTCCGCGCCGAGCGCTCGCATGGCAGCGTTCTTTTCCCGCGAATTGCCACGCGGTACGACGATCGTCACTGCCAAACCGGCGCGGGTTGCGGCGAACGCGATGCTTTGACCGTGATTGCCTCGTGTGGCGCTGATGACGCCGCGCACCTCGGGACGCTGGCGACGCAAGCGATTGACATAAACCAGACCCCCGCGAACCTTGAACGCAGCGGTTGGCGTATGGTTTTCATGCTTGACGAGCACGTCCACCCCAAGTCGCTGTTGGAGCAGCGGCCAGGCATACTGTGGCGTTGGCGGGATCACCGAGTGGACGCACTGGCGGGCGGCTTCGAGTTCGGTTTGTGAGAACACGGGTGGATACCGCGCGGTTGAAAGTCTCGACGAGTTCGACTTCGCTTTCAATTCGCGATTGGCTGCTTGAGAAACGCGAGCAGGTTGGCGATGTCTTGAACCGACAAAATGTCACGTGGGAGTCGTCGCTTCAGGGTCGCAGGTCACTCAGACGAGGTATCGCTCGATCGACGCGTCCCAGTTTTTGGAGTAGACGCGACGGGAGCCTTCGTAGGCGTCCAATTGGGCATGCAGGATGAAATGGGTCGGTGTTGAGCTTAACACGGTGCGGCTGACGGTGCGCACCTGCCAATCACCACGGCGGAATCCCCGTTCCGAGAACGTTTCCCCGCGAACACTGTTCCAATCATCTCCCTGATAGCGATACCACTCCAACGCCTTGCGTTGTATTTCCAGATTGAGCTCCTGCAGCAGGACGGTTCCTTGGTCGTTGATGACCTCCAAGGTGGAGCTATCTTCGGCCAGATCGCGGATCACCCGCCAGGCATGGTGCGAGGGTTCCAGCTTCTGGATTTCGGTGGAGAGGGGAGCACCTTCGGCTGGCGGAAAGTGAAGCCGGCTGTCATTGGTGTTCCATCGTGGCCGTACCGGCAACGTGAGCTTGCTGGCGCCGGTGATCAGTTGCAGACGCACCGGTTCCGGTGGCGGCCAGGCAAGAGGCCAGTAGGAGGTGGAGATGGAGATCCGCAGGCGATGACCGGTGGGGAAGGATTGGGCCACATCGTTCAGCTTGACCCGCACCCGATAGGACCGTCCGGGCTCCATTGGCTGCGGTGCTTCGGAGCTCTCGCGGTGGGTGAGGTTGAGCAGTCCGAAGGTGACCCGGGTGGCCTTGTCATCGGGGGCAACGGCGGACAGCCGCACCGCGACCATCGCCACCGGCCGGTTCACACTCAGTTCCAACTCCACCTCGGCAGCCCCCAAGATCTCCAGCGGCTCCGCCAAGGGGGCGGTGGTGAAGACGAGCGCGCCGCCATCTTCTTCGCGTTGATCGTGGGGCAGATCGGGCGTGGCGGCATAGGAGCACCACTTTCCTGCGAACAGTCCGACACTGAGCGGTGACTGCAGCGACATCTCGCGGGTTGGGACCGGCTTGGACTCGGGTTCCAAGGTGCCAGGCCATGCCAGGGTGAAGACTTGGGCATCGATATTGGGCGAGGGCCATTGCGGTTCCCCCACCCAACGTCCCGGCCGTTCATGGTAATACGTCGTGGGGGGCACGCAATCTTGCATCCAGGCCCGCAGCATCGGCTCGTCCATGATCCCCGTCGTCCGCCCTTTGAGCCAGCGGTCCCACCAGCGAAGGCATTCTTGCAGGAACCCGATCGCCGGTCCCGGCACGCCTTGGTGGGGATACTTGTGGCTCCAGGGTCCCACCAGCCCGAGCCGGGGCACGCGCAGATTGGCCAGCAGGCGAAATACCGCGTTGGAATAACCGTCGGCCCAACCGCTCACTGCCATCACCGGGCACTGGACCGCCGACCAGTCTTCGCAGATCGAGCCATGCTGCCAGTACTCATCGCGGGCCTGATGATGAAGCCATTTCTCCAGCCAGAGACCGCTGCCGCTGAGCCGCTGGGACCACATTTCACGCCAGCGCTCGCCCACCACTTCCGGGTCGGGAGGGAGGCTGTTGTAGGCGAACATGGTGGAGGCCCAGGAGAGGTTGTCTCCCAGCAGGCAGCCGCCCATGTGGTGGACGTCATCGGCGTATCGGTCGTCGGTGGAGCAAATGCTGACGACCGCCTTGAGTTCCGGGGGGCGCATGGCGGCGATCTGCAGCCCGTTGAAGCCTCCCCAGGAGATCCCGATCATGCCCACTTCGCCACTGCACCATGGCTGTTCGCTGATCCAGCGAATGACCTCCACACCGTCGTCGAGTTCACGCTGCAGGTACTCATCCTCCAACACCCCCTCGGAGTCGCCGCTGCCGCGCAAGTCGACGCGCAGACAGGCATAGCCATACCCGGCGATGTAGTGATGCATCACGTCGTCGCGGGTACGGGTGGAGTCCCGCTTGCGATAGGGGATGTACTCCAGCACGGCGGGGACCGGATGGTCACGGGCATCCTCCGGTAGCCAGAGCCGCGCGGCGAGTCGGGTCCCGTCGGAAAGGGGAATCCATAGGTGCTCTTGCACCCGAACGCTGCGGGGAAACTGGGTCACGGTCTTCATCATGATACCCTCCTGGCCGTGGCCACCTTGGGCTCCGAGGCGAATTCCAGCGGCAGCCGTTCCAACACGCGGTCGTAGGTACGTTCCAGTTCGTCGGCGTCTTTCGCGCCAATGTAGATCGTCGCGACCTCATAGCTGTAGCTGTCCTGACAACGCAGCTCGGAAAGATGCATCCCCTCCTCGACGTCCACCGAAATGGTCACACCCGGGATCTCGGCTTCAATGGAATCGATTTCTTGCTGTGTCGGGACGCGGACGACCCAGGCGTCTTCGTGATGGCGCACCATGAACTTGGCCGCACAGCCATAGCCACCCTCACGGTAGCGCATCTTCGGTTCCCGCCCGAGCCCGAGATCGACCATCACTTGGTGGTGGTAACAGCCGTCGACCATCCGGAACAGCGGGGCATGTGAATTCGAGATCCGGGTGTTGATCTCCAACAGCCACAGATGATCGGTCTCCTCCTCCCAATAGTACTCAATGTTGAACGGCGCCATGTCGTAGCCGAGCTGTCGAATCACCCTCCCCGCAACGTCCGCCATCCGCGCTTGAACCGATTCCGGAAGGGTCGAGGGATACTCGTAGCGAGAGAACGACGAGCCCGCCGCTCCCTCGCGGAGGGAGTCGACGGTGCCGTACACACGCACCTGCCCCTGGTAAGAGTAACCCTCCACGGTGCACTGCCGCCCGGCGGAGATCATCGACTCCGCGATGCAGTGATTGCCGTTCACGCCAGCCACCTCGTCCGGCAGCTCGGCGAGACTCAAGATTTCATTGAACGGGTCGCCGAAGCGACGAATCCCTTCGCGGATTTGCCCGATCGCGTGACGAAACTCGCGTTCGCTCGCGATCTGAAACCCGAGGTGCGAGAGGACCGACTTGACCGGCTTGAGCCAGAATGGGAAATCGAGGGTCACTTGGGAAAGCGGATCTTGCGCGAACGGGTCGACCTCGCAGAAGTCGGGGATCTGGTGGGGGATCACACGGGCCTGCTCGAGACGGCTCCAGTACTTGTGCTCGCACTTCAGCACGCACTCCAGGCTCGGCCCCGGAAGATGGACGACGCCGCGGAGAATGGGGAGCACGGTGCTCACAGGGAAATCCAAAAAGCCAACGATGGCGTCGACCTGGCTCGGGCACCTCCGCAGCAGTTCCGTTCCACCCTGCAGCAGTTCCTGGATCGGAAACCAATCTCGACACTTGAGTTCCTCGTACGTGAACAAGGCATGGAACACGTACTCCTCGGCATCGGGGAGCGTCTTGAGCTGCGCGAGGTGAAAATCGTCCAGCCCGACCACGAATATGTTGCGCTTACCAGAGACTGGGAACGTCATTTCGATTCCATCGAGTTGCAGTCGCGACATCAGGTGGCCGCGATAACGAAGATCGCGACCGACGGCGATTTCGGCGCGCAGCAACAGGCGTGCCGACCGCTACGATTCTAACGGGCACCGGCAAAACGGGCACCGGCAACAGGGGGCGGATGCGGCGGGACGAGAAGGCGGGTGGAGTCGGGGACCCTCGGTCACAAGCTTCCCGAAACGTGTCAGGTGGAGAGCCGGGTTTGTCACCTCGCCCGCTTGCCGACGAGACGCTGAAGTTCATGCTCCGATCGCTGCTGCTTTACCCACCGCTTCGCGACCCGTAGACTGGAGCTCCCCCCGCTTTTCAAACGCCCGCCTGGATTTCGCTGAGTATGTCACGCAACACTGCTGCCTCGTGCCTGCTTGTCTTCGCATGTTGGAACGCCGCCGCCGCCGAACCGGACTCCTCCGATGCGATCGACATCGGTTCCCGCCGCGAGCCGTTTGTCGATCCGTATTTGATCTCGGAACTCTCCGGTGAGGCCGAGCAGGTCGTCCAACAGCCGGAACCACGCGAGTTGGTGCTGACCACCGACGCCCCCTGGGAAGGCAACACGTGTGCTTATTACACGATTTTCCAGGACGGAAACCTCTATCGGATGTATTACCGCGGCAGCCACTACGACACGGAAAAGGAAGAGCGGGGGCACCGGGAAGTCACCTGTTACGCCGAAAGCGAGGACGGAATTCATTGGACGAAACCAAGCCTGGGCCTGCATGAGTTCGAAGGCTCCAAGGAGAATAACATCGTTTGGGATGGGATCGGCACCCATTGCTTCACGCCCTTTCTGGACACTCATCCCGACTGCGCCCCCGATGCCAAGTACAAGGCAATTTCGCGCGGCCGGCCGATCGGTTCGAAAGGACTGTATGCGTTTCAGTCCGCCGACGGCATCCACTGGGAGCTGATGCGCGATCAACCGGTGATCGTCGATGGCGCCTTTGATTCGCAGAACCTCGCCTTTCACGATCCCCAACTCGGCCGGTACCGAGCTTACCATCGTGACTTTCGCGGCGTTCGAGACATCAAGTGGCAGGTCTCGGACGATTTCCTGAATTGGACCGAGCCGGAATTTCTCGATTACGGTGACGCGCCGCTGGAACACCTCTACACCAACGCGATTCGGCTGGAGCCGCGAGCTCCCCATCTGCTCATCGGCTTTCCAACCCGGTACTTGCCCGAGGAGGGGAGCCGGGTCGAGCCCACATTCATGGCCAGCCGCGACGGAAAGACGTTTCACCGCTGGCTCGAGCCGATCATCCCGGAATCAGCACCGCATGACCGAAGTGGAAACCGCAGCAACTACATGGCGCACGGACTGGTGTCCCTCCCCGGTCATCCCGATGAATATTCGGTCTACGCCAGCGAAGCCTACTACACCGGTCCCGACAGCCGGTTGCGCCGCTTCGCCTACCGCGTCGATGGCTACGTGGCGGTGGAGTCGCATGGGGAGGGCCAGCTGGTGACCAAGCCGATCACGTTTGACGGCAGCCGGCTGACGGTCAATGCCAACGTCGCCGATGGGGGCTCCGTCGTGGTTGAATTGCTAACGGCCAGCGATGAGACTTGGCGGTCCCGGCCAATTCAGGGCGACCACATCGACGCAACCGTCGAGTGGGACTCGTTACCGGATCTCAGCAAACTCGCCGGCCAGCCGATTCGGTTACGATTTCGGCTTCGTGACGCATCATTGTACGCGTTGCAGTTTCATCCCTAACGCGTGTTTCCCCTTCACCTGGAGTAACATCATGATTTCCTGCTTTCGTATCGGTTTCACACTCACCGCGATCCTGGCCTTCGCGGTGCAACCGCTTGCCGCAGAGTCGGCCAAGTACGTTCGTTTTCAAGCCGGCGAGACCGTCGCCTACGGGCTGCTCGAGGGCGACCGCGTGGTCCAGCTGGAGGGTAATCTGTTCGGCGACTGGTCCAAGTCGGATACCACGCATCAACTGGACGAGGTGACGTTGCTGCCCCCCACCGAGCCGACCCAAGTGTTGGCATTGGCTGGCAACTACAGTAGCCACCTTTCGACCGACGAAATTCCGCCGAAGTTGCGGATCCCGCAACCGTTCCATAAAGGGCCCTCCTGCCTGATCGGCCAGGATGAAGCGATCGTTTTGCCCAGTGATTCCCAGGAAGTTCATTACGAAGCAGAAATCGTGGTTGTGATCGGCAAGACCTGCAGCGACGTTTCCACGGAAGAGGCACCCGACTACATTTTCGGCGTCACCGCGGGGAATGACGTCAGCGAACGGATTTGGCAAAACGACGAGGAGGTCAAGGACATTCAGTGGTGGCGGGCGAAGGGGGCCGACACCTTTGGACCAGTCGGCCCCTGCATCGCGACCGACGTCGATTTCGAAAACCTGATGCTGCGGCTGAAGCTCAACGGGGAAGTTCGCCAGGAGGAAAACTCCGACCATCTGATTCACGACATCCCGTCGGCCGTCAGCTTCATCAGCCGTTACGTGACGCTGCACCCCGGCGATTTGCTCTTCATGGGCACCCCAGGGAAGACCGACGTCATTGGTCCCGATGACGTGGTCGAAGTCGAACTGGAAGGGGTCGGCGTATTGCGAAACCCCGTCGTCGCGGAACAACGTTAGGCTCCCTGATGCCGGCGAGTGTCACCGGCGGTGGAACGCGTCGCTGAGGACGACCTCTTCGATCAGGCTGCGCATGGGGTAGTCATCGTCAGCGACCTGGGCCAGGATGCGTTCGACCTCGGAGCGGTCGGCCCGTTCGATCCGCCGCCCGAGAGCGTAGGCGAGCAACTTTTCGGTCAGCATCCGGGCGAAGACGCTTTTCCGCTGCGCCAGGATCTCCTTCAAACCGGCCACGTCCTCGAATGACTCCCCGCTGGGAAGCTGGCCGGCGGTGTCAACTGGCACCTTGTTCTCGTATCGTTCGCGCCGCCTGCCAATCGGGTCAAAGTCTTCCAAGGCAAACCCCAAGGGATCGATCTTGCGATGGCATTCATTACAGGCGGGCGTGTCCCGATGTTTCTCCAACAGATCTCGAATCGAGGTCGCGCCGCGGACGTCGGGGTCGATGGCAGGGACGTCATCGGGGGGCGGCGCCGGGGGGGTGCCGAGAACGTTTTCCAGCATCCAGACGCCGCGGATGACCGGTGAGGTTTCGATTCCATTGGCCGTCACGGTCAGCACGCTGGCCTGGCCCAGCAGTCCGCCGCGAGCCGGGTCATCGAATGCAACTTGTCGAAAGCGGTGGCCGTCATCAGGCGGTACCTGCTCTTCGACGTCATATAACTTGGCGAGGTCGCGGTTCAAGAACGAGTAGTCGGCGCTGAGGTACTCCAGGATCGAAAGGTTGTGCTCAATCAAATGACGGGTGAAACGTTGCGTTTCCGTCCGCATGTCCTGCTCCAACCCATTGGCGTAATAGGCCTCGAATGCCTTGCGATCGGGGGGCATGTCTCCCAACGACCGCAAATGGAGCCAGCTGTCGAGAAAGCCGCGGAGGAAGCTGTCGGATTTGTCATCGGCGAGCAACCGGCGAACTTGAGCTCGTAGCACCTCGGGTTTTTCCAGTTCACCCGAATCGGCGAGGTTCATCAAATCATCATCGGGCATCGAGGCCCATAGGAAGTACGACAATCGCGAGGCGAGCCCGTGGGCCGACAGCGAATCCTTGGCATCGCCGTTGGCAGACGACTCGTCCGCGGGCTGTGATTCCTCGGAGGGTTGCACGTAGAGAAACGCGGGCGAACAGAGGATCGCCTTCAGTCCATCTTTGAACGCGTCGCGAGGCGTGTGGCCCTCGGCGAGCCGGGCGTCGACCAATGCCATCAGCCGCTGGACCTCGCCAGGACGCACCGGCCGGCGGTAGGCGCGACGGGCGAAGCGTTGGAGCAGTTCTTCGATCCGCTCGGGTGAGAACGGCTCATCCCCCAGAACGGCGCGTTGTGGTGCTGGCGGCCAATCGACATCGATCGGGCCGCGGATCTCGACTTCATGGATTCGGATATGCGGCAGCAACCCATCCTTGATCAGCGCCTTGCGGATGCGGAAAATTCCTTTCGCCTCTTGGGATTCTTCGGGGAGCGAATCCCGGTATTTGCGCATCACCCGCCCATAGGTTGGCCGTACCTCGACCATCCCGTTGGGGAAGGTGAAGCGTGGTGAGTAGCCGCGGTCGAGCGGCACCTGAAAGGTGTACCACTGGGGCTCACCACCGGCGATCGGTGACTCGGCGAGCAAAGGTTGAATCGGCTGGATGGTGTGCATTTCGCCGATCGCCGCGTTTCCGGGCACGATCCCGAGACGAAAGGGCTCGTCCAGATCAATCTTCATGAGTTTTTCGTCGTATGGCGTGTCCCGGTTCTTCGCGTGGGCGCGGACGCGAATCTCGTAGACGCCGTCGACCGGCACGCCCTGGTGAAATTCCTCCAGCGGCCCATAAGCCCCTTCCGGCCGCTCGGCTTCGGGGCAGTCATAGAGGCAGAGGTAGCGGTAGTCGAACGCTTCCTTGTGGGCTGGATTGAGTTCCGGTTGCTGGCGAAAGTCTCCTTTGAACGTCCATGTCTGTTCCTCGGGCGGTTCACGCAACGCGAACGCTTTTTCGACGATTCGGTCTGCCGCGTGGAGATATTGTTCGAGCAGATAGCCGGAGGTGACCAACGCGTCACCGACGTTGTCGAACTGTTCCACGGTGTTATCGCGCGGGAAGTTGGTTGTGGGATCAAACATCGACATGTCCATGTCGAACAGATCGCCGATGGTGTTGAGGTATTCTCTGCGATTGAGCCTTCGCAGCACCGTTTGCTGTTCGGTACTGTCGCGTCCCGCTCGTGCGGCGGCGAGCATTTCGGTCAACTCGTCGATCACCGCCTGACGCTCGGCCGCCGCCGGCTGCTCGGCCTCCTTCGGCGGCATGTCTCCGAGCGTGAGTTGGTCGATGATGTCCTGCAAGTCAAACAGCGTGTCGCCATCGATCGCGTTCAGCTTGAGCTGATCGAACCGTCGCTCTCCCTTCTGAGCGTCCGTTCCGTGGCAGTGGACACAGTAGTCGGTGAGGAAGGCGGCAACGCGATCGGCCGCTGGCACCGAGGCACATCCGTAGCCGAGGCAAACGAGAAACAGGATGATCAATCGAGTGGGTTGCATCAGTCGCGCTGGAAACCGGGAAAACCGAATGTTGAGGGGCGTGAGGTGAGAGTGTCGGGACTTGGTCGCGGTCTCGTGGCGGAATTTACAAGGGGTGGCGCGGCGCGCGGTCAGAAGTCTCCGCGACTTCTGCTACGACGTCGTTTGCAATCCGCGGAGCGTCCCGGAGCTGGTGCTGAAGGTATCGGTCTCGACGCCGAACTGCTGGAGCATCGTGACAAACAGATTGGACATCGGCGGGTGATGTTGGCCTTTGGGATCGAAGGCCAAATGTTCCCCATGCTGGAAGGGGCCGCCGGCGAGGACCACCGGCAGGTTCGTGTTGGTGTGCGAGTTGGCGTTCCCCATTCCGCTGCCGAACAACACCATCGTCTGGTCGAGCAGGTTTTGCTCGCCATCGTCGACCGCCTTCAACTTTTCCAAAAACCGCGCGAACTGCGTGGTTTGGTAGGTTTCGATCTCGATCAACGCATCGATACTCTCTTGGACCTTGCCGTGATGGGACAAGGCGTGGTAGCCCGAGTTGTAACCGAACGGGCGGGCTTCGAAGTCCCCACCGATCTCCAGGGTCGCAATCCGGGTGGAGTCGGTTTCCAGCGCGAGTGCCATCAGGTCGTACAGCAGCGGCAGGTCGTCGACCATGTTGGAATTCTTGGGTTCCTCCATCGGCGGTTCCGGCTTGGGCACGTCGATCCATTGTTTGCGCAACTGCAAACCCTGCTCGACGTCGCGGACGGAGGTGAAATATTCGTCGAGCTTGTCGCGGTCGCGGCGGTTGACACGATGCCCGAGCGACTTTGCATCCCCGTGAACCGCGTCCAAGATGGAGCCATGCAAACGGAACCGGTCAGCGGCTTGCTTACGTTGTTCGTCATTCTCACCCACGAACAGTTTTCGGAACAGCTCTTTCGGGCCGGGAATCGGCGGTACCCGCGTACCGCTGCGGGTCCACGACATCTGGCATCCCCCATGGATCCCCGTTTCCGAACCGATCGTCAGCGAGGGGAATCGGGTTTGTCCTCCGACCGTTTCGGCGGCCCGCTGGTCGACGGTGATGTTCCCATCAGGCATCGACTTGGCATCGATGCTCCGCACGCCTGAGAGAAACGCGTGGATACCGAAATGGCCTCCTTTGACACCATGATCCAAGCCCGAGATCACCGTCATGTCCGCTCGGTGTTGTTCCAACGGCTTCAGCGTCCTCGGCAGGGTGTACTCCTTGCCCGGCTCCTTGGGCCAGAAGGCTTCGGGATAAAAGCCGAGCATGTTGCCGATGCAGACAATCCGCCGTGGCGAGTCGTGCGTCGCCGCAGCGTGAGCCGTTCGCGGGAGCGATTCCAGGGCAGGCAAGGCCAGCGTCACACCGGCGGCTTTGAGCAGCGACCGACGTCGCAGCGGATTCTTCGTTGTCATCGTGCAATCCGTCGGTTTTTCGAGGGGGGGAGTTAGGGCGGGTTGGCATGGCTCGGTCAGCAGAATCGGCTCCGCATTCTAGCAAATGCTCGCAAGGAGCGGGACGCATCTTCGCTCGGCCGGGCTGCTTGCTCTGTCAGAAAACGCGAACGACGCTCGCGAAGCGACAATCATCACCCTCGCCACCCTCCCCGGGGAGGGTAGTTACTAGGAGGGCGGCCGCACTTCTAATCATGGTGCGATGGGTGTTTTCTGACAGAGCCTAGAATCACCTGGACTGTCGTTAATTCTGGATCTTGGAGCGAAATCGATGAGAATTGGAAACGGGTGTTGCGTGTGTTTGCTGGTGTTGGTCTCTGGCGCGGCCTCGACCGCGTTGGGCAACGATTCGGCGGAGTGGGCGGACGATCATGCGGACGGTTTGATTCCGCTTTACGAACACCTGCACCGCAATCCGGAGTTGTCGTTTCATGAAGAGCAGACAGCGAAGCGGATTGCCGAAGAGTTCGAGAAGGCCGGTTTGGAGGTCACGACGGGCATTGGCGGCCACGGAGTTGTCGGGGTGCTCCGCAATGGCGAAGGCAAGCGGTTGATGCTTCGCACCGATCTGGACGGGCTGCCGGTGACCGAGCAAACCGGCCTCGACTACGCATCGGAAGTGCGGGTGGAGAATCCGACTGGCGATGGCGAGGTGGGGGTGATGCATGCCTGCGGCCACGACTTGCACATGACCAACCTGGTCGGAGTGGCCCGGTTCTTAGCGTCCCGCATGGAGGATTGGCAGGGGACGGTGATGTTTGTCGCCCAGCCTGCCGAGGAGCGTGTCTCCGGAGCGCGGGCGATGCTCGACGACGGCCTCTACCAGCGGTTCGGCCGGCCTGATTTTGCCTTGGCGCTTCACGTCACCCCCAATCTCCCCGCCGGCGCGGTGGGCTATCGCGGCGGCTTCGCTCTGGCGAACGTTGACAGCGTTGACATCACAGTGCGGGGTGCTGGAGGGCATGGTGCCCAGCCCCACACCACGGTCGACCCGATCGTGCAAGCCTCCCAGCTCGTACTGGCGCTGCAGACGATTGTCAGCCGGGAGGTCTCTCCGATCGAGCCGGCGGTGGTGACGATTGGTTCCATTCGGGGCGGGACGAAGCACAACATCATTTCTGACCGGTGCGATTTGCAGCTCACCGTGCGGAGCTATTCTCAAGACGTACGTAAGCAAATCTTGGAGGCGATCGAGCGGAAGGCTGAGGGGGTCGCCTTCGCCGCCGGTGCTCCTGGACCGAGCGTCGACATCAGTGAAGGGACCGACGCGGTTTTCAACGATCGTGACCTGGTCGAACGGGTCGTGCCCATCTTTCGCGATGTGTTGGGGGACGATCATGTGCACGAGGTACCGCAAACGATGGGCGCGGAGGATTTTGGCCTGTTCTCCCGCGACGGTGTCCCGATCATGATGTTTGCGCTGGGCTCGATTTCACCTGAGCGGATGAGCCGACTGGAAAGACCGCTGTCCCTTCACTCGCCGCTCTACTATCCGGATCCCCGCCCCACGCTGGTGACCGGCATCACCGCGATGGGCGCCGTGGCGCTCGATCTGTTGTCGGCGACGAATGGATCCGACACGGATTGACCGGTGGAAGGGGTTGGCAGCGTGCGACTCACGACTCGCCGCGGTTACGGCTACCGGGTTGTGGAGAACGTGAAGACTGTTTTCGTTTGATACGTCTCGCCTGGGTGGAGGATGGTCGAGGGGAACTCCGGTCGGTTGGGGCTGTCGGGAAAGTGTTGCGTCTCCAGGCAAAAACCGCCGCGGTGGACATAGGGCCGGTCCGACTTGCCCGTCAGCTGGCCGTCGAGAAAGTTGCCGCTGTAGAACTGGATCCCCGGTTCTTCGGTGTGGATTTCCAAAACTCGGCCGCTGGTCGGTTCGTCAACCCGCGCGGCCAACTGCAGTCCCGGTTCGTCTTCCCGGTCGAGGACAAAGTTGTGGTCGTAGCCGAGCCCGTAGCGGAGTTGGGCGTGGTCTTGGTCGATGTCGCGGCCAATCGGTTTGGACTCGGTGAAGTCGAAGGGCGTGTCCGCAACCGGTGCGATTTCGCCAGTGGGAATCAAGTCTTCGTTCACCGGCGTGTAATGGCTGGCAGCGAGCATCAGTTCATGGTCGAGGATCGTTCCATTTCCTTCGCCCTGAAGATTGAAATAGGTGTGTTGGGTCAGGTTGACCGGGGTCGGTTTGTCGGTCGTGGCGCGGTAGTCGACCGAGAGTTGGTTCTCATTGTTTAGCCGATAGGTCACGGTGACCTGCAGGTTTCCTGGATAGCCCTCTTCTCCGTCCTTGGCCAGGTAGCTGAGTTCCAGGCCGCTCCAGTCGCTGCCGCCGATCGGAGTGGCGTCCCAGACAACTTTGTCGAAGCCAATGATGCCGCCGTGCAAATGGTTCTCGCCGTTGTTGGTCGCCAGCTCATACGTCTCGCCGTCAATCGAGAATTGGCCCTTGGCGATGCGGTTGCCGTAGCGACCAACGATGGCACCGAAGTACGGTTTGTCGACGGCATTGATGTAGTTCTTGAGGTGGTCGTACCCGAGGGCGATGTCGTCGAAGTCGCCGTTGCGGTCGGGGACCAGGATGGAGGTGATGATGGCGCCGTAGTTGGTGATTTTGACCGTGACGCCATGGATGTTCTTGAGCGTGTAACGTTTGATGGAGTCAAAGTCCTCCACCGTCGTTTCGGCTCGCGAGGTTTCGGGCAATGCGATGATCGCGAGGGACATGATGGTGGCGAGTAAGGTGCAGATCGCGAGGGGCTTCATCGGTGACTCTGGGGCGATGAGGGGAGGCAAGTGACATTCTGATTGTCCATTCGGAAATCGGGGGATGCAATCAGCGGTGGTGGGGCGAGGGGGGGGAAGGACCTGGCTGCGATCGCGGGGAGGGACACGACGGGCGAAGCAGGAACCGTCTTATGCCCATGGAAGTCACCGAAAGTTTTGATGCGCGGTCTACAGGCTGGCAGCCTGTGCTCCGCTTCGACAGGCCGATCGCCTGGGCTTCGCAGGATGTTACGATGGTGGGCTCGGTAGATCGAGGTGCCCAACGGTGAGGATGTTGCGATGAAGATTGGCTTGCAGGTGATTGGCGTGCTCGTGTGGATTGGTGTCGCTGGCGGGGGCGACGCCGCGGAGCCGACGGAGTTGGGGGACCGCTGGGTGGCGGAATACTTCGAGTCCGAAACGAGTCAGCTCGAGCGGCAGACGCTGGCGGGGATCGAGAGTTTGGAGGATTGGGAAAGCCGCCGGGAGACGTACCGTCAGCAACTGGCGGAGATGCTGGGGCTGGACCCGATGCCTCCGCGGACACCGCTCCAGGCGACGACTGTGGGAACGCTGCGGTATCCCCCCGAGGGCGATGGTGGTCAGGCGGAGCAGGAGGTGGCGGAGTTCGTTGTGGAACGCTTGCACTTTCAGCCGGTCCCTGGGCTGTACGTGGCTGCGAACCTTTACTTGCCCGCCGAGATCGAGGAGCCGCTACCGGCGGTGCTTTACGTTTGCGGGCATGCCAGCGTGATCGAGGACGGCGAGCGGATGGGGAACAAGACCGCCTACCAGCACCACGGGGCCTGGTTCGCCCGCAACGGCTACGCGTGTCTGACCATTGATACGATCCAGCGGGGTGAATTCGAGGGATTGCACCACGGGACTTACCGGTACGGCATGTGGTGGTGGAACAACCGCGGCTACACCTCCGCAGGGGTCGAAGCGTGGACCGGGATCCGAGCGGTGGACTATTTGCAGTCTCGTCCCGAGGTCGACTCGGAGCGGATCGGGATCACCGGCCGTTCCGGCGGTGGCATCTATTCTTGGTGGGTTGCCGCGTTGGACGATCGAATCGGGGCGGCAGTTCCGGTCGCTGGGATCACAACCCTGCGCAACCACGTCGTTGACGGTTGCGTCGAAGGCCACTGCGACTGCATGTACATGGTTAACACCTACCGCTGGGATTACCCGCTGGTTGCCGCCTTGGTGGCACCCCGGCCGCTGCTGATTTCCAACAGCGACAAGGACGGCATCTTTCCGCTCGACGGCGTCGTCGATCTGCACTCCAAGGTGCGGGAAATCTATCGGCTTTACGACGCCGACGACCGTTTGGGGCTGCAGATCACCGAGGGGCCGCACCGGGACACGCAGGAGCTTCGCGTCCACGCGTTTCGTTGGATGAACCGATTCTTGAAGGACGACGAGTCTCTGATCCGCGTGCCGGCGGAGAAATTCTTTTCACCGCGTGAGCTGAAGGTCTTTGAATCGCTGCCGGAGGACGAACGGGTGACGACAATCCAGGAATCGTTTGTCGAAGCCGTCGATGGGCAGCGGCTACCCGAGACGCGTGAAGAGCTGTCGCGTTCGGCGGAGACTTGGAAAGCCGACCTGTCGGCGAAAACCTTTCGCGGCTGGCCTTCCGACGACGATCTGCCTTCACCGCAAGCGACGAAGCTTCTGGAGAGCAGCCACGACGGGCTTCGCATTGCCGCCTATGAGCTTGCCGGCCAGTCCCCGTACCGGCTTCCATTCTTCGTCATCGAACCGGAAGGGGTGGAGGGCTCGGAAGATTCTCTGACCGTGACAGTGCTTGATCAGGCCGCTTGGCAGCGAGTCTCAGGTGGGCTCGGACATGCCCTGGACAACGACGATCCCTTCTTGTCCACGGGGGAGTCGAGCCCGCAGGATTTGGAATCGCTCGTCCGTCAAACGCGCGAGCTAGGTTCGACATGGGTGCTGTTTCCGCCCCGTGGTGTCGGGCCGACGGAATGGAGCCGTGACGAGCGGAAACGGACCCATATCCGCCGCCGGTTCATGTTGCTCGGACAGACGGCCGACGGCATGCGGGTTTGGGACGTCTGCCGGTTGCTGCAGGTACTCGAGCGGAGCGAACCGTTTGCCGGCCGGCCGCGGCGATTGACGGGGGAGCGTGATGCGGCGGCATGGGCGCTCTACGCGTCACTGTTTGAAGACCGCATCACGGAGCTGAACCTAAGCGATCTATCGGCTCGCAATCGTGACGCGATCACGCTGTTGAATGTCAGCCGGATTGTTGAAGTTCCTCAGGTGGTGCTGATGGCTGCCGATCGCGTGCAGCGGGTTGAGGTCACGGTGGCGGAGCCCGACGCGGCGGAGTGGGAAGCAATATCGGAAGGTGGATTGTTCGGGGAGGAGCAGCGGATCGTGGTGCGACCGGCGGAGCAGGGTCGAGGTGGGGAATGAATGGAAAAGTGCCTCCGATCGGTATCGGCCAGCAGGCGAACGCGCGTTTGTAACCCGTGCACAACCATGCTCGTCGTCCGTGAAGCGGTGCACATATTTGGATTCGGCGTTTTCCGTCGCTCGGACTCGGCGTTTTCCGTCGCGGCGTTTCCGTCGCGGGGGCTCGGATCGGATTTGACAGCTGCCCGGCGGATCACAGATACTGGAGTTTCCCCCTGAGACGGATTCCCCCCCGACCTACCTTCCTGCCTTCCCACTGAGTTCAGCTTGCCCTGAGCTCTTTCCCGCCGGAAAGCGAGTGGATTCATGCTTCCGTTGACGCGCCGTTGTCGTCCCGCGCTGTTGATCGTACTTGCAGCAGCAACCTCTCCGTGCCTGGCGTCCGAGTCGATCCGTCAGGACGAGCGGCAGTTTTTCGAATCACACATTCGACCGGTTTTGGTGAAGCACTGTTACGAGTGCCACTCGCACGAAGCCGATTTGCTGGTGGCGGATTTAGCACTCGACTCTCCTGACGGTTTGCGGGCCGGCGGGGCCTCCGGGGAAGCCGCGGTCGTGCCCGGCGAACCCGACGACAGCCAACTCTTGCAGGCTTTGAAATACGATGGCGATTTGGAAATGCCGCCGGACGAGCAGTTACCCGCGGAGGTGATTGAGCATTTCGAGCGTTGGATCGTGATGGGGGCGCCCGATCCGCGTTCGGAGGATCGAGAGGCGTTGCGGCGAAAAGCGGACGCAGCGTCTGCCGAAACACTCTGGTCGTTGCAGCCGCCGGTGGAGGCGGAGCTGCCACCGGTCGAGGCCGAGGAATGGCCGCAATCTGCGGTGGATCATTTCGTCCTCGCACGTTTGGAACAGGAGAATTTGTCGCCGGTCGAGGATGCTGACCCGGAGAAATTGGTGCGCCGCGTCTACTTTGACTTGGTTGGGCTGCCTCCGAGCCCGCAGGAGGTGGAACGGTTTGTCACCGATCCGAGTGCGTCCGCTTTGGCAAAGATCGTCGACGAACTGCTGGAGTCGCCTCA